>JAGWWM010000005.1 GCA_018970395.1 Bacteroidota bacterium
TCTAATTTGTACTTACAATGGTGAAAAGAATCTTCCGGCAACGTTAGATCATCTAAAACGCCTGAATACGGATCATAACAGATTACTGTATGAAATAGTGATAGTAGACAATGCTTCAACGGACGGTACATATTCGTTGGCTTGTAAGTATGCTGCTGATTATAGCAATTCAGTTTCCATTACTGTACTTCAGGAGCCAAAGCAGGGGAAAGTATATGCAATGCAAAAGGCATTACCATTATTAAAATATGACTATGTTGTTATTTGTGATGATGATAACTGGTTGCAGGAAGATTATCTGATGATAGCAGATGAGGTGTTTGAAACTTATCCCAAGGTAGGAGTGTTGGGAGGAATGTCTAAGCTGGCCGTAGAGGAAGGTTTTGAAACACCGGACTGGTTTTGGAAAGTGGCGCCTGCTTATGCGGTTGGTAGGCAAGTTGAAAAGCCCGGATTTGTTGATTACAAGCAGAATCTTTGGGGCGCGGGTTGTATAATAAAAAAGGAACCATTCTCTTTTTGTATTAATCAGGTTGAAATGCTGTTGGCTAATGACAGAGGAGAAGATACCGAGATATGCTACAGAATGCTGATGCTTGGTTATGAACTATATTATGAGGATAGATTAGTGCTACAACATTTTATGCCTCCCAATCGATTAAGATGGGATGCTGTTACACTTTTTCTTCAAATAAATAAGGAATCCTACAGGCAGGAGGTTTTACCTAAATATCATTTGTTTTTTAAATACTATATATACAAAAGATTCAGATGGCTTTCTAAGATGAAGTGGTCGGTAATTTACATGTGCAATAGATTAGGTTTTGTCGACAGCAGGAGTGATAAAAACTACAGAAACGGAGTTGAGATTTTTACAGATTTTGGAGTGTCTAATGAATTTAAGCGAATAAATACATTTTATAAGTTATCAAAAACACGTATTAATTAAGTTTTTCTTGGCCATGATATTGTCAATTATTACAATCAATTATAATAATGCTGAGGGATTAAGAAACACTATTGAAAGTGTATTAAAACAAAGCTTTAAGGATTTTGAGTATATTATTGTTGATGGTGCATCTACGGATAAAAGTTTGGATATAATCAAGTCTTTTGATCAGATTAAATTTAAATGGATAAGTGAAAAAGATAAAGGTATTTATGACGCGATGAATAAAGGGGTTACTTTTGCTAAAGGAAAATATCTTTTATTTTTAAATAGTGGCGATATTTTTTTTGATAATAATAGTGTTTTAGCACTTATTAATTCTCTGAATGATGAGGATCTTGTCTATGGAAATATGATAGATTGTTTTGAAAATCCTCCAAAACCATACAAATACCCCGATAAATTGAGCTTGGATTACATGATTTGTAATGGTTTGCCCCACCAGGCAACCGCTATAAAAAAAGAGCTATTTAAAAAAGTAGGATTATACAATGATAACTATGATGTTATTTCAGATTGGGCTTTCTTTATGTTAGCTATTTTCAGATATAAAGCCTCTTATAAATATATTGATCTAACGATTTGTTCATTTGAAGGGGGAGGGCTAAGTAGTTCAAAATCTACCATTCCAACAATTATAAAGGAACAAAGAGCATTTATTAAGATAAATTTTAATGAACATCTTAAATTTTATAATCAAAATAGTACCCAAATCAAACGTTTTTTGCGCACCAAGCCCAGATATATTCGTTGGTACTATAAAGTTCTTACATTATTGAATGTACAGTATTCATGACTATTTTCTTTTTTTAATTTAAGATTATAGCTTTATCATCTTATAGGTTTTTTATAAAATAGGGCTTTCTAATAAACTTTAAAAATATTCAGCCTCTTCTCTTACTTTTTCGGACAAAAACTAACACTTATCCTTAACGTTTATAAAAAAAATAACAAGTGATTGATATAGTCAATATTATTAAACCGTCCTCATTAATTAAACGGACACCTCCTGAAAATTTTAATGATAATGAATCTCGTTATTTTAAATGGGATTTTGATAATAAAATTGGTGTATGATGTACCCTTAAATTAGGACTGGTAATTAAGATATTATTTTTAAATCTTAAATTACCAATTATGACAAAAAACAGCAGACGTAAATTCAGCGCCGATTTCAAGGCCAAAGTCGTTTTAGAAGCGTTCAAAGAGCGCAGTACCATTGAGGATTTGGCTCGCAAGTATGAGCTCCATCCCACCCAGATTAATACATGGAAAAGAGAGGCTACAGCCAATTTGTCCTCTGTTTTCGGTTCTGGCAAATCGGAAGGGCAGACAGATGTGGAGCAGCAAACTGAGAAGCTGTACGCCCAGATCGGACAGCTAAAAGTAGAGAACGATTTTCTTAAAAAAAAGCTCTTTTAAGACCTTTAGACGAGCGTCGTTCTATGATAGATAAACAAAATAGTAAGTTGAGTATATCAGCCCAGTGCCGGATTTTACAGGTTCACCGAAGTGGATTGTATTACCAACCCTGTAGTGAAAGCCAGGAAAATATCGCTATTATGCGCCTTTTGGATGAGCAGTATTTTAAAACGCCGTTTTACGGGGTAAGAAAACTGACCGCCTGGTTAAGAGGGCTTGGCCATACGATTAATCGCAAGCGGGTAAAACGCTTAATGGATTTAATGGGCTGGCAAACTATCTATCGTCGCCCCAATACCAGTAAGCCTAATAAACAGAACCGGATATATCCATACATACTAAAGGGATTGGAGATTAATCGCCCCAATCAGGTTTGGGCTATGGATATCACGTATGTGCCTATGCGGCGTGGTTTTATGTACCTCTGCGCTGTTATCGACCTTCATACCCGTTTTGTTTTAAACTGGAGCCTTAGTAATACAATGACTTCAGACTGGTGCATAGAAGTGGTCAGCGAAGCAATAGATAAATATGGGAAGCCCGAGATCTTTAATACAGATCAGGGCAGCCAGTTTACCAGTAATGAGTTTATACGGTTATTATTATCCCACGACATCAAGATCAGTATGGATGGTAAAGGCAGAGCCATTGACAATATATTTGTTGAGCGCTTGTGGCGATCGGTTAAATATGAACATATTTATCTACATTCAGCACAAGATGGAGTGGCGCTGTATGAGGGGTTAAAAAATTATTTTGAATTTTATAATTCTGAACGGCCTCATCAATCATTGGATTATCAATCGCCTGCATCCTGTTATTTAAAAGCGGCATGATTTTCAAAATTGAAAAAGGGGTTATCCACATATTAACGTGGATACTAAAAGAAAAGAAAAAAAGAAGCAAAAAAAGAAAAGAAAGGTAGTAGTAATAGTAGTTCTTTATATCTTAGAAAATACAATTACCTGTCCTACAAATAGGGTACATCATAGGTGAAATTCATTTAGCCCGAATTAATAAAGCCAGAGTAGTACAGTATTGGCTATTTTCAAGAATGACCCTACTTAAACATTATTGTCTTGTACCTCAGTTTTTGAAGCGTTTTTTTGGAAATCCTATTTAAAAAATATCATTTTATCAAAAAGTAATTTAGATAAAGGATTATGGGTTATTGATAATTGGAGTAAGAATTATTTTCATTGGATTACAGATGTTCTACCACGTTTAATTACATGTGAACAGGCAGGGGTTAGTTATCCGGTACTTTTGCCTGTAAATTTTTTGAATATAGGCTATATCAAAGAAAGTCTAGATATTTTTCATTTTGAATATTTGCCTTATACCTT
Source organism: Bacteroidota bacterium (assembly GCA_018970395.1). Lineage (GTDB taxonomy): Bacteria > Bacteroidota > Bacteroidia > Chitinophagales > Chitinophagaceae > Lacibacter. The sequence goes on from JAGWWM010000005.1 coordinate 3,718, forward strand.
AGACAAATGTTATTTTATAAAAGAGCTATATGCGCCCTCACATTTATGTCCTTGTGGAGGAGATCCTGAACAGCTTCAAAGCGTAAGGCTAAAGTTCCGGATTAGTGATAAATTTGATTATTCGGCCTCAAGGAGAATTTATATAAGTCGTTCAAAGGCTTCTCGAAGAATCATTCAAAATGAATTGGATTTAATTATTCTTTTAAATAAATATTATATAGATTGTGTGTATATGGAAGATTTAAATTTTTACGAACAGCGAAAATTAATGTCAGAATCAAATTTCATTATAAGTAATCACGGTGCTGGTCTTACTAATATGATCTTCATGCCTGATAATTCAAAAGTAATTGAACTTGTGTCAGATTCATCTATTATTAATGCCTGTTTTTTTAATCTTGCGAGAGCATTAGGTCACCAGTATTACTATACGATTAATCATGGTGATAGCAATAATGTTCAACGTAGTAACATTACAGTTGATTTAAAGAAGTTAGATAATCTTTTAAAACAGCTTTTCTGATTATTCTTACGTTTTTTGGCATTATTGAAATTAATCTATGATCGCTATATCTGTCATACTCCCAGTCTACAAAGTTGTAAATTTAGTTACTAACGCTATTGAAACCTCTACAGCTATACGTAGCGATTTACCACATGGGATTTTGTTATGGATAAGTTTAGATTCAATGCGCTCTTGCAAATTACTTTTAAAACAATATGTTTCTCTTTTTCTTTATACATCAAATCTTTTTTCTTTTGTACCTTTTCTGCAGAATAAACTTTAGCTGAACAACCTCTTTTGGCAATATTTCTCCCAAGGTTTAAAATTTGCAATTATTTATCTAACACAACAATCACAAGGCATAGAATTTATATATCTACAAAAATGAATCATTCTTTTTCAATAATCATCCCTTGTTATAACCATGGGCTATATTTATCACAAAATCTACAGTCGCTACTAAATCAGGATTTTCACAATTGGGAAGCACATATAATAAATGACGGGTCGATTGATGAGACAGAATCAATCGCAATGAATTTCTCTAAACAAGATTCGAGGATTAATTATTGGTATCAATCCAATTGTGGACTAGCTAATGCCCGAAACAAAGGTATTAATCATTCCAAGAATGATTGGATTATCTTTCTTGATGCTGATGATTATTTAAAACCTTTCACTTTAAATATTTTGAATAATTATACTAATCATTCAGATATCATTTTGGGTGGATATGATTATGTTGATGAAGCAGGTAGATTGATTCATTCCGTAAAACAACCGAATTTAGAGAATGCTAAATCGATCTTGACAACCAATATTGTTCCACCAGCTTCTATTGCAGTTCGTAGATCTTTTTTAAATCAAACGGGTCTTTTTGATTATAATCTGAAAAATACAGGTACGGAGGATTGGGATTTATGGATAAGATTTTATAAAGCCGGAGCACGATTCAGTATTATTCCGCAGTCTATTGCTAACTACAGGATTCTTCCGTTGAGTATGAGTCGAAATGCTGCCCGCATGTATGATGCCTTAAAGGAAGTTACATTAAGAGCTAGTAAAAAGGATGAGAGGGTTGGTGAGGATATGCCTCTTAACTTGGATTATGATATTGATCCACTTCCTGCCATTAAGCGCTGTTTGCTTATGTGCTTAGGCGTAAGTGTTATGCAGGGTAAAGTTTCGGAAGCTGTATTAATGTTTGAAAAAGAAGTACATCATTATGACTTTAAATTTATCCCGGCTGATTTTGCCTACATGTGTTCTTATCTTTCATTTCGCTATCGCGAAAACCAAAATGATGTATGCTGGATTTTAAAAGATCTAAGGCCACTATATATAAAATTTTTACAACAAGCAGGTTTTGACAGATACTTTATTGCGTCGGCAGACAAACATCTTTTCCGTCGGGTCAGAATGTTGCAAAATCGTCATCGTTGGGGAGTGTTGTCGCCAGTAATAAATCGTTTATGGTTATGAGTGGTATTTCAGTTGTGATATGTACGTACAATGGGAAAAGTCGATTAAATGAAACACTTCATTCGATTGTAACACAAAAAGTAAACCCAGGACTTTTATGGGAACTCATTGTAGTAGATAATGCTTCTGTTGACGGAACAGATGAGTTCGTTCAGAACCTTTTAAGTATAAATGCTTCACATCTAACCTGGAAAGTAGTAAATGAGTCTCAGCAGGGGTTGAACTATGCTCGTACTAAGGGACTGAAATCAGCTCAATACAATTACGTTTTATTTTGCGATGATGATAATATTTTAGATGCCAATTATCTGCAGTTTGCCTTTGATTTAGTACAAAAATATCCAAGTATCGGTGTATTGGGTGGGCATGGTATTCCTCTATTTGAGGGGGCAAAACCAGAATGGTGGAATCGGTATTGCCATTCTTATGCGGTAGGTGCGCAGGCAGATGCTGATGGAAAAATCCAGGAAATTCCTGCAGAAGTCTATGGGGCTGGGGCAATTGTACGGAGATTGCCTTTATTAAATCTATTCGATAATGGTTTTCAAACCATCATGACTGATCGTAAAAAAGGGTCTTTAGTATCAGGAGGTGATGTGGAATGGTGCTATCTGTTACAATTATTGGGTTACGAGATTTGGTATAGCTCAAAACTACAGTTTCAACACACCATGCCAACCAATCGCCTGGAATGGGCCTATTACCTGAAATTGAAAGAGGGGATTGCCTCAGGTGTTGCGCTTTTGTCGGGTTATGAATTTATATTAAAAAATAAACGGGGAGGGGTTGCGGGATATGTCTTTTTTTACGGTAAAAGATTTCTCAGGTCATTCATCGCTTTATCCGTTTTCAGACTTAAAATGTCGCTAAACAAATATTACGCTGAAACTGCCGATCTCGGTAGCGTTACCCTTACTGCTAAATACAAATCCTATCAATTGAATGTGAAAAGAGCGGTGAAACATTATTTACAACTGAAGAATAGCTTTATACAAAGTCAAAGGTAAAAACTCAAAACCTAAAAGTTGGAGGTTGGAGGGAAATTTTTTTTAGTATTTCACACAAAGGTCGCAAAGTGGCAAAGCTCACAAAATAAGTGATGCAATGACAACAGCAAAGCAGACAAAAAAATATTAACTTTACCAAATTGGATAACTTATCCTATCTTCGTAAAATGAATAAACACCTATATGAGAGTTATATCAAAATCAATACTCCGTGAATTCTGGAAAAAACATAAGGATTCAGAACAACAATTGAAAGCGTGGCATAAAGAAGCTGCCAAGGCCAGGTGGACAAATCCATCAGAATTGAAGGCTGAATATCCAAGAGCGAGTATTTTAAAAAACGGAAGAGTTGTTTTTGATATCTGTAGAAATAACTATAGATTGGTTGTTAAAATTCATTTTAATCGTAAAAGTATTTACATCAGATTCATTGGGACTCATAATGAGTATGATAAAATAGATGCTGAAAAAATATAAATTATTATCCTTTAAAGTCATACTATATGGATATCAAATTAATTAAAACAGAAAAAGATTATTATAAAGCACTTAAACGCCTTGATGAAGTTTTTGATTCACCGGCTAAGTCACCTGAGTATGCAGAAGCAGAGATACTGGAATTGCTCATTGAAAATTATGAAAATGAGCATTACCCGATTGATACTCCTGATCCCATAGAGGCTATTAAGTTTAGAATGGAACAAATGGGATGGGATAATAATGATTTAGCAGAAGTAATAGGCTATAAAAGCCGAATTTCAGAACTTTTTAATCATAAACGTAAATTGACATTGAAGATGATTAAAAATCTTCACGAAAAGTTGAATATTCCTTACGAATGCCTTATTCCCCGTTCCGCTTAAATCAAAACCTTTTTTTTTCGGGTGTTCACTCTTTTGATGATTGATAATTTTACACAAAGCACACAAAGAGGCAAAGACCGCAAAGAGCGTCATGTTGAGCGATAGCGAAACAGCTCAAAAAGAACTCAAAAGTCAAAAGTCAAAAGCAATTAAAACTTTTAGGTTTTGCCTTTAGAATTTTGACTTAAACATGAGATCCTTCGCTTACGCTCATGATGACAGTTGGTTACTTACTTTTGATAGATATATTTTTCGTAAATTTGAATATGGCACTTAAACAACCTTTTCCATTCAAAGAAATATTGACTGTTGTAAGGAGGCTTACCCAAGCTCAAAAAGAAAGAATAATTCTTGAGATTGAGGGAGAAGTTTAATTTTTTTTAAATTTTATTAATTAGATTGAATTTTGAGTGATAATATATCAAATATTGATGTAGATAAGATTGTAAGACATTGGATTGAGACATCAGATAATGACTTGAATACAATGATTACTTTATATGAATCAAAATCATATGGATGGGCTTTATTTATTGGTCATATTTCGACAGAGAAATTACTAAAAGCAATTTATGTTAAACGATTTGGTGAACACGCCCCGTTTACTCATAATTTATATAGGTTGGGAGAGTTAATTGGTTTGGATATGTCTAATGAGTATGCGGATTGGTTTGATGAAATTACCTCTTTTAATCTTAATGCCAGATATGATGATTATAAAAAAGAGTTTTACCAATTATGTACATCTGATTATACTAAAAACTGGATTGAAAGAATAATAACAGTTCGGATATGGATAAAAGAGATGCTTTAGATATTGTAATGAAGTACGCCAATGCAGTAAGATCGAAATATGATTTTGCTAAAATAATCTTGTTTGGATCTTATGCAAAAGGTAATTACAATAAAGATAGTGATATTGATATTGCTGTAATTTTAAAAGATTACAGCAACTTGATTGACATACAATTGGATTTAATGCGATTAAGGAGAAATATTGACAGCAGAATCGAGCCCCATCCTTTTAGAGAAAAAGATTTTAATATTACTGATCCAGTTGTACATGAAATAGTAAAATACGGTCAAGACATAAAAGTGAACAATGCTTAATTTTAGTATTTCACACAAAGGTCGCAAAGAGGCAATGCTCGCAAAGAGGCAATGCTCGCAAAGAGCGTCATGTTGAGCGATAGCGAAACAGCTCAAAAAGAACTCAAAAGTCAAAAGTCAAAAGCAATTAAAACTTTTAAGTTTTAACTTTTGAGTTTTGCCTTAAACATGAGATCCTTCGCTTACGCTTCCCGCAGACGCTTCGCTACGGGACAGGCAGGATGACGCTACCGAAATGTGTGGCGCTGGCAAGGCAGAACGCCAAGGCAGGTTCGTTTTTCGTCTTTCGTGGCTCGTTTTTAGTGCTTTTTCGATAGACGACCAACGATAAACGAATACGGTCTACTCGTCATGTTGAGCGATAGCGAAACATCTCATAAACATCATAAAAGTAAAACTGAAAACTTAAAAGTTAAAAGATGAAATCCTGTATTTTCTTTTAAGTTTTAACTTTTGAGTTTTGCCTTAAATATGAGATCCTTCGCTTACGCTCAGGATGACGTTTGGTTACTTACTTTTGATAGATATATTTTTCGTAAATTTGATTATGCCACTCAAACACTGAACGCCCTCCTGACTTACAAATTCAGGATATTATCGTGAAATTTTTACATTATGATTTAAGTGATAATTTTATTTATCAAATAAACAAATGACCAAACAAGATCATATAGCCTATTGGAAAAACTCTTCAAACGAGGATTGGGAGACCGCTCTCTACAATTATGAAGGGAAAAGGAGTGTTCCGGCGCTTTTCTTTCTTCATTTAAGTGTGGAGAAGATGTTGAAGGCAATATGGGTTAAGGATAATCTATCCAATACTCCACCATTTACACATGACCTTCAGAAAATAGCAGGTGAGACTGATTTGGAATGGGATGCCGTTCATTTTGATTATTTAAGTGTTGTGAATAACTGGAATATTGAAGCAAGATATCCTGATTATAAACATACCCTGCATAAAATTGCTACCTCAAAATATATGCAAATGCATGTAGATAAAGTAAAAGCTTTATTGCAATGGTTACAAGAAAAACTATAATATCTAAAACGAGTCAGTTTATAGAAGAGCTCCGAAACGAGGGAATTGACCCGGTTCGTGTTTTCTTGTTCGGATCTTATGCAAAGGGCACCTGTAATGATCACAGTGATATTGATATTGCGATATGGGCAAAAGGTTTTTCCGGCATCCGCTCATTGGATATTGAAATAATTTCTCATTTACTTAAAAAGTACAAACTTTTTGAAATGCACACTTTTTCTGAAGTTCTTGATTTAGATGATCCATATCAACAGGAAATCATTTTATCAGGTATTGACCTTGCAAATGAAATTCCCATAACGGCCTGACAATGATAAACAAATACGGTCTGCTCGTCATGTTGAGCGATAGCGAAACAGCTCAAAAAGAACTCAAAAGTCAAAAGTCAACACCAATTAAAACTTTTAGGTTTTGCCTTTAGAATTTTGACTTAAACATGAGATCCTTCGCTTACGCTCAGGATGACGCTACCGAAATGTGTGGCGCTGGTAAGGCAGAACGCGCGGAGCGATCGAGCCGACAACCTGACAACAGTGTAGCCGACAACCCGCCGCAGGCGACGACAACCTCCAACCCACAACCTCCAACCCACAACATACAACATACAACTTACAACCTCCAACCCCCATGCCCTTCTTCTCCATCATAACCCCCTCTTACAACAGAGCGCATATCATCGGGCAGGCGATCAATTCGGTGTTGACACAGTCCTTTACTGACTTTGAATTCATTATTGTAGATGATGGCAGTACAGATGATACGGAGAAGGTAGTACAGGCTTTTGGAGACACTAGAATTCAATACATTAAACAGGAGAATAAAGGCGTTTGTGCAGCAAGAAATACCGGTATCAGAAATGCAAAGGCTCCGTATATTACTTTTCTGGACTCCGATGATCAGGCCTTACCTAATTGGTTGGATGATTTTTACAATACCATCAATCTTAAGACTCCCGACCTCGTTTTCTGCGATATGCAGGTAATTGACAATCAGAAAAATTGTAAAATACGAAGAGCTGAATATCCATACCGAGAGGATCAGTATTCGGATAATGGGTTATATATGCCCGGTAGTTTTTGTATTGCTAAGCATTTGTTGGATAAACTAGGAGGATTTGATGAAAATATTCGCTTCGGAGAATTCACTGAATTGATGTTCTCCTGTATGAATTATACCACCGTAAGATTATTTACCCAAAAAGCCGGGATCATCTATTATCCTTCTGTAGATGGAGGAGGTAAAAATCAGGTTAATAAAATCAATGCCAGTCTTTATTTGATTCAGAAGCATCCCCAGTATTTCAAAAATAAACCGAATGTACTACTATTGTATTATCAGAATATAGCCGTCTCACATGCTCAGCTGAAGCAGTGGAGCAAGGCCTCGGGGTATTTTATCAAAGCATATTTTGTCCAGCCAAGTAATTTAAAAACACTTGTCCGTTTTTTCATCAGCCTCATCCCGTTTCTCAGAGATCGCGTATGGCCAGATTTTAAATCAAGAACATAGAATCTTTAAATTAACACTAAATCTAGATCGCGAAAAAACCGGGAAGTTTACATTTTCTTCTATAAAAATTTATTTATTATATTATAATGCTTAAATATTTATTACAAGATTTACATCGGTATAAAAAAAAATCAAGAAATATTCTATCAACATTTTTTTTTATACCCGGTTGCCGTTATATGTTTACTTTCCGAGCATGTCAATTTTTTTCAAAATATAATCCATTAGGTATTCTTTTTCGAATTTGGAACAAACGAATGCAAGTGAAATATGGCTTTCAGTTTCTACATACATGCAAGATTGGGAGTGGGCTATTTATGGCACATTATGGCAATATCGTAATCAATACAAATTCGCAATTAGGGAATAACTGTAATATAGCACAGGGAGTTACTATAGGTAATACCAAACGTGGCAGAAAAAAAGGAAATCCAATCATAGGCAACAGAGTTTGGATTGGCACAAATGCAGTAATCGTCGGAAATATAAAAATTGGAGATGATGTGTTAATCGCTCCACTAAGCTATATAAATTTTGATGTACCTTCTAATGCAGTAGTTGCAGGGAATCCTGCTGTAATTATTAATTACAATGGGAGTTCGGGATACGTTGAAAATTTAGCATAATTATCTGCGGTGTAATTTTTTTAGTAAATCAATCTCATTTACAGCAAACTTCAATTATGAGTTTTAAGTATGCTTGTTTTGTAATGACGTATAAGCGGCCGGAACAGTTGCGGCAAACCGTGACTGTACTGAATAATCAAGAGTTAGTCCCAGAAGTGATACTCATTGTAGATAACGATCCGGAAGAAACTGCTAAAGAGATTGCGCTTCATTTAAACTGCTTGTACCTACCTGTGGGCTACAATTCAGGACCAGCCGGGGGCGCAGCCTTTGGTCTGAGGGCACTTTTTGAGCGGGGTCATGAATGGGTATTGTGGATAGATGATGATGATCCTCCGGTGTTTTATGACACCATAAATCAACTCGCATCGTTGGTAGCTACCTCATCTTCCCAAAGACCCATTGGGGTGGTGGGGGCAGTTGGGGAGTGGTTTGATAGAAATGCAGCCAAAGTAAAAAGAATACCGGATGCACAACTCAAAGGAGTCATTGAAGTAGATAATGTCTCCGGAAACATGATGCCTTTAGTAAACCGTCTGGTTTATGAAAAAGGGATTCTGCCAGATTCTTCTTTATTTTTTGGATTTGAAGATCTCGACTTTTGTCTTGCAGTAAAAAGAGGAGGTTTCAAGGTAGTTATTTCAGGAGAAGAACTGTATCGGCATCGGCAATATTATAATCGGCTAAAACTATCTAAATCTCTTTATTATCCAAAGGAGTTGAATCGTCTTTGGCGGGAATACTATACCACAAGGAGCCTTTTTAATATACTCTTTAGAAGGGAACGAGCTTATCTCGGAACTTGCTTTTTTTTTATACGGATGCTTTTCAAAATAATCTATGGATTCAGGTTTGGGTTTCAATACGGACAAAAAAATTTCTTCTTCCTCAGTAAAGGGCTATTCGATGGGTTGACCCAAAAAATGGGAATGAGGGTATCACCCGTAGCAAAAGTATAGGGGTAATAAATTTCTTTTTTTCTTAAGATGTGCGGAATATTAGGTCAGGTATCATTGCATGAGCCGGTAAATGAAGCCGCTCTTCAAACTGGATTAAGTGCAATTAAGCATCGCGGTCCCGATGCATCAGGTTCATGGAGTGATGAAACAGGTAAACTATGGCTCGGTCATCGCCGTCTCAGTATTATTGATCTGAGCGATACCGGTGCCCAACCCATGGATAGTCCGGATGGTCGTCTTGTGGTGGTCTTCAATGGGGAAATATATAATTTCATAGAACTTAAGCAGGAATTATTTCAGAAAGGTTATAGCTTCAATGGTCATAGTGATACGGAAGTGCTCATTCATGCCTGGCATCAATGGGGAAGCGATTGTCTCCAAAGACTTAAGGGGATGTTTGCCTTTGCTTTGTTTGATCAGCAAAAACAAAAGCTTTACTGTGCCCGAGATCGGGCGGGTGAAAAACCACTCTACTTCACCACCCAAAACGGCGGCTTTGCTTTTGCCTCCGAACTGAAAGCATTATTATCCGTTTTTCCCTCCGCTCCTAAAGTCAATCCAACGGCCTTGCATGCCTTACTGGGATGGGGCTATGTGCCGGGCAAACAATGCATTTTGGAAGGGTATGAAAAACTCGAGCCGGGCTGCTATCTCGAATACGATATTGCTCATCATACGCTAGTCAAACATCGCTACTGGTCGCTGCCTGTATTAGAAGCAACAAAGCCGGATCTTATACAACTAGAAACCGAACTCGATCAACTGCTCGAGCATTCGGTTCGGAATCAACTGGTGGCTGATGTACCTGTGGGGATATTGTTGAGTGGCGGGCTCGATAGTAGTCTCATCACGGCTTATGCCGCTGCTCATCTCAGCAAGCTGAAAACCTATACGGTCAGTTTTCCGGGTTATGGGAGTGGCGATGAAGCCCCTTATGCCCGACTGATCGCCAATTATTTTGGTACAGAGCACACAGAAATACAAACTTCCCAACCGGAGCCGGAACTGCTCTTCAAGATGGCGCATCAGTTTGATGAACCCATGACCGATCCTTCACTGGTGCCTACCTATCTGCTCTCAAAAGCCATCCGGGAACATTGCACCGTAGCACTAGGAGGAGATGGGGGAGATGAGTTATTCGGCGGATATGATCGCTATCAGCAATGGTTATCCATGGAACACCAATGGCAATCCATTCCGTTGATATTTCGAAAATTATTGAGCAACGCTGCCCAATCATTCCTGCCGATAGGTTTCAGAGGCCGATATTATCTGCAACAAATCGGTACGGATTTTAATCGCACCATTCCTCAGGTAGATCCGCTTTTTGAACCCGCAGAAAGAAAAGGCTTGCTTGGGCAATCTTTCCCGCTTATCCATAACAAGAATTGGAGAGATACCCTGCTTCAAAATGGGAGTGATTTGGCCGATCGAGCCATGCGGACCGATTTCAGCTCTTACATGCCTGATGATATCCTCGTGAAGGTAGATCGCGCTTCCATGCTCGCTTCCCTGGAAGTAAGAGCTCCTTTACTGGATGCCTCCATTATTGATTTTGCATTCAGAAAAATCCCCACCTCGCTCAAGGTAACCAGATACGATAAGAAAATATTGTTGAAACGCGTTGCTACCAAAAGATTACCCCCCTCCTTTAATTTTAAGCGCAAACAGGGTTTCGTTCCTCCCATGGAAATATGGATGCGCGATAAAAAATGGGCGGATTTTATAAAAGACCATCTCCTCGGTAACAGCGATAGCTGGTTTGATAAAGAATATATCTCAACCCTCTGGAAAGGACAACAGCAAGGACGATTCAATAAAAAAAGATTATTCACCCTGCTCATGATCGAGCTGTGGCGGAAGGAATATAAAGTGAGTATGTAACAGTTAACAGATCATTAGAATGTATCCCCCTCTGGAGGGGGACTAAGGGGGAGGAATTCAAAGGTTTCATTATCGGTTGTTTGTTGTTGGGTTAGAAGCGTCATGTTGAGCGACAGCGAAACATCTCATGATTAGAAGTGTTCTCCATCAGCAGATCCTTCGCTTCCGCTCAGGATGACGCTACCAAAATGTGGCACTGGCAAGGCAGAACGCGCGGGCAGGTTCGTTTTTCGTCTTTCGTTACTCGTTTTTCGTATTTTTCGATAAACGATAAACGAACAACGATCAACGATTCAGACAACCACGACAACAGCCACCCCAAGCATAAGCTTTTTTTTAAATTATTTTTTTCGTAATTTCAATGTATGGAAGTGCTTAAAATTTGAAATATTAAACCCCAAAGTGCTAACATAATAAATCACAAAATTGAATAAATTCGTATTATGAACGCCATCAAAATAAACGTAAATAGACAAATAGACGGGTACACATTTAGTATTGCTCCGAGCATAAGAGATTTTATAAAACGTTTATTTCCAAATGCCCATCCGGCGAATAATATTTTTGTGGGATATGATATGAAAAGCAATTTTGATGACTATATAGGAAAGTTAGAGAATCATATTTATCCTGCACTTTTAGGTGTGGAAAATAATAATGATCTTAAAAGCATTGATGAAATTATTTTTATTGACACGCTAACCGGAAATATTTTACATAAATTAACACCTAGTGACGAAAAAGTTTAATCAGTACTTGGGAAAAGCCGGCCACCTAAGTATAATGTCTGAATTTTTGATGCTCGGCTGGAATGTTGCTATACCTGAAGTTGATAATGGAGACGATATTTTTGTTGTACAGGACGACAATGGGATATTACGAAGAGTTCAGGTAAAAACTTCGATGTCTACAGGCCGAAGAAACAGCTTTAGTGCTCAATTCTATGTATCCATTCAAAATCTTAAAAACATCACAAATATTCTCGTTCATTATGTTTTTTTGGTCAGGCATAATAATGAATGGTATAAACCGATTATCATTAGACAAGACTATTTACTAGATCATTTCGAGAAGAATAATTTTCAGTCTGACACAAAAGATAGTCTTACATTATATTTTTCATATAGTGAAAATAAAGTAATATGTTCCGGTTTTGATTTTAGCAAATACGTTTCTGATTTCAGCGATTTCCCCAAAATTGAGCATTAACCCATGCACCGCGTGTTGACACCTTTCCTGGTTTTAACTTTTGAGTTTTGACTTTAATATGAGATCCTTCACTTACGCTCAGAATGACGCTACCAAAATGTGGCGCTGGCAAGGCAGAGCGCGGGGAAGAAGTTGAATGTTGAAGGTTGTAAGTAAAATCAAAAACGCACTACATTAGTGCAATAATATCATAAAAAAGCCCTATAATTATACAATATTTGATAAATGAGGTTCAGTTTTTTAAATGGAGCATTTGTTTCAATACTCAAATCAATTAATATCTCAGGTCAGTACGGCCTTTAAACGTTATGCACATAAGGACATTAACTAGGCTATGTAGTGAAAGACGATATTGAAACAAGCTATCAAAACACCATACCCTTGTGGCAATTCGGACTTTTGTATTAAAACTAACCTGCAGCACTTTTCGCTTATCCTTTCGTTTTAAAGATCTTCACATTTGAATTTTATCCGGACAGCCGACAACCCGCCGCAGGCGACGACACCCTGACACCCCTTTTCCTCCTTTTAACTTATTCCATCTTCAATTGAAAGTCCTCATAACCATAGACACACTAACGCAGGGTGGTACAGAGCAAAGCATACTGGAGCTGGTGCGACATTTTTCCGAAAACACCAAAGTAGTGGTGTGTTACTTTTATCCCAACCACACACTGAAAGAGGCTTTTGAGCAATCGGGCATTCAATTGCTGTTTCTGGATATTAAACCCAAGTATCATTTTATCGATGCCATTCATGCATTGAGAAAAGTGCTTCGAAGTGAGAATCCTGATATCGTAGTAAGCAGTCTTTACAGGGCAAATATCATCAGCCGCATAGCGTGCAGACTGGAAAAAAAACCTTTGGTCGGCACTTTTGTTGAAGACAGTTATGGGTCAAATCGAAAGGCCACATTTCATGGGTTAGGCAGATTAAAATTTTGGTTCACCTGGATGATTGACAGATTGACCGCAGGCATCCCCACTATTTATATCAGTAATTCAAAAGCACTGGCTTTGTCCAATAGCAGAAGCCTTGGAGTAGATGATAGGAAAATTCATGTTATTTACAGGGGCAGGGTAATAAAAAATATTCCTATCAGCAATTTACCCAAAACAACCCCGTTCAGATTTGTATGCATAAGCCGGTTATATGAAAAAAAAGGATTAACTGATCTTATTGCGGCAGCCGCTTTATTGAATCAATATGAAAATGAATTTTGCATTGATATCATAGGGGAGGGTCCGTTCAGAAACAAATTGGAAGAGCAAATTAAGAATTGTGGTTTAGAGGGAAAGGTAAATTTACCGGGTACTGTTGCAACAGCATCGCAAACCCTGATTCACTACCATGCTTTTGTTTTTCCGAGTTGGTTTGAAGGATTCAGTGGCGCTCTCGTTGAGGCGATGCTCTCCGGCATTCCCATCATCTGCAGTGATATCCCTATGAATCTCGAAGCCGTAACGCCCGATACAACTTCAAAGGTTTTCCCTGTAAAAAATGCCGATCAACTCGCGGAAAAAATGCTGTGGGTAATCAATCATTACGAAGAAGCACAGCAAATGGGAGCAAGGGCACGTGCTGAAGCTATTACCCGATTCGACATACACAACATTGCCCTTCAGTACGAAAATACCCTGAGGGAGGTGGTTGTAAGTTAAAACCATAATAAACCAACAACCAACAGACCAACAACCAACAACTTAACTATGCGTCTTCTAATTTTAGACACTCGCCCCATTCGCAGAGGCGCACAGATATTTGCCGATGATCTCAAGCGGAGCCTGGAGAAGAAAGGCATTTTGCTGAAACGGGTATTTCTCTACAAGGAAGATAAATATGAGACGCTTATCCTAAAAGAGAATGATATAGTGCTTCCTTTTCGGGACAATCATATTTTTGAACGTTTCCCCTCCGTTCAACCTGCTTTGGTTAGGTCTTTGGCTAGGGAAATCAAAAACTTTGCGCCGGATATTATATTATGCAACGGAAGTCGTACCCTTAAATATGCGGCAGCCATCCGTTATTTTTTTCCTTCTATCAAGAGCAAATGGGTCTATCGCGTGATCGATAGCAGTCGTTTTTGGAATCCTGGCGGGTTCAAACATGCCTATTACCGCCGGGTGATTATTCCCTGCCTCGATGCTGCAGTTGGAGTAAGTGCCAAGTCGCTAAAGGATATGCAGGCTAACTACCGCTTCAATAAACCCTCGGTGGTGATCCCCAGGGGCATAGATCCGGAGAAGTTTAAAGCCCTCCCTTCCCGGCTTATCGCCCGGCAGCAACTCCAATTACCTGAAAATGCTTTTGTGGTATTGTTTTTGGGCAATCTTACGCGGCAGAAACGTCCCGATCGTTTCCTGGAGGTGGTGGCTCAGTTATATGCTGCAAATAATCGAGTAGTGGGTCTGCTTGCCGGCGATGGTCCACTGAAATCCTCGCTCATAGAATGGGTAGAAGACAATAAATTAGGGGAGGTGTTTCATTTTTGCGGATATGTGCAGGATGTGTCTACCGTATTGGCAGCATCCGATGTCCTTTTGCTTACCAGCGACACCGAAGGCCTGCCGGGGGTTGTATTGGAAGCTGCCATGGCCGGCCTGCCCTCCGTCGCTGCCGATGTAGGCGGGGTGCAACAATGTATTATACACGGAAAAACCGGATTCTTTTGTCCTCCATCGGATATAGAGCAATTTACGCAGTATGTATCCACGCTAATGGATAATGAATCCTTAAGAGCTGAAATGGGAAATCATGCCCGAGAAAATGTCATTGCCAATTTTTCCATTGAATCGTTGACTAATAAGTATTTATGTTTTTTTGAAAAACTAACAAACCAACAACCAACAACTAAGAACTAACAACCAACAACATCCATGGATCTCATCATCGTCTCCCTCATCATCCTGCTCATCTACTTTCTGCAAAGAAACAGATGGGTAGCTCGCTTAGCAGCAATTGATCGGTTCAGGGGAGGACATACATCAGAGAATTACATTGACGCGTTAGCAGGCATACATCTTTTGCTGTCTATTGTTTATATTCTATATGCATCTGTGGAGCGCTCTGACTCTGGAGAATATCATCACTTGACCAGTTTACCGAGTGCTTGGTCAGACTGGTGGGGAACAGATACTCTTTTCATTAAATGGCTCACCTGGCCTTTGTCAAATTTTTTAGGTTTAAATTATATAAGCTGCATGCTCATTTTTTCCTACCTGGGTCTAAATGGGGTTATACTTTTTTATTTTGCTCTAAAGGAAAATTTGCCTGCCTTTAATGTAAGATCGAATTCCAGTTATTCTATTGTTGAATGGATTTTTCTCCTTCCCAATACCCATTTCTGGAGCAGCTCGATCGGTAAAGGTGCTACCATGCTTTTTGGTATTGGTTTGATTATATTTGGATTAAGTCGTTTTCAGAAAAGATTTTTAATGATCATCTTTGGCTCTTGGTTTGTGTTTCAAATACGTGGGCATATTTTATTTCTTATCATCATCGGGGCAGGTTTCGGTCTGTTTTTTACTGTAAGAGGGGTAAAGTGGTATTATAAAGGGCTGATGATTTTGGCAGTACTAGCCATTACCTATTTTACAGTAGATGATATGAGTAAATATACCGGCAGAAACGATTTAAATCTTACCGAGTCCACCAAGTTTCAGCAAAGGGCCATATCCAACACAAGTGCTACGAGTGGTGTGGATCTTGGGAACTACAACCAGGCGCAGAAATTATTTACTTTTTGGTACCGCCCCTTGTTTGTGGATGGTCCTGGTTTGTTGGGTTTTATTGTTTCTTTTGAAAATGCCCTGTATGTCTTCTTTACCATCGGCATCATCCGCTATGGTATTCCCAACTGGAAGCACTGGAACGGTTGGTTCCGTATTAGTTTCTTCATTTTCATCTTCGGTTCTATCGCCCTCGCCCAAATTGCAGGCAACCTTGGCATCGCCATGCGCCAGAAAGCGCAGATCATGCCGTTGTTTTTTATCCTGTATTGTAAAGCGATGAGTTATAAGAGGTTGTAGGTTGTTAGTTGTTGGTTATTAGTTTCTACTAACAACAAATAACTAATAACTAACAACCTCCAACTTACAACTGTCAAAATAAATTTGCCATTTGTCATAAAATACCTTAACTTGCACCTATGTCAAAATCACTTAACCTAATGGATCCTGAAGTTGCCTATCATCATACGGATGATACCGGCGTTTTTGGAATGATCAATACCGTGAAGTCGGGTATTCAATTTTCATCCTTTTCCCGGTTAGCAGATCACAGTCCTTTTTCTTTAAATGAGTGGGCAGGTTTTTTACAGCTGTCGGAGCGTACCATGCATCGCTATTATCAGCAAAAAAAAACTTTTGATCCTTCCAGTTCTGAAAAAATCATGGAGCTGGCACTTCTGTTTAATTACGGAGAAAAAGTTTTAGGCAGCAGGGAAAATTTTTATGTATGGCTGCAAACAGAAATTCCCTCTATAGGAAATATTCAACCCAAAGCTTTGTTGGATACGCATTTTGGCATTAAAATGCTCAAAGACGAATTAATCCGCATAGAATACGGTGTTTTTGCATGATTGTCTATCGTTTGAGTCAATCCTCCTATGCAGCCGACCTTTCCGGTATAGGGGCTGAGATGGCCGGAGGCAGATGGAACAGCAAGGGGACACCCATGATTTATGCTGCTGAGTCTAGGGCTTTATGCGTAGCCGAACTAGCCATGCATCTCCCACTCGGATTGGTGCCCCAGAATTACGCATTTGTTTCGTTTAAAATTCCTGAAAATATTCCTGTTTTGCAGTTATCAAAAAAACAATTACCCTCGAATTGGAATGAATACCCTCACCCAAACGAGACTCAACAAATCGGTGATCGGTTTATCAGAGATAATAAGTTTTTAGTCATGAGAGTACCTTCCGTGGTTGTAAATGAAGAGTACAATTATCTGATCAATCCCCGACATAGTTTGATACAGAAAGTGCAAGTTTCAGACTTGTCGCCATTTAAATTCAATGAACGATTCTTTCGGAAATAGAGACCTGCAAAAATCAACATTTAACTTTCAACCCACAATCTACAACCTTCCTTGAACATTCTGCACGTAATCAAATCCCTCGGTCGCGGCGGCGCGGAAATGTTGCTGCCTGAAACAATCCGTATTCATAACAAAGAGCAGTTTCAGTTCCATGTGATTTATTTTCTTCCCTGGAAAGATCAGATGGTGAATGAGTTGGAAGATTCAGGGGCGACGGTACAATGTTTTTCAGCAACGAATAACATTAAAATTTTACTACAGGCAAAGAAAGTAGCGCACTATGTGAAAGAAAATAAGATTGATCTTATTCACTGTCATTTACCCTGGGCCGGATTTTTAGGAAGGATCGTGTATCGAATGACAGGTGTGCCTGTGGTTTATACCGAGCATAATAAACAGGAACGTTATCACAAACTTACCAAGTGGATCAATAGCTATACCTTCAATTGGCAAAGTGCAGCGATTGCGGTCTCCGGAGAAGTCGCCGAATCCATCCAAAATAATATTGCACCAAAAATTCCGGTTCATACCATTTTGAATGGGGTCAATACAGAACGCTTCACAAGAAGCGAAGAAAGAAGAAAAGAGCTTCGTGATCAACACGGCTGGGATGAAGATATGATTGTAATTGGCACACTCGCCGTATTTCGATTTCAAAAGCGACTCGATCTTTGGTTGGAACTATTTAAGAAGATCTCAGAACAAAATCCTGATAAAAAAATCAAAGGAGTGATTGTTGGAGCTGGTCCGCTGAAAGATTTAATAGAACAAAAACGCAGAGAACTGGGGCTCGAGAATGCTGTATTGATGCCCGGCTTGCAAACCAACACCATCGATTGGTTTTCTTCCATGGATATTTACATGATGTGCAGTGTTTTTGAGGGCCTACCCATTGCGTTGTTAGAAGCTATGAGCTGTGGTTTACCTGTTGTAACGACTAATGCCGGTGGGATAGGAGAGGTAATTCGACATCAAGTCGATGGTTTACTGGTGCCGGTTGATGAGCCGTATAAGATTGTTGCTGAGACGGGGAAGATGATTTCAAATAAATCTGTTCTTAATCAGTATGCAAAGGCATCGCGAGAAAGAGTGGTCGATGCTTTTGGGATGGAGAAGATGGTGAAAGAGTTAGAAGGTTTGTATAAATCGTAATTAATTTTATTGCGTCATGTTGATTTTCCAAGGGGCGTCATGTTGAGCGACAGCTAAACATCTCTCGATTGTTATGTGTCCAAAATGATGAGATCCTTCGCTTTCGCTCAGGATGACGTACTTAAAAGATGGAGAGATCCTTCGCTTTCGCTCAGGATGACGTAATTGAAAGAAGTCGGGATTGAAAGTGATGTATCCATTAATAATGTCATGTAGATCTTTCAAGGGGCGTCATGTTGAGCGATAGCGAAACATCTCAAAATGGGGGTATAGAGCTATAAATATGAGATCCTTCGTTTACACTCAGGATAACGTACTTAAAAGATGGAGAGATCCTTCGCTTTCGCTCAGGATGACGCATTTGTTTTACCAGTTTTTTATATCTTCCCATAAATCTCTCCATTCCGGATTAATGGAGTTTATGAGATCAATTTTAAAAGATCTCCTTTTGCCTTTAAAGTATTTTTCAAAATTAATTGCTTCAATGATACTATTGTAGCATTCAAACCAAACTAACTTATCACATTTGTATTTCGCAGTAAAACTTTTTGGATACACTTTCTCTTTATGTTCCCTTATGCGAGCATGTAAATCAGCAGTTACACCAATGTATAATACGCTATGATTTTTATTTGTCAAGATATAAGTACAGCCACCTTGCATAAGTTTTATTATTGATAATAATTATGACAAGTTAAATGCCAAGGAGTTTTTGAGAATATATTAAACCCTATTTTTTCAAAGTATTTTTCCTATATCACCAGTCACAAATATCCTACAACCTATAACTTACAATCTGCCTTGATCCTCCGCCCCCCCCATACTACCGAACTCCCCGCCATCATCCAACTCCTCAAAGCCTCTTTGGGGGACGGGTCGAGTGAGAAGTCTGAACGTTACTGGAATTGGAAGCATGTCAATAATCCTTTCGGCACATCCCCTGTATTGGTGGCAGAAGAGAATGGTGAACTGATTGGCATTCGTGCCTTCATGCGTTGGGACTGGCAGATGGGTGATAAAATATATCGCTGTTTGCGTGCCGTGGATACCGCTACGCATCCTGATCATCAGGGCAGGGGCATCTTCAAAAAACTCACTTTACAATTAATTGAGGAAGCAAGTAAACAGGGTTACGATTTTATATTCAACACGCCCAATACCCAAAGCACTCCAGGTTACCTCAAGATGGGTTGGAAAACCTGGGGGAAAGTGCCTCTATGGCTTCATCCGGTGGTAGTATTCAAAAAACCGGATATGCAGGTATGGGAGAAGTGTAAACAGGATTTACAAGATTTCAATTTTGCAAACACCAAAATAAGGAGTTTTATCCCCCTTAGGGGGGGGATTCAGGGGGGGGATGTTCATGAAGACAATAATCTTTTCACTCCCATCACCCCCCAATGGCTTGCCTGGCGCTACCGTGATTGTCCGGTGAAGGATTATGGTTTATTTCAATATGTGCACAGAGGAAAAGAAGTACACCTTTTCTTCTGCTTAAAAGGGAGTGGGCTCAAAACAGAATTAAGAATTTGTTCAACTGTTTTTAATGATAAATTTGATTTAAATTTACTGACTAGAGCATCCAATAAATTAGCCCGTGCCATCGGCTGCAGGATCGTAACCTGTGGCGGATTGAGCGAAAGCATTTCTGCAAATCAATTATTCAACGGCTGGTTCTCTGTTCGCAAATGGAGTGTCACCGCCACTGTTCGCAATATTCCCACCGGTCGCTATCTTCCTGATGAACATACCCAATGGCTGATGCAGACGGGGGATATGGAATTATTTTAAGGTTGTAAGTTGTATGTTGAACGTTGAAAAACAAACCTACAACCTACAACCTACAACTTTCAACTTTTTACCCTAACTTCGTTTACCTTTATGAAATGGCGAACTCTTTTCAACAAACTCATTACCAATCGATACGCAATCAGGTTTGCGTTGATACATCTATCAATTCTTTTGATTACAACAGATATTTTTGCTCAAGGTGCCGGTTTCGATCCGGGAGGTGAGCCGGGCGGTGATCCCGACTTAATTCCCGTTGACGGCGGTCTCGGCTTCCTCCTCGCTGCAGGCGTTGGATATGGAGTGAAGAAGGCGAGGGAGTATAGAAGAAGGAAGTCATAAAGCCGTTGAAGGTTGTTAGTTATAAGTTAGATTTCAACTTTAAACCTACAACCTACAACCTACAACCTACAACTTGTCCGGTTTACTCAACATCTCACTCGATTTCGAACTCCACTGGGGTCGCTTCGATAAAGTAGTCCTTGATCAAAAAGGGAAAAGCTATTTTGAAAATACGCGCTATGCTTTCCCTAAAATGGTAGAGCTGTTTCTTCAGTATGAAGTTCATGTTACCTGGGCGGCAGTGGGGATGCTATATAATCAAAATGCCGCCGAATGGCGAATCAATCAGCCAAAAGAATTACCCACATATTCTGATTCAAAATATTCTTCTTACGAATGGGTAAAGGCCAACGGATTGATGGAGCCAACGGATCCCTATCATTTCGCTCCGGATTTAATTTCTCTCATTGAAAACAAACCGGGTTTTGAAATCGGCACACATACCTATAGTCATTATTATTGTAAGGAGCCCGGACAAACAGCTGCTCAGTTCAAGGCAGATCTGACATTGGCTAAAGAGATCGCCGGGAAGAGGGGGCATCAACTTAAATCGCTGGTTTTCCCGCGCAATCAGTTCAATGCTGATTATCTGCAAGTTTGTTTTGAATTGGGTATAGAAATCGTTCGTTCCAATCCGGATTGCTGGTACTGGGATGCCAATCGTCCGGAGTCATTAGCCAAAAAAATCTTTCGCACAGGAGATGCTTACAGCGGACTACTTGGTGCCAAGGTGTTTTCACTGGATTCAATTGATATCAATCAAAAGCCGCTTTGTTTACCCGCGAGTCGTTTGTATCGCGCTTGGACATCCAAATCAAATATTTTAAATAAGCTCAAGCTTCAGCGCATCCTCAATGAAATGACGATTGCCGCCAAGACCGGTGGTTACTATCATCTCTGGTGGCATCCGCATAACTTCGGCTGGCATCCGGATGAATGCCTGAAAGAACTCGAACAAATTTTACAACACTACCGCTCCCTTCATCAGCAATATGGTCTGCAAAGCCTGACGATGTGGGAGACGAAAAAGTGGATGGAGAAGCGTAAGATATAGAGATTGGGAAAATATAACGTCATCCTGAGCGCAAGCGAAGGATCTCATCTTTATAAAAAGTAATGCCATTGTGAGATGTTTCACTGATGCTCAACATGACGTAATGCCAACAATTGCGACAACAATAATAACCACGAAAACCATGACAACTTTTTGCTTTTGACTTTTGCCCTTTGACTTAAACCCATGCACCCCATCAAACCCAAACTCGTTCGCATTACCACTGTTCCCATCTCTCTTCGTTTGTTGCTGAAAGGGCAAATGAAGCACATGAAGGAACAAGGATTTGAAGTAGTGATGATTAGTTCACCAGGAGAGGATGCATCTATAGTAGAGCAGCAGGAGGGGTGTGAAATGATTACGCTGCCGATGGAACGAAAAGTGAGTCTGCTGGCTGATATACAATCATTAGTCAGATTAAAACGAATTTTAAAAAATCTAGAACCCGATATTGTTCACACGCATACACCCAAGGCCGGATTATTGGGCATGATAGCAGCCAAATGGGCAGGCGTTCCGATTCGTTTACATACTGTAGCCGGATTGCCCTGGATGGAATCCAAAGGATTGTCTCGCTTCATTCTGAAAACGATGGAACGCATCACCGCTTTTTGTGCGCATCGCATCTATCCGAATTCAAAAGGTCTGTACGACTTTCTAGTGAGAGAGAAAGTGATTTTTAAAAAAGAAAAAATCAAACTGCTGGGCAACGGTTCTTCCAATGGAATTGATTGCCGTCATTTCAGTCGAGCGGCAGTTGATGAAGCATTAGTAAGTTCCCTTCGCACCAAAGCTCAACTTCAATCAGGGGGATGGATTTGGATTTTTGCGGGAAGATTAGTGAGAGAAAAAGGAATGCATGAGTTATTGCAAGCCTTTGTTCAAATTCATGCTGCATATCCAAATGATCAGTTGTGGTTACTAGGGGAAGAGGAACCTGAAAGAGATCCTTTGATGGAAGCTGACAGAAAACTCATGCAATCTCATCCTGCTATTAAATGCTGGGGCTTTCAGAAAGATGTCCGTCCTTATTTTGCAGCTGCAGATGTATTAGTATTCCCTTCTTACAGAGAGGGGCTGCCCAATGTGCCCTTACAAGCCGGAGCCATGGAATGTGCGTTGATTGTAACGGATATCAACGGCTGCAACGAGATCGTGGAGCATAATCAAAGCGGACTGATTGTCCAACCAAAGTCAATAGAATCCTTAGTGCAGGCGATGAAGCAATTGCGTGTTGACACCGCTCTCAAAAACAAATTCGCAGCTGCTGCGCGTGAGCGTATTGAACATCTCTATAGCAGGGAACATATTTGGGAGTTGATTGAAGGGGAATATAGGAATATGATGGGCAAAGACCGCTAATAGCGTCATGTTGAGCGATAGCGAAACATCTCATGAATCGAAGACTGTTTCATGAGGAGATCCTTCGCTTACGCTCAGGATGACGTTAAGTAAACAACCACGAAAACAAAGAGAACCACTACAACCTTTTCTTTTGAAATCTATGTTTTATAAGAAATTCCTCAAACGCCTCATCGATATTCTCGCAAGCTTTCTTTTGCTCTTGCTCCTGAGTCCTTTATTACTGCTCGTGGGATTTTTACAATTGTATTTCCACAAAGGCAAAATCTGGTTCAAGCAGCAGCGACCGGGTAGGCATGGAAAATTATTTTATATCCTGAAATTCAAAACCATGTCGGATGAAGTGGATGAGCAAGGAAAATTATTGCCTGACGTAATGAGATTGACAAAATGGGGCAATTTTCTTCGTAAATCATCTATTGATGAACTGCCGCAACTGATCAATATCCTGAAAGGAGAGATGAGTCTGGTAGGCCCTCGTCCATTGTTGGTGGAATACCTGAAAAGGTACAATGATCGTCAGCGCAGACGCCATGATGTGAAACCCGGTGTGACGGGTTGGGCGCAGGTGAATGGCAGAAATGCCATTTCATGGGATCAGAAATTTGAACTGGATGTCTGGTATACAGAAAATATGAGCTTATGGCTGGATATCAAAATTCTTTTTAAAACCCTTCATAAAGTAATTCGCTCAAAAGAGATCAGTCACACCGGACATGCCACTATGCCGGTATTTAAAGGAAATGAAGATCAGCATGCAGAAGAATAAATTTTATCTGTGGGGTGCCAGCGGTCATGGGATGGTAATCGCAGAAATCATTGAATCAGCCGGTGATCAGGTACAAGGATTTTTAGATGCAGATACATCCATCAAAGAGTTGCTTGGTTATTCAGTACAGCATCGTATCGAAGACATGAACTTTGATGCTACCGATCAATGGATCATCAGCGTTGGCAAGAATGCCACCCGTAAAAAACTTGCGGAATCCAATAAGCTGAATTACGGGAAAGCCATTCATCCATCTGCCATACTTTCCGCTCGTTGTACAATCGCCGAAGGAACAGTTGTCATGGCAGGAGTGAGCATCAACTCTAAAGCCCAAATAGGTAAACATGTCATTTTGAATACCGGCTGCTCGGTAGATCATGAATGTATCATTGAAGATTATGTTCATCTTTCCCCTCACGCAGTATTGCCCGGCAATGTCATTGTAGGAGAGGGTACGCATATTGGCACGGGAGCGGTTGCAATACCTGGTATTAAGATTGGCAAATGGTGTACGATTGGTGCGGGTACTGTCATCATCAAAGACGTCCCGGATGGCGCCACGGTGGTGGGTGTGCCGGGGAGGATTGTTAGGTTGTAGGTTATTGGTTGTAGGTTGTTGACAGGTTTTTTTAGTATTTATCCCCCTCTTGGAGGGGGACTTAGGGGGAGGATAAGAAAGTTGTAGGACGAGTCAGGGGGAGGACTTTAGATCGATGACTCTCTCAGTAATCCAATTTAATATAACTTCTTTAACAGAAGCTATATTATTTAATACCTCCTCGTCAGTAAATCGGAGAATCTCAAAGCCAAATTCTCGAAGAACTTCTTCACGGTTACGATCATTTTTTATGACAATTTCATCCAAATGTGTTATGCCATCCGCTTCAATAATTAACTTTAATGCCTTACACATAAAATCAGCGATATATTTGAGTATAGGACGCTGCCTATTGAATGTATAGCCATGCATCATTCCCGCTCTTAAAGCGTATTTCCATAAGCAGACCTCTGCTTTTGTCATTCTTTTTCGAAGTGCTCTGGAATAATCTTTTAGTCTTGGGTTATAAAAAGAGTTGGAGTAAAAGTGATTTAAGTGTTTTTTCATGGTTTATTTTGTTAGCGTTATATGCAAAGATAACCAAATTTCCCTCCCCCTTCGCCCCCTCCAGAGGGGGATACTTTCTAACTGACTTCATTGACACCATGACATCAAGATACCTTGACACCGTCCCGACAACAACTTGCAAATAGAGAATTATCTTTATCCTCATTAAGAATATTAAATAATATAATGTCTAACAAAATCTGGCTCTCCCCCCCGCACATGGGCGGAAAAGAAATTGAATTCGTTCAGGAAGCGTTTGATACCAACTGGATTGCTCCACTCGGCCCGAATGTAGATGCGTTTGAAAAACAGCTGGCTGAAGCTACGCAAACGACTGAAGCAGCAGCACTCACTTCGGGTACTGCGGCGCTGCATTTGGCACTACGTATGCTGGGTGTGAAGCAAAATGATATTGTGCTTTGTCAGAGTATGACTTTCGCGGCATCGGCTTTTCCGATCGTCTATGAAAAAGCAATTCCGGTTTTTATTGATAGCGAAAGGGATACATGGAATATGGATCCTGAATTACTTGAAGACGCGCTGAAGACATATCAGTCGCAGGGTAAAAGAGTTGGCGCTATTATCGTAGTACATCTTTACGGCATGCCGGCGAAAATGAATGAGATCAAAGCACTGGCACAACAATATCAGGTGCCCTTGATAGAAGATGCGGCTGAGGCATTGGGATCTTCTTATTTTGGACAACCTTGCGCAGGACTTGGGGATATGGGTATCCTGAGTTTTAATGGCAATAAAATCATCACCACCAGCGGTGGCGGTGCTCTCGTGAGCAATCGCTCAGAATGGGTGAAGGAAGTACGCTATCTTTCCACACAGGCAAGAGATCCCTTCCCTCATTATGAACATACCAAAATTGGGTTCAACTACCGCATGAGTAACGTGACGGCGGGAATTGGACGCGGACAAATGCTGGTTTTGTCTGACCGCGTGACCAAGCGCAGAGAACATTTTGATTTTTATCAGCAAAAATTAGCTAACTTCCCAGGCGTTTCCTTCCTCCCCGAACCA
This sequence comes from Bacteroidota bacterium, assembly GCA_018970395.1. Classification (GTDB taxonomy): domain Bacteria; phylum Bacteroidota; class Bacteroidia; order Chitinophagales; family Chitinophagaceae; genus Lacibacter. Next base: position 29,552 of record JAGWWM010000005.1, read on the forward strand.
AAGGGATTTTATTCTAACCGTTGGTTAACTACAATACTGATAGACCCTGAAAAATCCAATGGCGTAACAACGGATCAAATTCGTTTGAAATTGGATGCTCATAATATTGAATCCAGACCGCTTTGGAAACCAATGCATCTGCAACCGGTATTCAAAGATGCTGCGAAATTTGATCGGGGAGTTTCGGAAGATCTTTTTGCCAAAGGGCTTTGTCTGCCCAGCGGCAGCTCGCTGACCGATGAAGAACGTGAATTAGTAGTATCATTGGTAAAATCATGTTGGAATGAAGGCTAAAAAGCCCGTACGCATTACGCCCGCTAAAATTGTTCTTGCAGGAGACGTCTTACTGATCGCTCTTGGATTTCTATCTGCGATTCTGTTGAATTACAGAATTCTCAGCATCGAAGAAATCCCTACAGTAACCATGCTCATCCGCATGAGCATCCATTTGGTGGCAGCTTTTGCTTTATGGTATCTCTTCAAAATTCAAAAGAGAGTCATCCGTCACTTTCATGTGCGTGACTATCTCCAGATCATCTTTGTGCTGGGTTGGATACACGTTGTTTCCTCTCTCTTCAATTTTGTCCTCGAAAAGAAACATCATTTTAGCGCGGCGGTCTGGTTGCTCAGTTATTTCATTACGGTATTCTATGTATTGACCAGTCGCATTCTCGTCAGCTATCTTTTTGAGTACTACAAGAAGAATCGCCAGAAAAATCAGGATAAAAGACTGATCATTTTTGGTGCAGCGGAACTGGGACTAACCCTGAAAAAATCCATTACCAGCCATCCTGAGTCGGGTTTTCGCATCATGGGCTTTATTGATGACGATATTAATAAAGTTGGGAAGATTATTGAGGGGTTTGAGGTGTACAGTGCCACGGAAAACCTTCGTAAAACCATTGTAAGGCTCGGAGTAACGGATATTATCATTGCAACCAAGACCCTCGATCCGGTACGAAAATCGCAGTTTCTGAATGATACCATCATTTTCAATATCCGCATCCGGGAACTTCCCTCTCTCGAACAATGGTTTGATTCTCATTTTAACCTCAATACCATCAAGCAGGTAAATATTCACGACCTGCTCAACCGTGAGCCCATCAATTTGCACAATGAAGATGTGATGCGTCAGCTGGCTCATAAAGTTATTCTGGTAACCGGTGCGGCAGGTTCTATTGGAAGTGAAATCGTGCGCCGCCTGGTGGATCAGGAAGCGGAGAAGATTATTTGTGTGGATATTGCTGAGACTCCACTTTATGAACTGGAGCAGGAGCTGAAACGTGCCGGTCAGGCCTCTCGTATGGTGCAGGTACTTGCCGATGTACGCAATGAAATAGCCATGCAGGCGGTCTTTGATCAGTACCATCCTCATTTTGTCTTTCATGCAGCGGCTTACAAACATGTTCCCATCATAGAGGCCTTTCCTCATGAGGCTTTGCAATCGAACGTAATGGGCACCTGGATTACTTCCAATCTCGCGGGTAAGCATGGGGTGGAAAAATTTGTACTTGTTTCTACCGATAAAGCCATCAACCCTACCAGCATCATGGGGGCTTCTAAACGAATGGCGGAAATGGTGTCACAGTCTTTACAGGATTTATATCCTTCGACTGATTTTATCGTAACTCGTTTTGGAAATGTGCTTGGATCCAATGGTTCCGTAGTGCCTTTATTTCAAAACCAGATACAAAACGGCGGACCGGTAACGATTACGCATCCGGAAATGCAGCGATATTTTATGACGATTCCGGAAGCGGCGCAGTTGGTTGTAGAAGCCGGCTTGATGGGACAGGGTGGGGAAGTGTTCATTTTTGACATGGGAGAGCCGGTGAAGATTTATGATCTGGCGATGAACATGATCCGACTGGCCGGACTGGTGCCGGGCGTAGATATTCCCATCACTTTTACCGGAATCAGACCCGGAGAGAAGCTTTATGAGGATCTTTTTGCAGATCAGGAGCAGGTAAAACAGACGCACCACAAAAAGATCATGATTGGGAAAGTGAAGAAATACAGCCTTGAAGAAATGCAGACTTTAATAAGTGAACTCAATGCTTTCGACCGTATTCCAGACAAGGAAACGGTGAAGCAAATCATCCGAAGAGTAGTGCCGGAATATAAGCCGATGGAAGTTTCTTGAAATTTTTATATGATTACTAAAAAAAATAATTTATTTTCGCTATAGATCCTACTGATTATGAACAAATTCATACCACTTACCATCCTGACATTTCTCATGGGTACATCGCTTACTTTGAAGGCGCAAAACCCCAGAATGGCTTTGTATGAGTCTTCTCCTTTAAATGTAAATCCCGCCTACACCGGTTACTACAACGGTAAAATCAGGTTAGGAGCACATGCCAGCATGATGCAAACAGACACTTCATCCATGGTTCATACCAATACATCCTTAGAGCTCAGAACTAATTATGATGAAAACGACCCTCTCCCCCAAAGGTATCTGGCCGTTGGGTTTAATTTTTACCGCTATGCTCACCCTAGCAATGCTTTAAGCGGAGCCTTCCCTTCTTTGTCTTTAGCCTATCACACTTATCTTGATCGCAGAAGACGACATGGAATTAGCGGAGGAGCTCAATTCACTTATGCAATGGGTCAATATAATGCGGACGGAAAAGAAGAGTTAAAACCGGATCCTCAAATATTTGGAGGAGGTTTTGCAATTAAAGGGTTTGGCACTCAGGCAACCCTTAACTATGCTAATTTCGCAGTGGGTGGTATTTATGCTTATAAATCCCGTGATTTCGAATTAGAGGCCGGCGTTGCAATGTATAATTTGTTTTATCCTAAAACAGATATTTTCCGGCAGGACTTGGAAACCAGACAACGTCACAGGGGTGTATTCTCTCTTAAGCTAGGGTTAGAGCTAAATCAAACAAAAAGATTGTATCTTAAAACTTTGTACTGGAGAGATGGTCTTTATTGGTTAAGTACGTCATTGACTGATCCTACCGGAGCATACAGAATCTCCGGCTGGTTGGGGGCAGAATTAATCAATCGCCCGCTGATAGATAAGAAAATGGTTTATAATTATGGTATCTACACCCGTGCACTTGCTTCTATCATGCCGGTTGTTGAATCAGTTTACAAGAATCTTTACAGTGTCAGACTTACTTACGAATATCCGTTTAATAGCAAGGATTTTGATGCTTACAGAGCCAGAAGTCTTGAAATAGCCTTTCGGATTTTCATCAATCCAAGAGGAAGAATCGTACCATTCACGGAAGATTAATTTCAAATCATGTATGCTATTTTACAAGGGGGTCAACTGACTCCCTTTTTTTGTTTGTGCCTTTTGGATTAATCTAGAAAATGTTCATTAAATGTTTGTAACATATTTGCCATCTATCATAAACTATGCTAACTTTACTATTCAAACAATCATATAAATGTCCAACCAAAATCAGCAAGTTTATTGGTATGCGGTATATACCCGACCCAACAGGGAAAAAAGAATTGCTGAACAACTGTCTCAACGCGGAGTGGTGGTATATTGTCCGCTGCAGAAGGTAATTCGACAGTGGAGCGACAGAAAGAAAACGCTGGAGATTCCTGCCTTTAGAGGATATGTTTTTGTTCAAATTCACGACGCTATTCGTTGGGAAATTCTGGCGACTGATGGGATTATTAATTTCGTTTGTCATGAAGGGAAACCGGCTCGTATCCCTGCCCAGGAAATAGAAACCGTGCGTCGGTTTTTTCAGGATATTTCGGATATACCTGTTGATGAAACAGATATTCGCGTCAATGATATAGCTCGAGTGTATAGCGGTGTACTCATGGGCATGGAAGGTGAAGTGGTAGATGTTAAAAATCGCTTTGCGATTCTGAAAATTCCAACTTTAGGTATTCAGATTCAGGTGAAAGTTGCAAAAGAAAATATACAAGTCATCCGAAAAAGCAAATCGTCCAACGGCTGATTTTTTATCTTTTCACTTTTAACTTCCCAACTTTCCTGCTAACCACTTCATACAATTGCATTGCATCAGGGGTGAGTTTCATTGAGAAAATACCGGCAATAAATATCAGTACAAATAACCCACTTCTTATCATTATTCCAAACCAGCCATCTACCTGTGTAGTATAGCGGGCAAGTAGAAATCCAATCACCCCTAAGCCAATTGCATAAAGCGTTTTTTGATTAAAGGGTTGTAAATTAAATTTTTTCCAAAGAAAAATAAAACGAATCAAATTATATACACTGAACGAAATCAGATTTGCATAAGCACTTCCCATCAAGCCCATTTCTTTTATCAACATATAATTTAAAGGAAGGAATAGGATAATCAGTATTACACCTGTCATGAATTCAAAACGCCACTGGCTGGATGTGCCGATAATCTGCGCGTTAATACCCGTGCCTACATCTATTAATTTGGAAATTCCCAAGATGAAAACCACTTCTATACCTGCCTGATATGCGGCCTGAATGCCAAGTAATTGAAATGCTTCTCGGATATTCAGCCATATTCCAATAAAAATAAATAGTCCGACTAATAATAGATTGATGGAGGAGCGCTCATAAATCCGCTGAATTTCATTTTTATTTTTTTCTTTCCACGCAAGTGATAATATGGGAATCGTTGCTGCAATAATACTTCGTTGAGGCACCTGAATAAGATTGGCGATATAAGTCGATAGATTAAAAACCCCTGCATCGTGAATGCCCTGCGGACTAACGCTTGCAATAATAATGCTGTCTGCAACCTGTGAGAGAATCATGATGATGCTGCCGCCATATACATAAGCGGAGAGACTCATCATTTTAAATTTGAACCGTCGGGTAACCTTGCTGATTTTAAACTGAATCGGCCATTGACCTTTTTTTCTCAAATAAAATCCAAGCACAAAAACGATTGCCAAATATTGAAAAGCAAAAAATTTGATGAAACCGCTGTAGTCAAATACCCCCGCAACAAATGCCAGAATCAATCCCAATGTAAACAGTCGCATCAGTGTTTCTCTGAGAAAATTGGGCAGAATGGATTGTTTATAAGTAAATGAAAAACTTTCCAGTAAATTAAAAAGTAAGAGTCCCAACCCAAATACAAAAATCCATGGATAATAGTCAACAAATAAAGCGGAGCGCTCACTGTATTTTCTAACAATAAGGGGCTCAAAAATATAGCCACCTGTTAACACCATAAGAAAACCAATCAATACAGTAATAAAAGTCCAGGTATATAAGTCGTTTTGCTGTCGTGAAAGATGCTGTTGATAGTAGGGAAAGAATTTATAGACCACCGGAATGACACCTAAAGCGGCAAAAACATAAATAAGACTTCCAATGTCAAAAAATAATCGGGTAAGTCCATACTCGGCAGGCGTAAAACTATGAGCGCCGTTTTTGATAAAAAACCAGGTATTCACAAATCCGATCAAAAAACCCACATAGATTACAATACTCGATACAATCGCTTGCTTTCTGATTTCTCCCATACAAGCCCGAAGTTATTGCATTACTTTTTTATACACTATATAAAATTCTTGATCGAACAAGGGGAAAATGTCATCCGGTTTGTCAAATTGGGTTTCAATCATTTTCCAGTCCGTATCCGGCTGAACCCACTGAAAAGATTGCATTCCATCAGGAACTTTAATCTTTAAATCGAAGGAAGGAAGGCAATTGCTCCATCTGTACAATAGTCTTACTTTGTCAGATTTTTTTTCAGTTCGATATTCCAGCACGGGAATTTGTATGGTTCTCAGGTATTGGTCAAAAATGTTACTGAAATCAATACCGGTATACGATCCAATTGTCCTTTCAATTGATTTGGAATCGGTCGTACTGTATTTGAATTGCTCATTCAGCTTCATGAGCAGTTTTCTGAAAATGGAATCGTTATTGATGGTTTTTCGGATGATATGAATGAGTTGACTTCCCTTGAAATACATATCACTGCTTCCTTCACGATTCACGTTGTAAGGGCCAATAATCGGTTGATCGTTTAAAATTTTTTTTCGAATTCCGATGAGGTATTCGTTGGCAGTTAAAGCATCAAAATGAGTTTCCATATACAAATACTCGGCATAAGTTGTAAACGCCTCGTGCACCCATAAATCGGCAATATCCTTTGCCGTTATGCTGTTGCCAAACCATTCATGGGCGGTTTCATGGATAAGAATAAAATCCCATTTTAAACCCTGACCTGTTTCACTTAAATCCTTTCCCTTGTATCCATTCGAAAAATCGTTCCCATAGGCAATGGCGCTTTGATGTTCCATTCCCAAGTATGAGGTTTGTATCAGTTTAAATCCATCCTTATAAAAAGGGTAGGACCCCAGCCAGGATTCATAGATATGCAACATCGGCTTTGTTTGGCTAAATTGTTTTTTGGCTTTCTCTGATTCATATTCCAAAACATAATAATCCAGCGTTAATACCCCGTCTTTTCCATTGAGCGTGTCCTCCCAATGCGTGTACTTTCCAACATTCATAGTCAGGTTATAGGCACTGATGGGGTGACGCACATGCCAGCTCCAGGTTTTGGTACGATTGGCATGCGTGGTAACAGCGACTAATCTTCCATTAGAAACATTCATCAACGTATCCGGAATAGTCACTCGAATAGTGGCACTGTCCGCTTTATCACTCTGATGATCTTTACAAGGCCACCAGCTGCTGGCGCCCAAACCCTGACAAGCAGTACCAATCCATGGATTTCCCAACTTGTCTTTACTCCAAACTACCCCGCCATCCCAGGGCGGCTGAAGTGCCGGTTTAGGAATGCCATGAAATAGAAGAGTAAGCTGATGAATCGCTGAATGCTTAAAAGATTTTTTCAAAAAACCAAGAGGCGTTTTGATCAGATAGGTGTTCCCTTTCCTTGAAAAAGACACCTGCGTTCCGTCTATCAATGCATGGTCAATTATCATGGGCTCCTGTAGATCTATCTGAAGATTTGATGCCGGTTTGCCGGTTATTGTAAAATGAATCGTATTAGTTCCTAGTACACTAAAATTGGAAAACAGAGGTGTGATGGATAGATCATAGTAAACCACATTCCACCACGCTCTTTCAGGTGTAATTGACCCGCGCAGCGTATCTGCTGCAGTGAAGCGATTGGTTTTGTTAAAAAGTTGGGCTGTATTCAGTAATGGAAAAAGAAGAAAAAAGAAAATAAGTAATCGCATTAGTAAGGTGTTTTACTACTTAGGATTATCGTTTTTCTTTTTCAGTTTCTGCCAGAAAACAAACCATTTGTTGAAATTAAAGACAGCTCCGTCTTTACGAGCTTTAATCATTAATAAGGTGCCGATTGGAATTAGGATAAAGCTAGATAACCACATACCGCTTAACGGATTCAAAACCCCTTCTTTAACCATTTTTTCTCCGCTGGTATTAATAATGTGGAATACAATAAAAAACAAAACGGAAATGACCAAAGGCAATCCTATTCCCCCTTTTCTGGTTAGTATTCCTAAAGGCGCGCCGATGAAAAAGAAAACGACACAGGCAAAGGAGAGAGAAAATTTTCTATGTTGTTCCATTCGGTATAACCGAAGTTCCTTGTTGGATTCCTGACTGTCGTATTTCAGTAATTCTGCCTGACTTTTTAGACTACTGATGCGACCGCTGATGGTATTATTCAGAATCCCTTTAAGGCTATCCGGAATCGTGCTATAGATACTGGTGAAATTTGCTTTTTTAGTGGAGGGTTGTTTCGACCAAATACTGTCCTCAATGGCAAGTGGAAGATTTTGCTGAATGGTAAGCAGCTGACCTTCCTTTTTTTCGTCTGCATTTCGCTCAAGAGAATCTGCGATATAGTTGAGCTGTCTGAAACTCAGCATTCGGTAGTGGTTTTTAAAGCTGGAATCAGCAGTTTTAGAGAGTCGGAATGAACTGATGTCAAATACTTTTTTATATTGTTTGAATCCAATTCGGTAGAACTCGGTATTCTTGGTTCTTTCATTGCCTTTTTCTGAATACCTCCATCCATTTTTTAAGTTAAATGCAAGTAAATTTTGATCAGCGGCAAAGCTCATGGTTCCTTGCTCTGCTACAATCAGGTTATCCTGTAATCCACTGTTTTTTTCATACACTAAAATGTTGGACACCACACTGTCATTCAATTTTTTTCCAATTTTGATGGTATATCCATCAAGCTTATCGTAAAAAATTCCTTCCTTGATATCAAAAGCGGGTTTTGCCACTCTGATATCATATAAAAGAGTTCTCATTTTTAATTCGGATACAGGGATGAGATAGTTGGCGAAAAGGAACGCAGTAAAGCCCAAAAAACCGGAAGCAAGAAATACCGGCTGCATAAACCGAATCAGGGGAATACCAGCACTTTTAATGGCCATTAACTCAAAAGTTTCCCCAAGCTTTCCAAATGTCATAATAGAAGAAAGTAAAACAGCCAAAGGAAGCGCCAGCGGAACAAGCGTTGCGGTCAGATAGACAATAAATTCAGATAAAGTAGAAAGGTCAATTCCTTTCCCTACAAAATCATCAATGTATAGCCAAAAAAACTGTACAACTAAAATGAAAAGTGCAATAAAAAAAGTAGCGAAAAAAGGCCCTGTAAAAGCTTTGATGATAAGTTTATCTAGCGTCTTGATCACAAACTTGATTTTAGTATTGCAGACAAAGTTAATTCCAATTGTTTAAGCAATCAGAAAAACTACAGATTGTTGTTAAGTGAAAAGCAAATAGACTCCAATCAATTTCCTAAGCGGTGAAATAAATCTTTTACCTGGTATTCCCATAGCTGGGTTTGATCCTTGATATCTTTTTTATCGGCAAAATCTTTGATTACCAGTATGGTTTGATTGGAAATTTCTGTCTTCTCAATTCTGAACTCAAAGTATTCAGTGGCAGGGGAATGAGTCCAGCGATAGCGAACAAATCTTGGCTCTTCTTTTTCAACAAGTACTGCTTTTTCTTCTGTACCATTCCATGAAAAAGAATAAGTGCCATCTCGCTCATCAACTTTATCAGCAAACCATTCCTGCAATCCCGAAGGATTGATTAAGAAATCATATAAGATAATCGGCGAGCATTTCACCGGGAACTCTATACTATAGGGGACTTTTTTACTCATAAAAAAGGTTCGTTATTATGCAATGATATAAAAATAATATTTGAATTAAAATTTTAGAACGAATTTTTGTTTAAATATATGTATAAAATTTTCAAACACAGTAAAATGTCATTAAATAATTTATCCTACAAAAACAAAATTTTTTTGGAAGATGTTAAAAATATGTTTATTTTCAATTCAGAAAAAATGAGTTTTACACATTCTTAAGAACATTCTTTGAATCGAATTTACCTTTTGTAAACTAAACCAATATCTATTATGAGTATGCGCCAATTAAAAATCACGAAATCGATTACGAATCGTGAATCTCAAAGTTTGGAGAAATACTTACAGGAAATCGGAAAAGTTGAATTGATTTCCGCAGAAGAAGAGGTGAAATTGGCTGAACGTATTCGTCTTGGGGATCAACGTGCCCTGGATCGACTTACCAGAGCCAATCTTCGATTCGTTGTTTCTGTTGCCAAACAATACCAGAATCAAGGTCTTTCATTGCCTGATCTTATCAATGAGGGAAATGTTGGGCTTATTAAAGCGGCTCATCGTTTTGATGAAACCAGAGGTTTCAAATTCATTTCCTATGCCGTATGGTGGATTCGGCAGAGTATTTTACAGGCGCTTGCTGAACAAGCCAGAATCGTACGATTGCCGCTCAATAAAGTGGGATTAACCAGCAAAATTAACCGAGCCTATTCTCAATTAGAACAGGAATTTGAGAGAGAACCCTCTACGGAGGAATTAGCTGAATTGCTTAATGTGGAAATAGAAGAAATTAATTCTAATTTAGGATTTGCCGCTCGACACGTAAGTATGGATTCTCCCTTATCGGAAGGAGAAGATGGTACGCTAATGGATGTGATGCAGAATCCTAATGCTTCCCTTGCTGATGAAGAAGTGGATCATGTTCAATCCTTACAAACTGAAATTGACAGGTCGCTGAGTACACTTACAGAAAGACAACAGGAAGTTATCCGATACTTTTTTGGCATCGGTGTAGATCATCCCTTAAGTCTTGAAGACATCGGCGTTCGATTCAATCTTACCCGCGAAAGAGTCCGTCAAATCAAAGACAAAGCCATCAACCGTTTAAAAAATAATGTTGGTTGTAAACAATTAAAATTGTTTTTGGGGTAAGCCCGGAGCAACGATAAAATATACATCCTGCTGAATACGATCTGTAAAGATGGGTTTTATCTCTGTGAATTTCAATTGATTGTCAAAATTGCTGAGGTGATTTTTTTGTTCAGTATTCAATATCAAAACACATCCTCCCGCCTGATATAATTTCAACAATTTCTCGTTATCATATTCTTCAGATACCTGTTTAAATCGCATTTGCAAATAGAAGGGCAAACTAGGTGGATGGGCATTGTTGTTGGCTATAATTACAGGAGTGTTTCTGTCTGCCATTTTCTCTGTTTGTCGGGCTATTCTCAATGAACTGTTCTTTAATTCATCTGCTACCGGCAGCAGGATACACCATAAAGAAAATTGAAAAGCAACATTGATCGTCAGTAAATATTTAAGAAAATCGGTCCGTTTGCCGAAACGCAACAATAAGAGCTTTGCGATAAAAAAAATAAATCCAACAATAAAAAAGGTAATTTTTATCGGGTTTGAAAATCCGAAATATAAGGGAGCAGCTATCAAAACAAGGAAAATAAGCGCATTCAAAATTATATGCACCTGCAACAGAAATGCTGAAATTTTTTCTTGAAGCAAGATCCTCGCAATTAAAAAACTCAAAGGAATATGGGCTGCTATCACATAGGCGGGCAATTTGCTTGGCGTGAGCTCATAAATAAACCAACCGGAAATAAACCAGGCGGCTAATAGAAAATGGGTGGACTTTTCTTTTTTAAATAATCCCGAAATACCATCATAGATCGCTCTGGGAAAGACCACGAAATAGGGTAGGAAAAATAAAAGTAGTCCGATTAAATGAGTACCGGGAGGCCCTGTTTGTCCAAACACACTTCCACCTACCCGTTTGAGGATATACCAGTCAATCATCCATTGAATGAATACCTTTCCTTCAGGGGTTTGATTACAGAGATACCCCCAGTAGTAAATGGGAAGTACCGCAAGGGGTAGAAAAAACCAGGGATGCAGCAACAACAGGTTTTTTCTTTGAGGATGCAAAAGGAATAGAATAAAAACGAAACATCCCGAGAATAAGATTACAGGCGGTCCTTTTGTGAGCAATGCCATTGAAAATCCAATCCAGAATAAAAAAATCCATTTTTTAGTTCGGTATAGTAAAACATGTAAGATGCTAATGGCACATAAAGTGGTAAAAAACAACAGCGTTGCATCCGTAACTGAAACCTTTGCCAAACTCATTACTAGAAAGGAAGTGCTGATGACGATAATGGAGATGAAACTTTCCCGTTCTCCCAAAATTTTTCTGGTTCCAAAAAAAACAAGTATTAAAGTAAGTAATACAAATAAGGCAGAAGGGAAACGAACGGCAAATTCATTTATCCCAAATAGCTTGTAACTAATGGCGATATTCCAAAAATGCAAAGGCGGCTTTCTGTGTACCTCACTCCACATGAATTCAGGCATCAGCCAATTGCCGCTTTCTACCATTGTTTTGGCAAAGCCTGCATAAGCCGCTTCATCCTGATCCCAAAGACTAACCCAATGGTTGCCGAAGAACAAAATGAATGCCACTGCAAAGAGATAAATTATGGCTTTGCGACCGGTATGGGTGAGATGTATTTGCATCATAAAAATCAAAGCTAAATCAAATTCATGACAGAGTTCATTTGACTCGACATATTTTATCAGTAAAGAAACAGATGCTTCCATTTAGTTTGCAAACTCAAGCAACAATGCAAATGAAAACAAATGGTTTAGAACAAATCAAGGAAGTGATTCAGATTCCTCATTATCGCCCTGCGGTTTCCTTAATTCTTCCTATGAATCCGCAAATTGGAATGGATAATGAAATGCGGCAATCGCTCAATTTTGCTGTTGATAAAGTTGAACGTCTGCTTCGAAATGAGTATCCGGATGCGACGGCAGAAACCGTTTTGAGAAAAATCAATGCACTCGTCGCATCCGCCTCCTTCCCCAATAATAAAAAAGGATTGGCTATATATGCTTCTCCCATCTACGCCCGATTATTCTTTTTAGATGTAGAGGTGCCTGAAAGAATTGTTGTCAATGAATCATTTGAAATCAGAGATCTTGTGTTTAACCGAAAAGAGGAAAAGCACTATCTGCTTTTTGTGTTGAGCAGCGAAAAATGTAAACTCTTTTTGCATGATGGACAGCGTTTAATGCCGGTTCGACTGGAAGCGCCAAATACAGTAGATGCCTACTGGAATGATGAAACAGAGCGGGTATCCAATTTTACGGATCCTGTCGTATTCAAAACCACACAGGTTGAAAAGTTTATCCGTCAAATGGATAAGGAATTACAGGCGATGCTGCGCACCCATCCTGTACCTGTTTTTCTAATGGGTTCCAAATCTATTTTAGGAATGTACAAATCTATCTCACATGCAAATGGAAGGGTAAAAGGAGTCGTGGAAGGAAACTATGAAGATGCTACAATTACTGAACTGGAACAGGCATTACAGCCCAGGTATCAGGAATGGAAGCTGCAACAACAACAGGAACTCTTGCATCAGATTGAACAGGCGGGGAATCAAAAAAAATTGTCAGTAGGTATTCAGGATGTATGGAAATCGGCTTATGAAAAAAAAGGAAGGCTTCTGGTTGTAGAGAAAAATTTTGTCGCAGCCGGAGAACATGTGGCAGCCGGTAAGATCGTCTATAAACCTACCGTTTTGCAAAATGATTTTCATATTTCCAATGATGTGGTGGATGATGTGATTGAAATGGTCATTCAAAATGGGGGAGATGTGGCTTTTACAGAGGATGGATTTTTGACCCGATTTGATCATATTGCTTTAATTCAATTTTATTCCTGAACTTTACCTGCATGAATAATCCTGAAAATTTACAGGAGGTGATTGAAGAAAATATCCCTCTGATTAAAGATTATGTTGCTTCCCAAACCAATCTGATACAACTTAAATCCGCACGTGCACTCTCTACAACTTTAGGGATACTCGTGTGGTTTATTATTTCCATTTTCCTGATTTTTCTGGTACTCACTTTTTCCGGCATGATGCTCGGCTTCTGGTTGTCTGAAAAGGTAGGCAGCCTGGCAGCGGGTTTTGGAATCACCACTTTGCTTTTCCTTAGTTTTATCGGTTTTATTACTTTACTCAGAAAGCAGCTATTTATCAATCCTTTGATCAGCTTATTTATTCATGCCTTAACTAAATCAGAGGAAAGCGACAGTCAACTAGCTGCCTACTCATCACAAAATGCCGACTATGCGGAAAATTAAAAAACCAATCCGTAGTTTACGTGAACTCGATCGGGAGATTTTTCACCTGGAACAGGAAGTTAAACGGCTGGAGATGAAACTGGGTAACAATTATCATCATATAAAAGAGCATTTCCCGCAGTTGCTCCTCGCTTCAGCGTTTCGCCGACAGGAAAAAATGAGTATACCTGCAATGGTATTGGGACTTTTCCTGAAGAATGAAAAAATACAAGAATTAATTCAATCTTTTACAGATCAGATTGCCGATAAAGGAGCGCATTGGATGGAAAAAATATTTAAGAAAAAAGAGGAATGATATTGGTTATTATGTTTTCTCTTTTTGTTTGAAATAAAAAGTAAACAAATAGAGTGTCAATCTGTAAATCTCGAAATTCAACCAATACCAGAATAAAGCAAGTTTATGTGTTTTACGGGTAAATTCCTGAGGCGTAATTTCCTTACATTCCTCCGATATTATTTTATATAACGCCTCATGAGTACTATTCCCAAAAGACTCATTTAAAACATCCAGATTCAATTCTATACTGGCATAAGCACTGATATTATTGACATTGTAAGATCCTGCGGTGACCCATTTACGATCATACACCGATATTTTTCCGTGCAGAATATGACGATGATACTCAAATATCCGGATTTGATTTCTCATGATCCAGGGATACCAGTATTTTTCAGCTGCTTTAGCGAGTACTACATCTGAAATGCCGGAAATAATCAGCGTAATTTTTACCCCTCTTTTGGCGGCTTTCGCCAGTGCATTTCGAATGATGCTGCCGGGTAAAAAATAACTCGACATAATGATGATTTCATCCTGGGCACGATGCATCATTTCCAGATAACTCCTCGTGATCTCTACTTTTCCCGCCACCCAATCGTTTCTTCTTGTCCGCACATAACAGATGGGGTGATGGTTGTTGTTGTAATGTCGTTGCGGTTGCCGAATCGTTTTTCCAAGTCCCAGTCTAGATTTATTCCAATATTGAATACAGTTTTTTTCCAGTGCAAAAGCAGTTTCTCCCTGCACCCAAATTGCCCAATCTAGCCAGGCGGGTGCATCCGGAAAATCATTGTAGCGATTGCTGATATTAATGCCTCCCACTAAAGCTTGTTTGCCATCCACTACCACTACTTTGTGATGTAATCTTCTCCCGAAATAAAAATATTTGCTTTTGAGTAAAGGCTGAAACCAGCGAATTTTAATCCCATTTTCCTTCATTCTTTTCCGGAAATTGCTGCTCAGATTTTTAGAGGAATAACCGTCTAAAAAAAGATAAACTTTCACACCTCTCATTGCGGCCTCACAAAGGGCATGGGATACCTGTGAGCCGGTTTCGTCTTCATCATAGATATACACCTGCAAATGAATCACCTCCTTCGCCTCATTAATCATCGTTAAAAGGCGTTCAAAATATGGGCTTCCCCCTCGTAACAGGGTCACCTGATTAAAGGAACTGTAAACCGCGGAGCCTGAAATTGAAATGCCGGACAAATGAATCGTTTTTTCTAAATTAACGGCTTCTTGCATCATAACCAAACACGAATGTCATACTATAGCCATATAGGATTTGACGGCATCTCTTTTTTGATTAATTTGCCGACCTTAGCAAACAAAATTCTTCCCTTCCAACCAGGAAACAGGGTACTCAGTTTTTTAAATTAAGCAAATGAAAATTCATTTTTACTTAAGATTCCATACAGTATATGGTCAGACGCTGCATCTTTCGGTTAATCATCCGGCGTTTGAAAAATTATCTGCATCCTCGATGCCCATGCAGTATCTAAATGATGATTACTGGAGTGTAACAATAGAAGTCAATGGTTCGGAAGATATCCCTTTTCAATATCATTATCAACTCCATACATCAGAAGGAGAAGTGTCAGAATGGGGGAATGACCGGGTGCTGGAATTTAAAAAAATCAATGTTGAAGAGCTTACTGTGATAGATACCTGGAACCATGCTGGAGAATATGAGAATGTTTTTTTCACTCAACCCTTTACGCAGGTTCTGCTACCCAAACATCCTGCAGAAGCTGTTAAGCTCTCTAAATTAACGACGCATATTTTCAAAGTAAAGGCACCACTGCTGACGGAAAATCAGGTGTTGTGCGTAACCGGCAGTAACGATGCGTTGGGAAACTGGGGTAAAAAATCGCCCGTGCTGATGGTGCGGGAGGGGAACTGGTGGGTGGCACCGGTTCAACTGGGAAAAGAAAGTTTTCCGATCGCTTACAAGTACGGGGTTTATGATACGCAATCGCAGTCCATCCTCGGCTATGAAAGCGGCAACAATCGCATGCTTTATGATGGTACGGCGAAAAAGAAAATCACAATACTGCATGACGGTTTTGCACAATTACCCAATAATACCTGGAGAGGAGCGGGGATTGCTATTCCGGTGTTTAGTCTGCGTACCGAAAACAGTTTTGGAGTAGGGGAATTTAATGATATCAAATTACTGGCCGACTGGTCGAAGCAGGTCTCATTAAAGCTCATACAATTGCTGCCCGTGAATGATACCACAGCTACGCATACCTGGACGGATTCCTATCCTTATGCAGCTATTTCCGCTTTTGCCCTTCATCCGATGTATGTCAATATCGCTACTATTGCAGGCAAGAAAACGCATGAGGTGGTCAAAAAGCTGGCTTCGAAACAAAAAGCACTCAATACGCTTACGGTGGTTGATTATGAAACCGTAATGAAATATAAGTGGGAGGCGTTGAAAGCGCTGTATGCTGAACAGAAAAAATCATTTCATCAGGAACCCGAATTCATCTCTTTTTTCAACGAGAACAAGCATTGGCTGGAGCCTTACGCGGCATTTTCTTATTTAAGAGATTTGAATGGTACGCCTGATTTTTCTCAATGGAAAAAATACAATATTTATGAGGAAGAAGAAATTGCCAAACTTTGTCAGCCTTCCAAAAAACACTACGACGAGATTGCCGTTTTCTATTTCACGCAATACCATTTGCATAAACAACTCAAAGAGGCAACCGCTTATGCACATGAGCAGGGATTGATTTTGAAAGGAGATATTCCCATTGGTATTTATCGTAACAGTTGTGATGCCTGGGTAGCCCCTGAATTGTATAATATGGACAAGCAGGCAGGAGCGCCCCCCGATGATTTTGCAGTGAAGGGACAAAACTGGGGATTTCCTACGTATAACTGGAAGCGGATGGCAGCGGATGGGTTTGACTGGTGGAAAAAACGCTTCGAACAAATGAGTCATTATTTTGATGCTTTTCGCATTGACCACATATTAGGTTTCTTCAGAATATGGAGTATTCCCATGCATGCGGTAGAAGGTATTCTCGGACATTTTGTGCCTGCCATACCCGTACATGTGAGTGAGTTTGGTCAACAGGGCATTTGGTTTGATTATGAACGTTTTTGTAGGCCTTATCTAACTGATGAGGTATTTAAGGAACTGCTCGGAGCAGATGCAGCTTGGCTTTATGGCTTTGTTGAATCCAAGGGGTTGGGCAGATACCAATTGAAAGAAGACTTCAATACCCAAAGAAAAGTAGAAGCTCATTTTGCGAAGCAGGAAGATAATGAAATGAATCGGAGGATGCAGCAGGCCTTGTATGATTGTATCAGCAATGTCATTTTACTGGAACCCGATGATAGTAATGGTCAGGATTTTCATTTCCGGATTTCGATGAGCAGCACCCTTTCTTTCCGGTATTTGGATAATGATATCAAATGGCGACTCGAAGCGCTTTATGTCAATTATTTCTTCCGTCGTCAGGATGAATTCTGGAAGAAAGAGGCGATGGAGAAATTGCCCGCCCTAAAAAGATCAACGAATATGCTGATTTGTGGCGAAGATCTTGGAATGGTGCCCGGATGTGTACCTGATGTGATGAAACAATTGGGAATGTTGAGCCTCGAAATACAACGCATGCCCAAAGATCCTACGCGTACTTTTTTCCATCCTGCCGATGCGCCTTATTTGAGTGTAGTTACGCCATCTACCCATGATATGAGTACCATCAGAGGCTGGTGGGAAGAAGATCGTTCGAAAACGCAAGATTTTTATAATCATCAATTAGGTCATTTTGGCGGCGCTCCCTTTTATTGTGAACCCTGGATTGTCAAAGAGATATTGGTTCAGCATGTGCATTCTCCCGCCATGTGGAGTATTTTCCAGATACAGGAATTGCTGGGTATGAGTCCTGCATTACGCAGACAAAATCCTGATGAAGAAAGAATTAATGTTCCTGCCAATCCGAAGCATTACTGGCAATACAGAATGCATTTAAGTGTGGAGGAACTGATGAAGGAAACCGCGTTTAATGAGGAAGTACGTAGTTTGATCGTTACGTCGGGCAGAGCTTAATCTGATGTTTGAACCATCATGCCTCTTATCGTAAAATATAAATCAATTGCTACTCCCTTTGTCCATCCTTTTACCATTTCCAAGGGATCCAAGACCCATCAACCTGCGTTGATTGTGTCTCTTGAATGCAGGGGTTACAAAGGTTATGGAGAAGCTCCTGCCATATCGTATTACAACATTACGGTGGAGCAGATGATAGAAGAGCTGGAAAGAAAGAAAAAAATGGTAGAGCAGTTTGCCTTTACCGATCCCGAGAGATACTGGCATTATCTTCATCATTTATTTCCCAAAAATCCTTTTTTAGTCTGCGCGTTGGATATGGCCGCCTGGGATATGACGGGGAAGATGAGAAAAAAACCATTGGATCAGTTGTGGGGTTTGAATTCAGCGCATATACCCTTGTGTGATTATACCATTGGGGTTGACCGTATTGAAAACATGGTTGCTAAAATGCAAGCGAAGCCCTGGCCGATTTATAAAATAAAAGTAGGAGTGGAGGGGGATATTGAGATGGTGAAGGCTCTTAGAACCTATACAGATGCGGTTTTTCGTGCAGATGCCAACGGAGGATGGACGTTGGAACAAGCCTTGGATAAAATTCCTCAATTAAAATCTTTAGGTGTTGAATTCATTGAGCAACCGCTGGCTAAAGATGATTGGGAGGGGATGAAAGTTTTATATGAAAAATCACCGCTGCCAATTCTTGCCGACGAATCCTGCGTTGCTGAACAGGATGTTGAAAAATGTGCAGGATATTTTCATGGCATCAATATCAAGCTGACCAAATGCAGTGGTCTCACACCTGCAAGAAGGATGATTGAAAAAGCAAGGACGCTGAATCTTTCTGTAATGCTGGGGTCTATGAATGAAACCTCTTTAGGTTCTGCAGCAATTGGCAGACTGGCTCCTTTAGCTGATTATTTAGATATGGATGGTCCGTTATTGCTGGCAGAAGATATTGCCCAGGGGATTCAGTATCAAGAGGGAAAAGTATCCCTCAGTCAATTACCCGGGTTGGGGGTTACCTTAGATGAATCTGTTAGTAATCTTTAAATTATTATTTCGGGATTCAATAGGAACAAAGTCAACTCCTAAGGGGTGAAATGATACTGAGATAAAACTAGATATGTTTAACGAACCGGTAGGAGTTGTAGAGACGCACAATTGTGCGTCTCTACGGCACGCCGAACAGTAATGCGTGAGATCCTTCGCTTACGCTCAGGATGACGGTTACGAAATAGGTGTCGTTTGAATGGTCAGTTGCTGAATTTGGCGTACAGTATAATCAACCCATACATCACCGTCATAGCGAAAATGCCAATGGCAGTCTTGTCTTTACGATTGTTGATATAAAGGGTAAAAAGAACAATATTGACAATAAGACTCAAACTGCCGACGGCAGTGAGCATAGCTGAATTTTCAAAGAAAAAAACAATAAACTCGCGGAGAGAATATACGGAAGCATCTACTTTAATATAATAGTAAAGAACAATGCCCAGGATGGGAGCGAGAGATCCCATGGCAATCCCTAAAGGGTACTTATCTATTTTCAACATCAGCCTTTGATTTTGTTTTCGAGTTGTTTTTTCAATTCATAATCTGTAAGGTCGTATTGTATAGGTACTACACTGACATAGTTATTGGCAAGTGCCCATACATCGGTATCTTTCCCTTTATCAAAATTTTTGAATTCACCCGTGAGCCAGTAATATTTTCTTCCCGCAGGGTCTTTTCGTTCGTCAAATTCCTCTTCATATTTAGCATAGGCTTGCCGGCAAACCTTTATTCCCTTGATTAATTCCTTTGATACTTTAGGGATGTTTACATTCAGACATAAATGCGGATTTTTAATTTTCAGTTTAAGCACCTGTTCCACAATTTTGCGTACGTACAACTGAGAGGCGGAAAAATCAGCTTCCATGCTATAATCTAACAATGAAAAACCTATGCTGGGGATTTTTTCAATACTTGCTTCTATGGCGGCACTCATGGTGCCGCTGTAAATAACATTAATACTATGGTTGGCGCCGTGATTGATGCCGCTTAAACAGATATCCGGTTTTTGATGCAGGATTTTGTCCACCGCCAGTTTTACACAATCCACCGGGGTGCCGCTGCATTGCCAGGAGTCAACCCCTTCAAATTGATGAACTTTGTGCAACCGCAGCGGATAGCCAATGGTAATGGCATGCCCCATGCCGCTCTGAGGTTTATCCGGCGCTACAACAATAATTTTACCCAAATCTTTTACCGCTTCGACCAGGTTTTTGATACCGGGGGCGGTAATTCCATCATCATTGGTGATCAGGATCACCGGTTGCTTCGTTTTTTTATCTTTTTTTGCGCCTGGCATGTATTTGTTTTATTTATGATGTTTACAAAATTAACACATGATGCTTTTATTTAATAATCTATTTATATTGCTCTGATTTAAAGTAACTTTATAAAAATTTTTTATGCGTACCGTTGCAGATATTCTCCACAAAAAATCGCCTGTTTTTAACCAAATAGATGCGGATGCTAAAGTCATTCAGGGACTTCAGTTGATGAATTCTGTCAATCTAAGTTACCTGGTGGTGATGAAAGAAGACCATTTTCAAGGTATCTTTTCAGAAAGAGATTATAGCCGTAATGTCATTTTAAAGGGTTTGCATAGTGATACTACACATATCAAAGAAGTAATGAGTACATCGTTACCCTTTGTAAGTTCTACCGATACCGTTGAGCATTGTATGCAGTTGCTCAATAGTCATAAAACACGCTATCTCGTTGTGTTTGATGATGAAGTATTTCGTGGTGTGATCACCATCAATGATGTATTGAGGGAAGCGCTTGCCAGCAAGGAGCTGGTATTTGATGAGGCCGTCATCAAAGCAACCACAGAATTACAGGATAAAGTATTTTAATTTCAATTTAGTTTACATGAATAAAAAGATTGCCATTATTGGAGGAGGGAATTTAGGCATTGCTATCGCAGAAGGGTTGCTCAAAAGTGGCTTTTCTCTACCCGAACATCTGATTATTACGAAAAGGAATATTGCTACTTTAGCAGAAATTGAACAAAGAGGGGTATTGGTAAGTGCAGACAACGAGGAGGCATTACGCTATGCAGATTTGATTTTACTGGCTGTCAAACCTTATCAGGTTGAAGAAGTAGTTACCCGCTTTAAATCTCACATTGATCCAACCCGACATGTGTTAGTGAGTGTCGTTACAGGAGTGGACATCAAATCACTGACCACCTGGGCCGGAGATGCTGTTCCTGTGGTTCGCGCCATGCCGAATACGGCTATTGCTATACAGCAAAGCATGACTTGCATTTGTCATCATAATACCGGACAGCTGCAATTAGACTACATCCGCGATCTTTTTTCCCAACTGGGCAGGGTAGTGATGCTGGATGAGAAGTTGATGGATGCCGCTACCGTTTTGGGTGCCTGCGGCATTGCTTTCGCATTAAGATATATTAGGGCAAGTATCCAGGGAGGAATAGAAATTGGCTTCGATGCCAAAACAGCCGCCCTGATAGCGGCACAAACGGTCAATGGAGCAGCCGAGCTGCTGATTCAGAAAGGTGCCCATCCCGAACAAGAAATTGATAAAGTAACCACCCCGCAGGGTTGCACCATAGCCGGCCTGAATGAGATGGAGCACAAAGGATTCAGTTCTTCCCTTATTATGGGCATCAAAGCCAGCTACGACCGCATCTGATTTTCTTTTTTTTCAAATTGATGCCATGATTTTTTTTCAAACAAAAAAATCATTGTAGGTTTGTACGACCTTTTCATTTTCCCTTTACAAGACAGGTCGCTCAAGTTATTGCTATGGCTAAATATATTTTTGTTACCGGTGGTGTGACCTCCTCCTTAGGAAAAGGAATTATTGCTGCTTCTTTAGCCAAGCTATTGCAAGCCAGGGGTTTTAAAGTTACCATTCAAAAATTCGACCCCTATATTAATGTTGATCCCGGCACCCTTAATCCTTACGAACATGGAGAATGTTATGTGACGGAAGACGGAGCGGAAACCGATCTGGATTTGGGGCATTATGAAAGATTTTTAAATATTCATACCTCTCAACTTAATAATGTTACAACCGGCAGGATATATCAGACAGTAATCAATAAAGAAAGAGAAGGAGCCTATTTGGGCAAAACGGTACAGGTCATCCCTCACATTACCGATGAAATCAAGCGAAGAATGCTG
Source organism: Bacteroidota bacterium (assembly GCA_018970395.1). GTDB lineage: Bacteria > Bacteroidota > Bacteroidia > Chitinophagales > Chitinophagaceae > Lacibacter. The sequence goes on from JAGWWM010000005.1 coordinate 51,543, forward strand.
TTGATTGGGAAAGAAGGAGGCTATGATATTGTCATTACTGAAATAGGAGGCACCGTTGGTGATATAGAGAGTTTACCCTTCGTGGAGGCAGTACGGCAAATTCAATGGGAATTGCCTGAAGAAGATTGTCTGGTCGTTCATTTGACACTGATTCCTTATTTGAAAGCAGCAAAGGAATTAAAGACAAAACCCACGCAGCATAGTGTGAAATTGTTAAGTCAGGAAGGCGTACACCCCGACATTATTGTATGTCGTACCGAACGATCCCTCAGTAAGGAATTGCGGAGAAAAATCGCGCTGTTTTGCAACGTAAGGGAAGATGCGGTAATTGAAGCCAGCGATGCTTCAACCATCTATGAAGTGCCTTTGATGATGCTGAAAGAAAAGCTGGATGTTATTTGTTTGAAGAAACTGAATGTAACTATTTTCCCGGATCCTGATTTGAAAGAATGGAAACTGTTTTTAGACAAATTGAAACATCCTAAATCAGTAGTGAATATTGGTTTGATAGGAAAGTATATAGAGTTGCAGGATGCCTACAAATCTATTTTGGAGAGTTTTATTCATGCCGGCGCTATGAATGAATGTAAAGTGAATGTGGTGAATGTTCACAGTGAACATCTGGATGATCAGAATGTGGAAGAAAAATTAAAAGAGCTCGATGGCTTACTGGTAGCTCCCGGATTTGGAAATCGGGGTACAGAGGGTAAAATAACAGCGATCCGTTATGCCCGAGAAAATCATTTGCCTTTCTTTGGAATTTGTCTGGGCATGCAAATGGCTTGTGTTGAATTTGCCCGTAATGTGTTGGGGCATCAGCAAGCACATTCAGTAGAGATGGATGATAAAACACCGGAGCCGGTGATTGACATGATGGAGGAGCAGAAAAAGATTACCAATAAAGGAGGCACCATGCGACTAGGTGCTTATGACTGTGCTATTCAGGAGCAAACGTTGGCTCATGGTATTTATGGACAAACTTTGATACAGGAGCGGCACCGTCACCGTTATGAATTTAATAACCGTTATCTGACCGCTTTTGAGGAGCATGGTATGATTGCCAGCGGCAAGAATCCCGATTCCGGTCTGGTTGAAATGATAGAGATAAAAGATCATCCGTTTTTTATAGGAGTTCAGTTTCATCCGGAGTTGAAGAGCACAGTTGAGCGGCCAGCTCCATTGTTTGTGCATTTCATACAGGCAGCCAAAGCGCGTGCTCATCAAAAACAAAAGACGGAAGCGGGTGCTTTGGCTGCCGCTGCCCGTTCTTAATTCAATACCTCCAACCAACCCTTTTTTAAATAGGAGAGAAACCGTCGTTTCTTTACCTTTGCCCCCTAAATTTTAAGAATGAATTTTGACAAAAATACAACCATCGGATTCGTACTCCTGATGGCGCTTCTTTTCGGCTACATCTTCGTGACCAATAAACAACAGGCAGCCCTGATGGTGGAGAAACATAAACAAGACTCCATCGCTAAAATAGCCCAACTCAAACAATCCAAAAAATCACAACCGATTGTTGCAGACAGTACACCTCTTATCAAGAAGGACTCCACACCTGTTTCAGTATGGAACAACAACACAACACCGGAACAATTACAAGTAATAGAAACGGAATTGCTGAAAATTACCTTTACCAATAAAGGGGGATATCCGAAATCCATCGAACTGAAAAAACATAAAGGTCATAATGGCCAACCGGTTATTCTGGGTGAAAAAAATCATCTGCTGAGCTATCCGGTACTCAACGATAAAAATGAAACTGTTTCTACTGCTGATGTGGTTTTTACCCTACAACCCTCTGCGGCTTCCAATGACAGTTTTCAATATGTCTCTTATGTGATGCAGGATCCCAGCGGAAAAAAAATCGAACACCGCTACCAGATTCCGCAACATGATTATATGATAGACTGGAGTATCCGTATAGAAAAGGTAAATAGTCTGGTTGCCGGTCAATCACTCAATCTCAGATGGAATATCACGACCGGTCAGCAGGAACGTGATCTTAAGTATGAAAAAGGACAAAGCAATATAGGTTTCTTTGAAAACAATGCTTACGATTTCAATGCTGCCGGAACAGGTGATTCCAAAGAGCTGGGCAGCCAAACCAAATGGATTGGCGTGAAGCAACAGTTTTTCAATACCACCCTTATTGCTCCCAATGAGTTTTCTAAAGTACAAACGGAGTGGGCCGTTCCCGGGGAAGAAGCCGACTCTCTTCATGAAGTGATGAAAGTCAACAGCACCCTCTCTTTCAACACCGGCGGTGCTTCTGAAATTACTATTCCACTCAAAATGTATTATGGACCCAATGACTTTAAAGCGCTTCAGAAATATGAGTTGGGACTCGAAAATCATGTGCAATTAGGTTACGGCATTTTCGCTTTCGTAAAATATATCAATCGGATGATGGTGATGCCGGTATTCAATTTTTTACATAACAATATTGGCAGTCTTGGAATTGTAATTCTACTGCTTACTTTCTTCATTCGACTGATTATTTCTCCGCTCACCTATACCAGTTATCTGAGTGGTGCTAAAATGAAAGTCTTACGTCCGGAAATTGATGAATTGAAAAAGAAGTATGGCGATGATCAGCAGACTTTCAGCATGGAGCAAATGAAATTATTCAGACAGGCCGGTGTGAATCCGCTCGGTGGTTGCATTCCTGCTTTGTTACAGATTCCCATCTTCTTTGCGCTTTACAGTTTCTTTAATGCTACGCTTTCCTTAAGAGGAGAAAGTTTCTTGTGGTCTCACGATCTTTCCGGATACGACAGCATTGCAACATTACCCTTTAGCATTCCCTGGTATGGCGATCATGTGAGTTTATTTACCATTACAGCTACGCTGACCAGTTTGCTCATTTCTGTTTACAATACCCAAATGACGCCGCAGCAGGATAATCCTGTATTCAAATACATGATTTATATTTTCCCGCTGATGTTGTTGTTTATCTTCAATAGTCTTCCTTCAGCCCTTACCTGGTATTATACCGTTTCGAATCTGGTTACTTTGTTGTTGCAACTGATCATTCAAAAGTTCATCATCAACGAAGCGAAGATTCATGCCAAAATTCAGGAAAATAGGAAAAAGCCGGTAACCCAATCCAAATGGCAGCAAAAGCTCGAGCAAATGCAACAGACCAATCAGAAATTGCAGGAGATGAAGAAGAAAGGGAAATAGTAATTAGTAATTAATAATTAGTAATAATTTATAGTCAGTCGTTTAGGTTTAGGATAACCAACAACTTACAACCTACAACCTCATCATGAATCTCTCCATCATCAAATACAACGCAGGAAATATCCAATCCGTTTTGTATGCGTTGGAGCGCTTGGGTATTGAGGCAAAAGTGACGGATGTGGCGGAGGAATTGTTCGCAGCGGATAAAGTGATTTTTCCTGGAGTTGGTGCTGCTGCCAGTGCTATGGAGAGTCTGAAAGTCAATCGGCTGGATGAAGTAATCCGACAATTAAAACAACCCGTTTTAGGAATTTGTGTCGGCATGCAGTTGTTGTTTGAATCATCCGAAGAAGGAGATACAGATTGTCTGGGGATTATTCCATATAAAGTGAAAAAATTTAATGCTGATGCTGGGTTGAAAATTCCGCAGATCGGATGGAATGATATTTACGGATTAAAGTCTGAGTTGTTCCGGGATATTCCTGAATATAGTTATGTGTATTATGTGCATAGTTATTATGCGGAAATGAATCCCTATTCCATTGCTACTACAAAATATGGAATTGAATACTGCGGTGCGGTAAGGAAAGATAATTTTTACGGTGTGCAGTTTCATGCCGAGAAGAGTGCGGAGGTGGGCTCGAAAATTTTAGAAAACTTTTTAAGCTTATAAAATGCAGATCATACCTGCGATAGATATCATTGAGGGTAAATGTGTTCGCTTGACGGAAGGCGATTATAGTCAGAAAAAAATATACAATGAACATCCACTGGAAGTGGCTTTACAGTTTCAGGATGCCGGATTGGAAAGAGTGCATTTGGTAGATCTGGATGGTGCGAAAGCAGGAAAGATTATCAATTGGAAAGTGCTGGAGCTGTTAGCGACAAAAACTTCATTGAAGATAGATTTTGGTGGGGGGATTAAAAAGCAGGAGGATGTTCGGGTAGTGCTGGAGGCCGGCGCCCTTTGGGCGACGGTAGGCAGTGTTGCAGTAAAGGATAAAACTTCCTTATTGCAATGGTTGCAGCATTTTGGAGCCGATAAATTTTTATTAGGCGCCGATGTGAAAGGGGAACAGCTTGCGGTAGGAGGGTGGCTCGAAACAACCAATATCCATATTTATGATTTTATTGCAGCGTATCTGCAAGAAGGGATAGAACAAATATTTTGTACTGATATCAGTAAAGATGGTCGTCTGGAAGGCCCTTCTCTTCAACTTTATCAGTCACTGCTCGAAAAAAACAATACACTTCAACTGATCGCCAGCGGTGGAGTGAGTTCCATACAAGATCTGGAAGCACTGCGGGCTATTGGCTGCGCCGGAGCGATTGTTGGTAAAGCCATTTATGAGGGCAGAATATCCATTGAGGCATTGACCATTTTCCAGGCCTCTTAATGCTTTACTGCTTTTAACCATTATCTTCACTCAATATCATGACGCCCGAAAGAAAGAAGAAAATAGAATTTGTATTGCAACATCGCCAGCCGGATTTAACGGTAGTGCTGGAAAATGTATTCGATCCGCATAATATTTCAGCGGTGATGAGAACCTGTGATGCGGTGGGCATTCGGGAGATTTATGTGCTGAATACACGCATTCCCAGACATAAAAAGTGGGGAGCCAGAAGCTCTTCCAGTGCCGCTAAATGGATGACAGTACATCAGTTTGACAACACAGAACTTTGCCTAAAAGCACTGCGTGAAAAGTATCAATTTTTATTTACAACTCATCTCAGCGGGGATGCGCGTTCTCTTTATGAAATTGATTTTACCCAAAGTGTTGCTCTTATTTTCGGAAATGAACATGCCGGAGTTAGTGAAGAAATAAGAACTCTTTCAGATGGCAATTTTATCATTCCGCAAGTTGGAATGATTCAGTCGCTCAATATTTCCGTTGCCTGCGCAGTTAGTATTTATGAAGCCTATCGTCAGAAAAACAATGCAGGCCAGTATGCGGACTCCCGTTTAATTCAATCAGAGTACGATAGTCTGCTGGATAAATGGAGTCGCAATGAATCCGACTAATGTTTCCGGTCTGCTGCTTTTCGCTTAAGAGATTGGATACTTACATTTAATTCAAATCCGATTAATAATATAAGACTGTTCATATATATGAGCGCCATAATAATCATGATAGTGCCGATGGATCCGTAAATTTTATTATAGGTGCCAAACTGATTGATCCAGAATGAAAATCCTACTGTGAGTAAAATCAGGAGTGTGCAGGCTACAATTGAACCAGGTGAAATGAGTTTCCATTTTTTTTCAACTGTAGGCGCATGCCTGTAAATGAATGCGATACTATAGAAAAAAAGTCCGATAATAATCGCCCATCTTAGGAGATGGAATACCGCCTTAAAAAATACATTGTCCAAAGATAATTGCTGTAAGAATAGGGCTGAGATTGTTCCTTGCGTCATCAAAATCAACATCGCTGCAATAAATAGCAGCATCATGATAAAAGTAAGTTTGATGGCTTTCCAACGATATACCATAAAACCTTTTTGCTCTTTTTCGTGAATGGAGCGATTAAAACTATGAATAATACCGAGCATAGCGCTGGATGAGTAGAAGACAGCAATCAGAAAACCAAAGGAAAGCAGACTGTTTCTCGGCCGGCCAAAAAAGTCGTCTAAAAAATCTTTTACAAATTTACGGGTATCCTGATTGGGTGTAATGTCATTCACTACGCTCATGATTTCCAAAGAAAAGTTGTTTGCCCAGGGCATCAAGGGAACCAGTGAAAACAGGAAAATACAGGCAGGGGGAATAGCCATGATAAAGTTGAATGAAATAGCTGCGGCGCGCTGATCAAGTCCAACTGTTTTTACTTTCTCTATAAAAAAAATAATGATATCATATAAAGGAACACCTTCAAAACCGGGTAAACTGATTCTTTGGGAATATCTTCTTAGCGCAGCATACCAGGGTATAACCTTTCTTCGAAACATATCTCCTAAGTTAGCGTAATTTTTTCATCGGATTCCTTCCGTATTTAACCATTGTTGATAGGATTTTGCATTTTTGAGGTGCTCTTTATCGTTCTTGGCAAAATTATGGGTACCAGTAAATCCGGGAGCAGCGCAAAAAAACAGGTAATCCGTTTCTTTCGCATTGAGAACGGCTTCGATGGTAGATTCTTGCGGCGTACATATGGGGCCGGGTGGTAAGCCTTTATTTTTATAAGTATTATAAGGCGATGCGGCGGTTTCCTCTATGTGTTTGAATAAAATTCTTTTAAGCGCAAAATTGCCGGTCGCAAATTTAACAGTCGGATCTGCACCCAACGGCATTTGCTTCCGTAAACGATTGATATAAACACTTGCGATCAGTGGCTTTTCTGCCTCATTTAAAGTTTCTTCCTCTACAATAGAAGCAAGGGTGGTTATTTCTAATGGATTCAGCCCCAGTTTTTTTGCTTTATCAACCCTAACCGTATTCCAAAATGAATGGTGATATTGATACATTTTTTCTATCAGCGTTTCCGGGTCTGCATTCCAGTAGTAAGTGTAGGTATTAGGGTGGGTGATAAACAATAATCGTTCTCCGTCAATTCCAAATCGTTTCATCAGAGTGCTGTCCTGAATGTACTGTATAAACCGAACAGAATCGCATTCCATTTTTCTGCCTATCAGGGAGGCCAGCTGAGCGGGCGTTCTCAATTTGGTAATAACCAAATCTACCGGCGACTGCCGGTGGTTGCGGAGTAAGCGTATAATATCCAGCAGACTATATTGCTTCTGAATCTCGTATTTCCCCGGGCGAATGGAAGGCCATAAGCCCATCAGATTTGCAGATATTTTGAATAATAATGGCTGCTGAATAAAATTACCCTTTGTCAATGTTTCCACTACTTCATCTGGACTTGTTTGACCGGTGCGCAGATAAAGAAAAGATGATTTTTTATCTAATTTGGTAAAAGGGATAAAGCAAAACCATAAAAGTCCTGCTATGAATAACGCAACCAGGGCTATCGTGAACTTTTTAAGCAATTTATTTTAGATAAACTGTTTTTGCAGAACAAATAAACAGTAATATCAGCGGTTAAAAAAGTTTAAGAGTAACTTTTATTGGCCGGGAGCGGGTGCGACGGGAAGCGGCGCCGCATTATTGCTTTTAGGGGCGGTTGACTGAACGGGTTGGTTCACCGGAATTTGCTCCAACGCACCTGGTTTACTGCCGGCATCTGTTTTTGAAATAAATAAGCTGGAGAGGAGACAGAGGATTCCAACCAGAGCGGAAAAAATCCAGGTACCTTTTTCCAACACATCAGTGGTTTGTTTTACTCCCATGAACTGGTTGCTGAACCCTGCAATAGATCCGCTTAATCCGCCTCCTTTGGGATTTTGCACCAGTACTACAAATGCCAATAAAAAGCAAGCTAAAACCAACAGTATGATAAACAATAGAGTCATAAAATTAATTTTTCAGTTCATTTATTTGGGTTGTAAAATAACTGCTTTTTTCGGGATACAACAAACTTAATTTTTGATAGACCAATATCGCCTGCTCCCTTTTGCCTTGCTGTACTAAGATGCCTGCCATTGTTTCTGTGATAATTTCGGCTGAATCGTTGCTGTTTTGGGCAATTTTGGTAACGGAATTGTCTTCTGCTGAAGGAGTCTTCCCTTCGGGTACGTTATAGACCTTTTTCATGGTTTTCAGCCATTGAGTAAAGGTTTTTACCTGTTTGCTCAACTGGTCATTTCCCAAATGTTCCTGCTGTAATTTAATGCCCTGTGAGGCAAAATAGTCGATGGTGTGAAGGGCGTCAAATACGAGTTCTTCAGCTACTTCTTTCGGTTGAGGTTTTTGAAAAGCCCGGATACGTTGTTCCATCAGCAAGGGGAGTGGGGCATATAAGATGGATGTTTTTTTTTGCTTCTTTGTATGAGGGTCTAATATGGATTGTAACAGGTGGCCGGTTTCAAAAAGAGGATAACGCTCCGTAAGGGCAGCCAGGGTCGCGGCGGTATCCGAATCCGGAATTTTGGTTGCTATAAAATTGGCAATACTTGCTGTATTCATATCCAGATATTTGTTCCGGTAAACTTACCAGTTGGAAAAGATACGGTTAAAAATTTCATCCGTAAAATTTTGAACAATCAGACCTGTGAGCTGATTCTCCGCCTGCTGCAAAGCAAGGTTCGCATCAAAGTCGAAATTGCGGTTTAAATCCGCTTCGAAATTTTTTTTCTCATCCAGTCTGTTTTTAAAAATGAGTTTGATAGACACGTTCAAACGGTTGGATACTGCCTGCTGTCCTGAAATACCTGAAGTGGTTACATAATAATCTGTAATATATCCGCTGATATCATAATGCGCTTCATCAGCATTGGTTTGAGTGAGTCGTGTCTGGTTGATGATTTTCTGACGGAGTTTATCGCTCAGCTGCTGACTCAACTGTGGGTTAACAATGCGTGCACGGTTTTCGATGTAGTTCACTTTTACTGTTTTGACTTCCGGGGGGATGGATACGTCTTTGAAAGAATAACATCCCTGAGCAAGTAAGGTCAGGATAATGACAACTATAGTAATGAATGATTTTGTTAAGGCAACTTGAAATATTGTTCTCATAATGGACGAATGGCTTTATAGATCTTCAATATCGTATTCTTTTAATTTCCGGTATAGGGTGCGCTCGCTGATGCCTAAATCGATGGCGGCATCTTTTCTTTTTCCCTTGTGTTTGTTGAGCGCTTTGATGATCAGTTCTTTTTCCATGTCCATAATATTCAAGCTCTCATCTACTGCAATTGGTTCCTGAATATCTGTTTTGGATAAAAGTACAGGCTGAACAGGGGTGGTGGTGGCTGGTTGAAAATCGAGGGTGGTTTCATTGGGCGGAATCACATCTTTAAAAAATCCTGCAGCAGGCATTTGAATAGGAGTTGAGCCATGCTGCAGCATATCTAAAAACATTTTTTTTAGTTCCGTTACATCTTTTTTCAGGTCGAAGAAAAGTTTATATAGAATCTCTCTTTCGTTGGCAAACTCCGGTCCTCCACCCAGCGCACCATTGCTCTGTTGAGAAACAAGTACCGGCAATCGGTTGAGGTTCTTATCGGGGAGGAAAGGGGCGATATCAATTGCAGACAGCATTTTGCGAGTTGCCAAAACAGATATCTGTTCAGCCATATTTTTCAATTCTCTCACATTGCCGGGAAACGGATAATTCACGAGTAGATTTTTGGCATCTTCTTCCAGTTGCACCGGTGCGGTTTTATATTTCTCTGCAAAATCGGCCGCAAATTTTCTGAATAATAATGAGATATCTTCTTTACGATCACGCAAAGCCGGAACGCGAATGGGAACAGTATTCAGGCGATAATACAGATCCTGCCTGAATTTGTTTTGATAGGTTGATTCCAGTAATTCTTTATTCGTAGCGGCAATGACTCTTACATCTGTTTTTTGCACTTTAGAGGAGCCGACTCTGATATATTCTCCCGTTTCCAAAACACGCAAAAGACGTGCCTGTGTACCCAAGGGCATCTCACCGATTTCATCCAGAAAGATGGTGCCGCCGTTTACCGTTTCAAAATATCCTTTACGGGCATCAACGGCTCCGGTAAAAGATCCTTTTTCATGTCCGAATAATTCGGAATCTATGGTGCCTTCCGGAATGGCACCACAGTTGACAGCAATGAAAGGATTGTGTTTTCGGGCAGATAAGGCATGAATGATCTGAGAAAAAACTTCTTTACCAACCCCACTTTCACCGTTAATTAAGACGGTTAGATCGGTGGAAGCTACCTGTACTGCCACACTCAATGCATGGTTCAGTGAGGGTGCATTACCTATGATGCCAAATCGGTTTTTGATACTTTGCAAATCCATAAAAAGCGTTTCAAAGGGTGTTTCAAAATTTATATTACGCCGACTGAAGCTACGGCATTCCCAATTAAGGTAGCCTGAGTTGCCTCATGTATTTCAACCATAGCATAATCTCCTTTCTTAAAAGAAAATCCTTCTTTCGGAAATACGACTACTTTATTTTGTGAGTTTCTTCCCATCCACTGCAAGTCACTTCTCTTACTTTCTCCTTCAATAAGTACCTGAAATTTTTTACCAATATCCTGCAAATAACTTTCTTTCGATAGTCTGTTTTGCACCTCTACTATTTCCTGGAGTCTTCTTTTTTTAACTGCTTCAGGAATATCGTCCTCATATCTTTTGGACGCCAGTGTGCCCGGTCTTTCGCTGTAGAAAAACATATAACTCATGTCGTAGCGACTATATTCCATGATGCTGAGTGTGTCCTGATGCTCTTCCTCTGTTTCTGAGCAAAAACCGGCAATGATATCGGAGCTGATGCCGCAATCCGGAATGATTTCCCGAATACGATCAACTTTTGACATATACCATTCGCGGGTGTAGGTTCTGTTCATCAGTTGAAGAATGCGGGTATTCCCGCTTTGAACGGGGAGGTGGATATACTTGCAGATGTTGTCATATTTCGCCATCGTAAACAAGACGTCATCTGTAATGTCTTTAGGATGGGAAGTAGAAAATCTAACTCTTAATGATGGATTGACGAGCGCAATCTTTTCAAGCAAGTCTGCAAAACTTACGGCTATTCCGGTTTCGGGATGATACCAGCGGTAGCTGTCCACATTTTGCCCTAACAAAGTAACTTCACGATATCCTTTTTCAAATAAATCGCGGGCTTCTGCCTCAATGGAAAACGGATCTCTGCTTCGTTCTCTACCTCTGGTGAAAGGTACCACACAAAAGCTACACATGTTATTACATCCTCTCATAATGGAGAGAAAAGCAGTCACTCCGTTGCTGTCTAAGCGCACCGGTGATATATCGGAATAGGTTTCTTCCCGACTTAGTAAAACATTCACTGCTTTTTGTCCTCCGGATGCTTCTTCTATTAAATAAGGCAGACTTCTGTAGGCATCGGGACCGACAACAAGATCTACCAGCTTTTCTTCTTCCAGCAATTTTGCTTTTAATCTTTCCGCCATGCAACCCAATACACCAATCAGCAGACCCGGGTTAGATTTTTTCTGTTTGGAAAATTCAGTGAGTCTCTTACGGATTGTTTGTTCCGCTTTTTCCCGAATACTGCAGGTATTGAGTAATACCAAATCGGCTTCTTCCAGTTGACGAGTTGCTCCTAGTCCGGCTCCGTTTAAAATGGATGCCACTATTTCGCTGTCACTGAAATTCATTTGGCAGCCGTAGCTTTCAATGTAGAATTTACGGGTATAGTTATTGGAGTTTTCCAAAGAGCCATACACTTCTCCTTGTCTTGCTTCATCATGCTCTTTGTGTAAAGTAGAGATCGCTGTATTCATCGCTGCTGGTTCAATAGGCAAAAATACGAAACGATTGCCAATAATGACAGAATGACATAGCTATATAAGGGTTGAGATGCATAATTATGCGTCTCAAATGTTCTAATTAATTGGAATACTCAACCCGAAAGAAGGGTAATAGATCGGCTGGGACTGAGGATTACCTATATAGGCAGACTCTTCTTCCAAAATCAGGTTGGCCTTTTTACGTTTTTGTTTTCCGGCTCTTACAATAAAATAACTACTAACCGCAGCTACAAAACCGGTAGCCGGAAGCCAAATCAGACGAGGATCGGTCTTAGAGACACCTTTGAAACTGGGTGATACCATTTTTGCAGAGCCTCCGATAATCATAGAAGTACCTACTCCGAGGGTAAACCAACCCAATAATTTTTGATTGTTACCCATCTGAACGTAATAATCATGACGAGCCTGAGGAGAGAGATTTTCCAAACCGGAAATTTTTTCCTTTTTATCTTTAGTTTTTTGACTAAAAACGGTGGTTGAAGTTAAGAGTAATGAGAATATACAAAAAAATAGAGTCTTCATTGATAATGAAATTAATGATCGACTAAAGGTAATATTTTTAAGGGAATTATTCTTCACTCTTTTGGCTAAGCACCCAAATCATAAAACCGCCTAAAAAAAGTACAATACCTAATCCGCCAAATAACAAAGCTGTTAATACCTTTTGAGCGCCGGGAAAAAGCGACATGGAAACCGCAATGATAAAATACACGATAAAGATGGTAAGTAGTGTATAAATTTTTCCGTCCATAGAATTTTGATTTGTATTGCGAAATTGCGGAAATATTTGCATTGTCCCAAATTATTCACAGCCATGTGAACAAGATTTGGGTTTCTTGGGCGAATTTCCATTGGTATATTTGCTCCCTTACATAACCCACTAGTCCTTTTTTAAATATGGCAGCCGATAAAAAAACCAATCTGGATTATACGGAAGATTCCATCAAAACGCTTGAATGGCGGGAGCATATTCGCTTAAGACCCGGGATGTATATCGGTAAACTTGGTGATGGAAGCAGTCCGGATGATGGCATTTATGTGCTATTGAAAGAGGTAATTGACAACTGTATTGACGAGCACACAATGGGTTATGGTAAACAGATTGAAATTACCTTGGAGAAAGGAACCGCGACTGTACGGGATTATGGACGGGGTATTCCTCTGGGTAAGTTAGTAGATGTAGTCAGTAAAATCAATACGGGTGCCAAGTATGACAGCAGCGTATTTCAGAAATCAGTAGGTTTGAATGGAGTGGGTACTAAAGCGGTCAATGCGCTCAGTAATTATTTCAAAGTAACCGCTTACAGAGATGGAAAAGAAAAATCGGCGGAATTTGAAAAAGGAGTTTTGAAAAATGAGAGCAACGAAATCAAAACTACAGAATCAAACGGTACGCTGGTGCAGTTTACACCGGATGATACGGTTTTTAAAAACTATCATTTTCTCTACGAATATATCGAAAATCAAATCTGGAATTATTGCTACCTGAATGCCGGACTTTCCATTCATTTCAATGGGAAAAAATATATTTCCAAAAATGGTTTACTCGATTTGTTGCAGCGTAAGACCAATGCGGATGAGCTCCGTTATCCTATTATTCATTTAATTGGCGACGACATTGAAGTGGCAATTACCCACGAAAATCAATACGGGGAGGAATATTATTCTTTTGTGAATGGTCAGTTTACTACCCAAGGAGGAACCCATTTGGCAGCATTCAGAGAATCTTATGTGAAAACGATTCGTGATTTCTTTAAAAAGGATTATGATGCTGCCGATATCAGAGGAAGCATATGTGCTGCTGTTTCAGTGAGGGTGCAGGAGCCTGTATTTGAAAGTCAAACCAAAACTAAACTTGGCTCTACGCATGTGGCAGAGGGAGGGGCTTCCATGAAAAACTTTGTCCACGATTTTTTATCACGCGATCTGGATCTTTTTTTACATAAAAATCCTGCAGTAGCCGATGCACTCAAAAAACGCATCGAGCAAAACGAAAGAGAGCGAAAAGAACTGGCAGGCATTAAAAAGCTGGCCAATGAACGTGCTAAGAAAGCAAATCTCCACAATAAGAAACTCAGAGATTGTCGGTTTCATTACAATGTTGAAGTAAGCGGAAAAGACAAAGAGGTTGTTTTGCTCAAACAGAACGAAAGCACACTATTCATTACGGAAGGTGACAGTGCCAGCGGCTCGATTACCAAAGCTCGGAATGTAGAAACCCAAGCGGTATTCAGTCTGCGCGGTAAACCGCTCAATTGTTTTGGTCTTACCAAAAAAGTGGTGTACGAAAATGAAGAATTCAATCTGCTTCAGCATGCGCTGAATATTGAAGACGGTTATGAAAACCTTCGTTACAATAACATCGTCATTGCTACTGATGCCGATGTGGATGGAATGCATATTCGTTTGCTATTGATGACTTTCTTTCTGCAATTCTTTCCCGATCTCGTTAAGAACGGACATGTTTATATTTTAGAAACCCCTTTATTCAGGGTGCGCAACAAACAGGAGACTATCTATTGTTATGATGAAACAGAAAAGCAGGCAGCGGTAAGAAAGCTGGGAAACAAACCTGAGATTACCCGTTTCAAAGGATTAGGTGAAATTAGTCCGGATGAATTTGCCCGTTTCATCGGCAGTGAGATGCGCAAAGAACCGGTCATGTTGCTTCCTGAAACGCATATCCAACAATTGCTTGAATATTATATGGGAAAAAATACGCCTGATCGGCAGGATTTTATTATTAAAAATCTGAAAGTGGAATTGGATTTGGCGGAAGAAGGTTAATTAGTAATTAATAATTAAAAATTAACAATTAATAATTAGTAATTAGTGGCTTAATAATATTATTTTCAATCTTAATATTCACCTTTTAAATGCTAACAGAAATGAAAACCAACAATTTAATTCTCGACAAAACTTTTACATTGGCTTTGAAAATCATAAATCTTCATCAACATTTACGAGAAAATCAAATTGAGCGAGATTTATGTATTCAATTGTTGAGAAGTGGAACATCAATTGGTGCAAATGTGGAAGAAGCGGTTGGAGGTTCATCAAGGAAAGATTTTATTCATAAGTTGCAAATTGCCTATCGAGAAGCGAGAGAGTCAAAATATTGGTTGCGATTATTCAAAGAGTCTAATTGGATTGAAGATAAATATACAGAAGGAATTATTTTAGATATCGATGAGATACTCAAAATTCTGACCTCTATTCTGAAATCATCAAAGCAGGAAAATGTTCATTAACTTGCTCTATTATTAATTCTTAATTATTAATTACTAATTTAAATATGCTTCAACTAGTTTTCAACGAACCCGATATTGAAACACTCAAACAAAGTATTGAATTGGATAACTCGCTTTCCGGTGAAATATTATTGCTGCGCGATGACTATGCAGTCGGTCCATTGCAAGATATTTATACAGAAGCAGGTGCTTCGGTTAGAAAGGAATGGTGGACAAGTGTTCTGGAGGGAGGAGATTATGAGCATGTAACGGAAAAAAATACAGTAAACGACTTGGCAATTGTTAATAGTATCATTGAACAACTAAATTCGGATGCTGACAGTGTGTTGTGGATATGGATGGCACAGAATAAGCATGATGTCTGCGGATATTATTGGCTGATGTCGCAGCTCAAAGCTTATCAAGGTCGTATTTATGTGGTGTTTTTAAATAATCTGCCTTTCATTAATGAAAAAGGGCAGCTTTTTTACCCGGAATGGATCAGTCAGATATTACCCAAAGAATTACTAAAAGCAAAAAGACTGGCGCGTACCATCACGCCGAGTGAATTTGAAGTGGATCCGGATGAGTGGTCCAAAATCTGTCAGGATGATAAGACCGTTCGCATACTTGAGGGCGGAAAGAAATTATCGCTACATCCTGAAAGCTTTTATGACAATGAATTAAAAAAATTTATTACGGATGAATGGCAGAAAGCGGGAAAAATCATTCATCAGTTTCAGCAAAAAAGTAAACATTCTACCGGTGATGCGTTTTTACTCTGGCGGCTGAAATATCTGTTGCAATCAGATATGTATGATATTCAAGGATCGGTAAAAAATATGAAAGATTTTGAAGTGAAGAAAAAGTCCGGTGTTTTGTTTGAAGAATAAAATTTACTAACGTATAAAGGTTTATTAAAAGATATTGAGCCATGTCTAAAATAGGAGACGGATTATTAGAGCAAGAAAACGGCATTCAGGGTCAGTATAAAAACTGGTTCATGGATTATGCTTCCTATGTGATTTTGGAAAGAGCAGTGCCCGCAGTGGAAGATGGTTTAAAACCAGTTCAGCGAAGAATCCTCCATGCTATGAAGGAAATGGATGATGGCAGGTATAATAAGGTGGCCAACATTATTGGACAGGCGATGCAATTCCATCCACATGGTGATGCCAGTATCGGTGATGCTTTGGTGAATCTTGGACAAAAGGATTTGCTGATAGATACGCAGGGCAACTGGGGTGATTCAAGAACCGGCGATGATGCGGCTGCTGCTCGATATATTGAAGCCCGTCTTTCCAAATTCGCACTTGATATTGCTTTCAATCCCAAAACCACCGAATGGCAGTTAAGTTATGATGGCAGAAAGAATGAGCCGGTAACACTTCCGATGAAATTTCCACTCTTGCTGGCACAGGGAGCAGACGGGATTGCAGTTGGACTTTCTACCAAAATTCTTCCGCATAATTTCTGTGAACTGATTGATGCTTCGATCAAATGTTTGAAGGGAAAGAAATTTGAAATTCTTCCTGATTTTCTTACCGGAGGAATGATTGATGTAAATCAATACAACGAAGGGAAACGCGGAGGCAAAGTGAGGGTGCGTGCTCGCATTGAAGAGCAGGATAAAAAGACATTAATCATTCGTGATGTTCCATATGGGGTAACCACCACTCAGTTAATGGAAAGTATTGTAAAGGCGAATGATCAGGGAAAAATAAAAATCAAAAAAGTTACAGATAATACGGCGGCCGATGTAGAAATTCAGATCGATCTGGCACCCGGTATTTCTCCTGACATTACGATTGATGCGCTTTATGCTTTTACCGATTGTGAGGTCTCTATTTCTCCCAATGCCTGTGTGATTATTGACAATAAACCCCGTTTTGTAGGGGTACACGAATTGTTGCAGATTTCCGCACAGCAAACCAAGGAGCTGCTCAGGAAAGAATTGGAGATTCGTTTGGCAGAATTACAGGAAAAATGGCACTACACTTCATTAGAGAAAATTTTCTTTGAGGAAAAAATTTATCAGGAGCTGGAGAAGAAACATCCTACCTGGGAACTGGTCATTGAAGCAATTGACAAGGCCTTTGTTCCATATAAAAAATTATTGAAGAGAGCGATTACTAAAGAAGATATTCTGAAACTCACCGAGAAACCGGTTCGTCGCATTTATAAACTTGATATTGATGATTTAATTAATCAAATTGAAGGGTTGGAGGCGGATATCAAGCAAGTTCAGCACGACTTGGAATATCTGGTGGAGTTCGCAGTGGCGTATTATGAAAATCTTTTAAAGAAATACGGAAAAGGTAGGGAGCGTAAGACCGAGATCAAAGCATTTGAGACCATACAGGTCAAGCAGGTTGCTATCGCCAATACCAAGATCTATGTCAACAGAGAAGATGGATTTGTAGGTACATCCATTAAAAAGGATGAATATCTTTTCGATTGCAGTGACTTTGACGATCTTATTGTATTTACCAAAAGGGGAATTATGAAAGTAGTCAAAGTAGGAGAGAAGACTTATATTGGTAAAGATATCATTCACGTAGCAGTGTTTCAGAAAAATGATGAGCGTACTACCTACAATATGATTTATTTGGATGGTAAATCAGGTGTTTCGTATGCGAAGCGTTTTAATGTAACCGGTGTTACCCGCGAAAAAGTTTATGATCTCACCAAAGGAGATGACAAAAGTAAAGTGCATTATTTTTCGGTGAATCCGAACGGAGAGGCTGAAGTGGTGAAAATATTGTTGACTCCAGGATGCTCTGCACGCATTAAGGAGTTCGATTTTTATTTTGAAGAACTGGATATCAAGGGCAGAAGCAGCATGGGGAATCAGGTCACCAAATATCCGGTCAAATCGGTCAAGTTTAAAGAGAAAGGGAAAGCGACATTAAGCGGCAAAAAAATGTGGTTTGACGATAAATTCGGTCGCCTGAATACTGAGGAAAAAGGATTGGCATTGGGAAGCTTTGAACCTGAAGATAAAATTCTGGTTGTGTACCGCGATGGCAATTATGAAGTCACAGATCAGGAGCTTACCCAGCGCTTTGATCCGGAAAACGTTTTATTAATTGAGAAATTTAATCAGGAGCGCATTATTACTGCAGTTTATCTCGATAAAGACAAACACCAGTTCAATGTAAAGCGATTCCGTATTGAGACTTCTTCCCTAAAAAATAAATTTTTATTTATCAAAGAAGGAGAAGGAAATTATGTAGAAGCGGTTACTACTGAGGAGGAGCCGATACTGGCGATGCAGAGTGGCAAGGGAACGCAGGTTAGGAAAGCCAAAATCAAACTTGCGAAAGTCGCTGAAGTGATGGGATGGAAAGCAGTTGGCGCCAAGCTGACTGATTTTGCCAAATCCATTGAAATGGAGTGGGTGAAGGAGGAATCGCAAGATCCGCAGGGAAGTTTGTTTGAGTGATATTGATTCGTTGGTCGTTTTTCGTCTGTCGTTCTTCGGAAAACAGAAAACAAATAAGGATTTTAATTTTAATCTTTAAACTTTTCTGTTACTAAACCCTATTTTTGTTTGCAATTAAAATTAATATATGGGCTGGATAATATTTTTAATTGGAACGATCGGCTTCCATTGGGGTTTATACCAATTATTTGCCAAAGCAGGACTGACGCCTTGGAAAGCTTTGATTCCCATCTACAATACCTGGTTGATGGTTGATCAGATGCAAATGAAAAGATATTGGTTTTGGTTGCAGCTGATACCCATTGCCGGACAATTTGTTACGATTGCCATTACGATTGATTATGTCAAACATTTTGGAAAGTTTTCCCTTTGGGAGCATGCGATGGTCGTGTTTCTTCCTTTCATTTATCTTCCCTATTTAGGGCGATCAAAAGATACACGTTTTGTTGGAGTAGAGGTGGTTCGTAAATATAAAAAATCTGCTACGCGCGAGTGGATAGATGCGGCTGTTTTCGCAATTGTAGCGGCCACTATCATTCGCACTTTTGTTTTTGAAGCATATACTATACCCACTCCGTCCATGGAGCGCTCATTGCTGGTGAATGATTTTTTATTTGTGAGTAAACTCAGCTACGGAGCGCGGATTCCCAACACACCTTTATCTTTTCCTTTTGTTCATCATACCTTGCCCATATTCAAAGGTAAATCTTACCTCGAATGGATTCAACTTCCTTATACCCGATGGTTTGCTTCGCCGGTAAAAAGAAATGATGTAGTTGTATTTAATCTGCCGGTAGGCGATACGGTCATCAATGATGAAGAAAATTACGGTTCAAAAGTAACTTATTATGAAGTCCTGCGCCAGGCAAAGGGTGACCGCAACAAAGTATGGGAAACTTTTGGTGATATTATTGTCACGCGTCCGGTTGACAAAAGAGAAAATTTCATCAAACGTTGTGTCGCTATTGCAGGTGATACGCTTGAAATCAGAAACGGCGTAGTTTATATCAATGGCAAATTGAATGACATCCCGGGCGGCGCTGAAACCAATTACCTCCTTGAAACGAACGGCATAACCCTCGATATGGATCAACTCCAGGAGGAATATGGTATCCGTGAGTCTGCAGGGGAAGTAAGAAGGGTAGGAGAAAATCAATATGAGATTTTCTTAACGCAAGCTCAGGTTCCTGTCTTTAAAAAATTAGCCTACGTAAAAACATTGACGCCGGTTAATTACATTTATCCTAGAGACAGCCTTTACGTTGGAGGCGTGGACATTTTCCCTTATGATACTACTTACTGCAAATGGACCATTGACAATTATGGCCCCTTGTATATTCCTGAAAAGGGGCATACCATAACGCTGGATGACAAACATTTTAGAAGATATGAAAGGGTCATTCGTGCATATGAGGGCAATAAGGTAGAAGTGAAAGACGGTTTGGTTATGATTAATGATCAACCTGCTAAGACTTACACTTTCAAACAAAATTATTATTGGTTGATGGGGGATAACCGCCACAATTCATTAGACAGTCGCTTCTGGGGTTTTGTACCGGAAGACCATGTAGTGGGCAAGGCCTCTCTTATATTCTTCAGCTGGGAAAATGGTCCGAGATGGAACCGATTGTTTAAATTGATTGATTAACCCATATTGTGGAAGACCTTTTGCACATCATCATCCTGCTCCAGTCTTTCAATTAATTTACTGACATCAGCTGCTTGTTCATCATTGATAGGAACGGTAGTAGCGGGAATCCATTCCAGCTCCGAACTAATGGGCGTGATGCCTTTATCTTCCAGGGCTTTTTGCATATTGCCAAAATCAGTAAAAGCGCATCGGATGACAAACACTTCTTCTCCGTTTTCACCCGTACCTTCTCCCATTTCTTCCAATCCGTAATCAATCAATTCCAGTTCCATTTCTTCAGGATTTAGTCCGGTAGGATTGAGTTTGAAGACTCCCATTTTTTTAAACTGAAAGCTTACGCTGCCGCTATTACCCAGTGCGCCGCCTCCTTTGGTGAAATGAGATTTCACATTGGCGACTGTTCTTACATGATTATCGGTGGCGGTTTCGACTAAAATAGCCACACCATGAGGCGCATATCCTTCGTAAAGAATTTCATCGTAGTTCTCCATCTCCTTGCCCTGAGCACGCTTGATAGCGGCTTCCACACGGTCCTTCGGCATATTGACCGCCTTGGCATTTTGAAAGCAGCGACGTAAAGCAGGATTGGTAGCAGGATCCGGTCCGCCGGCTTTTACAGCAATAGCAATCTCCTTACCAATACGTGTAAATTGCTTGGCCATGCGATCCCAGCGGGCAAACATGGTACTTTTTCTTACTTCAAAAATCCGACCCATGATGAATTTTTTTGGAGCGCAAAGTTAAGAATTTGAGGTAGTTTAATTAGTAATTAATAATTAGTAATTAGTAATTAATAATTGGGAACCAATAACCGATAACTGCTAACAGTTTACCGTTATTCAAAATCCGAGGCTTTTGGTAAAATCTCTCCAGGATTCCTGAGCTTGCTGTTTTTTCGGCTGTATAAAAAATAAACAATCAACCCAACGCCCATCCAGGCAAAAGCTACTTTTAAAGTTTGGGTATCCAGTCCGATAATCATAGCGGTACATATCAACACCCCTAAAGTTGATACAATACGATACAGCGGAGTCTTGAACGGACGGTTAATATGGGGGGCTTTGACCCGAAGAATCCAAACACCGGCACTTACCAGAACAAACGCAAATAAAGTGCCAAATGAAGTAAGATCACCAGCTACATGTCCGGGTACAAAGGCCGCAAACAATCCAACAAATACAAATAAAATCCAACTGGCTTTATAAGGCGTATTGAATTTAGGATGGAGATCACCAAAAGCCTTTGGGATCAATCCATCATGACTCATGGTATAAAAAATTCTGCTTTGACCCATCAGCATCACAAGAATGACGGAGGAAAAGCCTGCGAGAATCGCAACGGTTACACCGGTTGCTAACCATCCATATCCTTGCATATAGGTAGATATTACATAAGCAACAGAGGCTTCTCTTCCCTTTTCAGGATCTACAAATTCTTTCCAGTTAGCTACACCGGTAAGCACATGTCCAAACAGAATATATAAAAGGGTACATACTACCAACGAACCGAGGATACCTATCGGCATATCTTTCTTCGGATTTTTGGCTTCCTGTGCAGCAGTGCTCACCGCATCAAAACCGATGAAGGCAAAAAATACAATTGCAGCGCCCCCTAAAACACCACCCCAGCCATGTTTGTTCCATCCGCTGTAATCGGCAATGATTTTACCTGCCTGATCCTTTACGGCTTCTGTTCCTTCCGGAATGAGGTAGGGGGTATGATTCGAATCCTGGATAAATTTCCAGCCAATGGCAATGAATAGAAGTACGATAGCTACTTTCACAAATACAATGATCATATTTACAAATGCGGATTCCTGCGTTCCCTTAATCAGCAATAGCGTTAATAAAAAAAGGATCCCTAATGCTGGTGCATTTAAAATTCCTGAATGCGTAATGCCCTCGGTGGTGGTATAACTTTCAAAAGGTGAGTGACACCATTCATAAGGAATGGCACCATCCAGTAATTTATTGAGGTATTCACTCCAGGCGATGGCCACGGTAGCGGCACCCAAAGCATACTCCATGATTAATGCCCATCCAATGATCCAGGCAACCAGTTCTCCCATCGTGGTATAACTATACGCATACGCGCTCCCTGCAATAGGGATCATGGCTGCAAATTCTGCATAGCACAATCCAGCAAAAGCACAACCAATAGCGGCAACAATGAATGAAAGTGTCACACCCGGTCCCGCTGCTTGTCCGGCTGCAGCTGCTGTTCGTACAAATAATCCTGCCCCAATAATGGCGCCAATGCCTAGTGCAACGAGATTGGCTGCGCCCAATGTTCTTTTCAATCCTTTTTCTCCCTCTGCCTGTGCAAGAATTTGTTCCAATGGTTTTTTGATAAATAAACTCATAGTTATTTGGTTTAGGTTGATGTCTGAAAACGGATTGGAAAGCTATTACTTTTTTTCCGATTCCTGTTCATTAATGTTTTTCGAATATCCACATTGCCATCCTGTATGTTAATACTATTGAAAGAATCGAATTATTGTGGCATTGAATCAAGGGAGATTCCCTGTCAAAATGTATATTGCAAAACATTTTAGATTAAAAGAATGGGCAAGCGCCTTACATACCTTATAATTTTGTCAATGGTGATCGGTATTATTACCGGTTACACAGTGCATCAAACTGCTTCTCCAGAATGGATTAAGGGCTTTGCAACACATATTAAACTGCTCAGTACTATATTTATCCGACTGGTGCAAATGATCATTGCCCCGCTTGTTTTTTCTACACTGGTAGTGGGGATTGCCAAACTGGGAGATCTGAAATCGGTTGGAAGAGTAGGGGGGAAAGCGATTGTATGGTTCTTTACAGCATCTCTTGCTTCGCTGCTTATTGGCATGATGCTGGTGAATTTTTTTCAACCCGGAGCATCTATAGATTTATCACAGGCAGATACGGAAGGGGTGAAAGAATTAATGAGCAAGACTTCTTCCTTTTCCATCCAGCATTTTGTGGAGCATATTTTTCCGAGGAGTATTATCGAAGCAATGGCTTCCAATGAAATTCTTCAGATTGTTATTTTCTCTATTTTTTTTGGCATAGCGGCCGCTTCTATTGGAGCGTATGCCAAACCGGTTGTGCACGCACTGGAGGTTGCTTCCCATGTTATTTTAAAAATGGTACATTACGTGATGCTCCTCGCTCCGGTTGGTGTTTTCGGCGCGCTTGCTGCTGTAGTGGCTGTAAAAGGCCTGGGTATTTTTCAATTCTACCTCACTTATTTTCTTTATTTCCTCATTGGCATTTTCTGCTTATGGGTTTTACTGATTGGAATTGGTTTTTTATTGTTAGGAAAAAGAATGAAAGAGTTGTTGAGCAGCATTTCCGGTCCCTTACTGGTCGCTTTCAGTACCACTAGCAGCGAAGCAGTCTTCCCAAAACTAACAGAAGAACTGGAACGTTTTGGTTGTAAAGACAAAATTGTGGCTTTTGTTTTGCCATTAGGTTATTCTTTCAATCTGGACGGCAGCATGATGTATATGACTTTTGCCAGTATGGCCATCGCGCAGGCTTATGGTATTCATTTGGATCTTGGTACCCAACTCACGATGTTGCTGGTGTTGATGCTGACCAGTAAAGGTATTGCCGGTGTACCCAGGGCTTCATTGGTTGTAGTACTGGCTACCTGTGCCATGTTTGGTATTCCGCCGGAAGGGGTGGCATTGATACTGCCGATTGACCATTTCTGTGATATGTTTCGAAGTATGACCAATGTAGTGGGTAACGCGTTGGCTACGTCGGCAGTGAGTAAATGGGAAGGGGCTCTGAAATCTTCCTGAATTTTTTAAAAATTAAATTGATGACGATGCGTTTGAATTTGTTGTTTTCTCTTTTGATGTTGTGTTCAGTTGTAACGATGGCTCAGAAAAGCCTTACCCTTAAATTGGTAAATCAGTATGAGTCCGGCGTTGGGGCCGTAAATATTGGAAACAAGCAATATCAAACTGAAAAAGACGGTTTAGTTACTGTGGATACGGATTTTAATACCGGTATGATTACACTCTCTTCTCAGGATTATGATGCTCTCACTTTAAATGCCCGGTCTTTAAAAAACGGCGATACAATTGTACTCCAGAAAAGATTTACCTGGAAAGATATCATGAATCCGATGTTTTATATTCTTCACGGCGGATTGTGGTTGCTGATCTTTATCATTTTTGCTGAAACGGGACTATTTGCAGGATTTTTCCTACCCGGTGATAGTTTGCTATTTGTAGCCGGCATTTACAGCAGCAATTTAAGTCGTGAGTTTCTGAAAGTAATCGGAATGGAAAATCTACAATATGAATCACTTGATTTGATGGTGCTTTGTTCCTTGCTTGCCGTTGCCGGTATTCTGGGCAATGCAGTGGGGTACTGGACAGGAAGAAAAGTAGGTCCCTCCATGTATCACTGGAAAGACAATATGCTTTTTAAAAGAAGATATCTGACTGAGGCGCAGGGTTTTTATGATAAGCACGGAGGGGCTGCTATCGTGTTCGCAAGGTTTTTGCCATTCATCCGCACTTTCGCACCCATTATTGGGGGTATTGTAGGAATGGATAAAAAGAAGTTTACGTTTTATAATGTGGTTGGCAGTATTTCCTGGGTAGTGAGTATGATTTTTGCAGGACACTTTCTTCAAATATGGGTAAAAAAACAATTTGGAATTGAGCTGAAAGATAAACTGGAGCTGATTGTCATCATCATTATTGCGGTTACAACTGCTCCGGTTCTTTGGAAGTTTTTCTTTGCGAAGAAAAAAACTGCCTGAATAGTTTCTTCGAAATCATGCAACCAAAACTTACATATTCTATTTTCTCTTTGCCTGTATTAGTGGCCGCGCTAGGTTATTTTGTAGATATCTATGATTTGTTGTTGTTTACTATTGTAAGAGAACCCAGTCTTTCCGGAATAGGAATTGATTTAGCTGATAAATCTGCTGCACTCGCAGCTAGTGCAAAGATCATCAACTGGCAGATGACAGGGTTATTAATTGGTGGCGTTTTATGGGGGACGCTGGGAGATAAGAAAGGTCGCCTCAGCGTTTTGTTTGGTTCTATTTTACTGTATTCTGTTGCTAATTTCTGGACGGGTTTTGTAACAACATTGGATCAGTACGCCTATGCCCGTTTTATTGCGGGAGTTGGGCTTGCCGGAGAACTGGGTGCCGGCATCACCTTGGTCAGCGAACTGCTGCCCAAATCGAAGCGTGGGGTTGGTACTTCTTTAGTTGCAGGGGTTGGATTGTTTGGGGCTGTTTTTGCTTATTATACGTTTCAATACACGCAGGACTGGCGCTTGTGTTACAAGATTGGCGGCGGCTTGGGAATCGGTCTTTTATTGCTTCGCGTGAGTGTAGCGGAAAGCGGCATGTTCGAACAATTAAAGCAATCTAATGTAAGCAAGGGAAATGTGTTGATGTTTTTCAATGATGCAGGTCGTTTTAAAAAATACATGAAAGCGATTTTAATCGGACTGCCCACCTGGTATGTGATTGGAATTCTGGTGAACTACAGCAATCGTTTTGCCAAAGATTTTTACGGTGAAACCGCGCTCGACAGCGGTCGCTCTATTATGTATGCTTACACCGCCATTGCTATTGGTGATATACTGATTGGACTGGTGAGTCAGTATTTTAAAAGCCGAAAAAAAGCACTGTATCTTTTTTATGCATTAACTATTTTTTCTGTCGTTCTTTTTTATTCGCCTTTAAACAATGGTGATACTAAGATGTATTTTATTTGCGCATTACTGGGTTTCAGCAGCGGTTTCTGGGCCATTTTTGTAACAATGGGGGCAGAACAGTTCGGCACCAATTTAAGAGCAACTGCTGCTACTACCATTCCGAATATGGTACGAGGAGCATTGCCTTTAATGAATCTTTTATTTTTAGATCTCTTTCAAAAGTCATGGGGCTGGTCGCTAACACAGAGTGGCATGATTACCGGACTGCTGGTAATTGTAATTGCGTTTACGGCCGTTTATTTCACTGAAGAAACTTTTCATAAAGATTTGAATTACATTGAAGGGGAAAGTTTATTACATTAATCTTATATCACGATGAAAATTCTTATCATTCGGTTTTCTTCCATTGGTGATATAGTGCTTACCAGTCCGGTGGTTCGTTGTTTGAAATTACAAGTTCCGGAAGTAAAAATTCATTTTCTGACCAAATACGAATTTAAATCTGTAGTTGAAAACAATCCCTATATTGATGCTATCCATTATTTGAAAGAAAGCTGGTCGGACTTGTTGCTCGAATTGCAATCGGAATCTTTCGATCTGATTATTGATCTGCATCATAATCTAAGAACAGCCCGCATAAAAAGACGGCTAGGAAAAAAATCTTTTTCTTTTCCAAAGCTCAATATTGAAAAATGGATTTATACCAATTTTAAGTTCAATCTGTTGCCCAATATTCATATCGTAGATCGCTACCTTCAAACTGTACATTCGTTAGGGGTTAAGAATGACGGGATGGGATTGGATTATTTTACTATTGAAGAGAATCGTTTACAAGTAGATGATTTGCCATTTTCCCATATAGCTGGGTATGTAGCTGTAGTTATCGGTGCGGCTCATGCTACGAAAAGAATGCCTGTTCCACAACTTAAAGAATTATGTGTTCAAATTGATCATCCAATTATACTGCTGGGAGGCAAAGAGGATAAGTTAAGAGGAGAGGAGATTGCTGAAGCAGACAGGATTAAAATTTATAATGCTTGCGGCAAATTTTCACTTAATAAAAGTGCAGATGTGGTCAGAAAATCCAAAATGGTAATTACACATGATACCGGGTTAATGCATATAGCAGCAGCTTTTAAAAAACCTATTGTAAGTATCTGGGGAAATACCGTTCCCGCATTTGGAATGTATCCCTATTATGGAGAAAAACAAGTGCCGAATATGATTTTTGAAGTCAAGGAATTATACTGCCGCCCTTGTTCCAAAATAGGTGGCGACAAGTGTCCTAAAGGCCACTTTAAATGTATGCAGTTGCAAAATTCTGCTGTTATCGCAGCGACTATCAATCGATTTTTAACAACCGGAGAGGGATTATCCTGAGTGATAAGAATCACTTGATGTGTACTTCATGAACAGCGTAGTCATTGAGGTGTTCATTGATCCTGTTTTTGATTTTTTCTCGCTGAAACATGAGCTCCTGTTTAAGGGGTGCCGTATGGGTGGTAATGATTAATTTATTTTCTATTAATTGAATGTCATCTGTGTACTGTGCAATCGTTTTACCCATAATTTCCGCCCATACATCTTTAATCTGCAATGCCTGTACTCGCTGGTGAAACCGACTTTTTTTGAGTAGTTCCTGCATTGCCTGTTGAAGTGAAACCTGTGCCATTCTTCAAAGATAATTTTTTAATTCAATCCTTTCCAATCTCAATAAAATCAACCTGCATTCCAATTTGTTGAAAAACAGCTTCTATTCGCTCTCGGTGAGTATCTGTCAGAAAGAGTTGGGATTTCATTTGTCTGCAAATATGCAGCAGCAGATTGGTCATTCGGTGGGTATCCAGTTTTTCAAAAACATCATCCAACAGCAAGATAGGACTAAACCCTTTTTTTTGAGTTAAGGTAGCTGCTTCGGCTAGTTTAAGCGCGAACAAAAGACTTTTCTTTTGTCCCTGAGAGCCGCGATTTTTAAAGGGTTGTTGATCGAGGAGTAAATCCAGATTGTCTTTGTGAATGCCGCAGTTGGTTCGCTGAAGGATATAATCTTTTTCGCGGTATTGCTTGAGTAGGGTTTCGAGCGATTGATGCGCGAGTTGACTCTCATAAAAAAAATCAACTTTTTCTGGTGTACCCGATACTTCGAGGTAATAGTTCAGTATCAGTTCTTTGAATACGGGAGCAAAAGCCTGTCTTTTTTCATAGATAATGGTACCGGCAGATGATAATTGTTCATCCAGCGTTTCCAGCAAATCCTCATCTTTTCTTTTTAAAACGGCTGCCTGTTTCAGATAACTATTTCGTTGTTGTAATACCCGATTGTACCGGATAAGGGCTTGAAGATAGTCTGTGTCGGTTTGGCATAACAGTGTATCGAGAAAACGCCTCCTGATCTCTGAGCCGCTGTTGATTAATTCAATATCGTCAGGAGCAATCATTACCACCGGAAAACGACCTAAATGAGCAGAGAATTTTTCATATAAAACCCCGTTACAGCCGACTTCTTTTTTGCCGCTTTCCCGAAGTACGATATTGGTCGGATGAATATTTTCTTTGAGTGAAAAATCACCGGTTATCCTGAATCCTTCGCAACCGGTTTGTACTTGCTGGGTGTCCTGACTTCCAAAATAACTTTTGGTAAAACTCAAATAATGAATCGCGTCCAGCAGATTGGTTTTACCTGCTCCGTTTTTTCCGTAAATAGCAATGATATTTCCACTAAAATCAAAAGAATTTTGGGAATAATTCTTGAATTGTGTGAGTGTTATGTTGTTTAAACGAAGCACGACTGCAAGTTAATCCCTTCCTGCCGCTTTTTTGTTACCTTTGCAGTCGCTTTTAAAGCGGAATAATCATTACGCATGCAACACATCAGAAATTTCTGTATCATCGCTCATATTGACCATGGCAAATCAACCCTGGCAGATCGTCTGTTACAAACCACTAATACCATCAGTGAACGTGAAATGATGGATCAGGTATTGGATGATATGGATTTGGAAAGAGAAAAGGGCATTACGATTAAAAGTCATGCAATTCAAATTAATTATAAGGCGAAAGATGGACAGCAGTACGTGCTCAATTTGATTGATACGCCCGGCCATGTGGATTTTAGTTATGAAGTGAGTCGTGCCCTCGCTGCTTGCGAAGGAGCCTTGCTGCTCGTAGATGCTGCCCAGGGAATTCAGGCCCAAACGATTTCCAATTTATATCTGGCTATAGAAAATGATCTTGAAATCATACCTGTCATTAATAAAATTGATATGGATGGAGCAATGATTGAGGAAGTAAAGGATCAGATTATTGATTTAATTGGTTGCAAACCCGAAGAAATACTTTTAGCAAGTGGAAGAGCAGGGATTGGAATTGAAGAAATACTAGAAGCTATTGTGCATCGTATTCCTCCACCGACCGGCAAACCTGACGAAGCCTTACAGGCTTTGATTTTTGATAGTGTATTTAATAGTTTCAGGGGAGTGATTGTTTATTTCCGAATCCTGAATGGTAAAATAAGAAAAGGGGATAAGGTAAAATTTGTAAGTACAGATAAGGATTATGATGCGACGGAAATCGGCATTCTGAAATTGAAGATGACGGAGAAGAATGAAGTCAGTTGCGGAGACGTGGGTTATCTTATTACCGGCATCAAAAATGCCAAAGAGGTTAAAGTGGGGGATACCATTACACTTGCCAATAATCCTACGCAAGAAGCTATACGCGGTTTTCAGGAAGTGAAACCTATGGTGTTTGCCGGCATTTTTCCGGTAGTTACCGATGAGTTTGAAGAACTGCGCGATTGCATGGATAAGTTGCAACTCAATGATGCCTCGCTCACTTTTGAACTTGAAACTTCACAAGCACTTGGTTTTGGTTTCCGTTGCGGCTTCCTGGGCTTGCTGCACATGGAAATCATACAGGAGCGTTTGGAAAGAGAGTATAATCAAACGGTAATTACTACCGTTCCTAACGTAAGTTTTATTGCCTATACCACCAAGGGCGAAAAAATTATTGTCAATAATCCGGCTGAAATGCCCGATCCTACACAGATGGATCGGATTGAGGAACCTTACATTAAGGCACAGATTATTACCAAGCCTGAATATATCGGTAATATTATGACGCTGTGTCTCGGTAAAAGAGGGATTCTGATCAATCAGAGTTATTTGACTCAGACAAGGGTAGAACTCTTGTTTGAAATGCCGCTCACGGAGATTGTATTTGACTTTTACGATAAACTGAAATCTCAAACCCGCGGATATGCGTCTTTCGACTATTCTCCCATAGGTTTCAGAGAGGCGGATATCGTAAAAATGGATATCCTATTGAACGGTGATAAGGTAGATGCATTAAGTGCTTTGATTCACAGAAGCCGGGCGCAGGATTTCGGCAGAAAACTATGTGAGAAACTAAAAGAACTCTTGCCTCGTCAACAATTCCAGATTGCGATACAAGCAGCTATTGGTGCTAAAATTGTTGCCCGCGAAAACATCTCTGCGATGCGTAAGGATGTTACTGCAAAATGTTATGGAGGTGATATCTCCCGTAAACGCAAGTTATTGGAGAAACAGAAAGAAGGGAAGAAACGCATGCGTCAGATTGGCAACGTAGAAGTACCGCAGGAAGCTTTCCTGGCAGTGCTGAAGCTGGATGATTAAAAAAAATTATCTGAGCCGAATAAATTCTTTGGTGATGGTATTTCCGTTTACCACCAACTGAAATATATACGTTCCTGAAATTACTTTTAAATTATTGAGATCAATGTTGAATTGATGACTTCCTCCAAGATACCATTGAGTACCGCTTTTATAAACTTCTCTTCCATCCATCGAAACAATACGTATTTCCGCTTTTGAGGGCTTGTTGAATTTCACCGATACATTCAAAGCTTGTTCTGTTGGGTTGGGATAGAGTTGCAGCGAGGCTTCAATCAAATCCGGCTCGCTGATGCCGGTTGTTTTGTTGATGTTCCATAACACATTATAGGTATGTAAACTTTGGTGATTGTCAGCCCTTGAAAAGAGTGTCGTGTCGGTAATACTGTACTGTAAAGTGTGATTGACTCCGTTAAGCGCTGCTACATTGAGCATAAGACTATCAGTCTGATTGGTTTGTTTTACTCCGTTTAAAGTCCAGGTTGGTCTTAATGTGTTCGGCAAGGGAGTAAGTGATTTTACTTTGAACGTCATATTGTTCTCAATGGAAAGTGGGGTGTTATTATTGGGTGAAAAAGATTCAATCGGGTTGGTAAGCTGATGGATTCGTTCAATAAAAGTCTCTGTGCAAACGGAGCAAAATTCCTTAAATAGCATTTCCATCTTACAAGTGCCTGTACTGGGTTTGAACCAATTGGGATCACCGGTGTGTGGGAAAATTCCAATATTGGGAGTCCCCAGCCAGTTTTTCCATTTAACGAGGGGTTGATTTTTTTGCTGAGTCATATTCGGCATTTCTCTGGCAAACTGAGATCCCGCCCAATATTCATCAGCCAACAAGGCGAAGGAATGTCCAATTTCATGAATCATGATTTCAGGAGCGCTTTGATGAGCGGTAGCGGTTGCGAAATCTCCTCCTGATCCTCCATAAAAACTTGTATTGGCAATAATAAGCGCCTGGTCATATTGAGGGAAATTAGTGGCTAACACCTGATTGATTAAGCTGTAACTCTGCGGAACAACAAGTCGATGAATACCTGCAAAATCAAAAGTGGTTCCAAAATAGTTGTTCGGATTAATCGCGCCATGTTCTGATGCAACAGGACAATCACCGGCTGTTCTTGGATGTTTAATGCCGCTTTGTGGAGAAACTACTTCAATGGCAAAGACATTAAAATAGTTTCTATAACGATTTAGAGGGAAAGTTTCAAATAAGAGTGAAAGGGATTTGTTTACATCACTCACAAATTTGGTCATTTCATTTTGCGTATAGCCATCGCCCAGATAAACCATATTGATTCGTTTGTCAACTGGACCATTTAAAAGGATGGTGTCCAATTTGAATTTTTGGGCAATTGATTGTATGGAAAAGCAGAAAAATACTGCTATAAGAATGACCCTACATAAAAAAAAGTTGGTTGAAAACATAACCCGCTATTTTAATTTATATGCATCGGGAAATACGTGACTGAATATCGTAACCGGTTGTAATGATAAAGTTAGCGTATCTATCTGAATTTTATTCATTTGTGGAAGATATGGAAAACGAAGCGGGGTTTGAGTGGAAGCAAGAAGTGTTTTTCGAAGTTCAATTTGGCCATTTTCACTAAAAACTTCCCTTTCAGAATTCAAGGAATTCTGAAAGTATTGACTGCAAATAATCCTGTTTTTTTTATCGAGTATACTGATCTTCCAATTGCCCGGATTGCCTTTTTCCTTCTTGCCTTCTGCAAAAGACTTAAGTTTTCCGGCTGCTATTTGAAACTGAATGATTTCGTTATGGAATGTATTATTGAGCGTGTCCTTTTGTGTGAGAATTGTGAGGTATAATATCTGTTTGCTATCCTGCAACAGTTGTTCCTTTGAATATGGGTATTTGCCCGTAAGAGTTGGGCGGCAGCTAACTAGAAGGATAAGAAGAAGGAATTTGAAGCTGGAAGTACGCATTTTGAAAATTAATAATTAGTAATTAAGCAATAATTAAAGGTATATATTTGTTTCACGCAAAGGAGCATGTTTGACGTCATGTTGAGTAAAACCGAAACACCTGAATATGAGATCCTTCGCTTTTGCTCAGGATGACGCTACGAATCAAAATCTAACGCATTCCATCCGGCAGTATCGACTCTTTATCCTTAAATGGAGCAGGAACAGGAGCCTGACCGTCTTCAAGTTTTTGGGTGAATACTTTTTCAATATGTTGCCAGCGCCCTTCTTTCCATATAAATCCTTCGTAGTCTCCGTCTGGAATTAAGGTGTATTTCTTTTGCGGTTCGTTGGTTTCAGAAATCAGATGATCCAGTAAAATCATATCCATTTCTTCATCAAACTGAATACGGGCTCTACCATCCTTTTTATATTCCAGCATAAAACGATTTTGCGGCGGCAGGGGTAGAGAATCTTTTTCGAAAGTAAAACCTCTGTTTAGTCCAAAAACAGGTTGTTTATTTTCGTTAAAGGAAAGAATGTCAATCCATTTTCTGGTAGAACGCTGATTGTTTTCATCGTATCCGAAAAGGGTATAGTAGTTTTTTCCCCTGAATTGTTTGGTGATCATTTTGTAATAAACCGCTCCGATCCAGCCACCATGATTGGCAATTGTATCGGTTGGATGTTCGGCAAACTCACTCACATCCCGAAGAGGAAATAATTCCAGTGAGCCATCTTTGGTATTGATTTGGATGAATCCTTTTTGGCGACAATAGGCATCATCTTTGACCAGCTGCCAGGTAAATATCCGAAAACTGCTATCGGGGGCCATAAGCTTGGAAATTGTAATCAAGGAATCAAAAGGATACTGAAAAGAATAGGGGACTTTCAGTGCACGTACCATGATTCTTGTAAAATTACTATCGCTCCTGAGTCGATCTGCACCCTCTGCCGCATTAATGATATTGAATCCAAAAAATTGTAAAGAGTCTTCTTTTATTTGCAGAATTGTCTTTTGGTTTGGCGTTAATGATTGTGCGCAGGTGGAATGAGCGCCAATCAGTAATAAAATTCCTGGAATTAAAAGTCGAAAACGAGCCATATTTAAAATTACGGTTATTCTGTTTTTCCAATGAGATCATTCGCAAAAGCTAACAAATCTTTATACACCGCGTCCACTGTATTTTCTTTAGGAATTTCTTCCGGTCGGGTAGGGAGATAAACAGTAAAAGCTCCTATCCCTTTTCCAAAAAGCATGTCCCCGGGCATATTCCCAACCATAATAGATTTTGAAAAATTGATTTCAGGAAACAATGATTGTGCTTGCAAGGCCATGCCGATATTCGGTTTACGATTCGGATCTTCATTTTGGATAGAAGTGCAATAAAAAACCTGATCTATATTGCCGCCTGACTGTTGAATAGTTGACAACATAAATGCGGTAATGTCTTCTAAATCATTGGGCGTCATTAATCCCTTTTCTACTCCTCTTTGATTGCTTACGATGATTATTCTTGCAAAGAGGGGTTTTAAAATTTGCAGTGCAGATAAGGTTCCCTCTCTGAAAATAAATTCCTCTCTTCTTTTTACATAATCACCAACCACATCCTCGTTAATCACCCCATCCCTGTCCAGAAATAAAGTCCAGGTTTTATCAATGTCGGGTAGTGCAGTGCGTGAGTTATTCATATCAATCATGGAATATTTGTTGAGCACGTTGATAGTCTTCAGGAATGCCGATATCTATGAAAAAAGCATCACTGGTATAGCCGTATATTTTGTCGGCAGAAAGATATTTTTCAAGATAATCTTTTTCAAAAGAAAAAACTTTGGGAAACGATTTCCGGATAAAATTTTCTTTTTCTATCAGGTAAATACCTCCGTTGATCAAGCCCGATTCATAATATTTTTTTTCTTGAAAACCGATTACCTTCCCCGCCGTATCTGTCGCAACTACACCATAACGATCAAATTTACGCATGGGCTTCAGTGCAAGGGTACAATCAGCCTCAACTGAATGATGAAAATTATTCAGTTCATCCAGATTGGTTTCAAAAATAGTATCTCCATTCAGCACGAATGTCTGATCCTCCTTTACTTCCCTCATCGCATAGCGGATGGCGCCACCTGTGCCAAGCGGTTCCTCTTCAATAGCGAAAGTGATATTCAGTTCAGGATAATTTGTTTGAATATGGTTGAGAATAGCATCCGCTTTGTAACCAACCGAAAAAACAAAATGGTTGATTTTATATTGAAGCAGGTAACGGATGACATTATCAATAAAAGGTCGGCTATTCACCGGTGCCATGCATTTGGGCAGGTCACTCACCACAGAGCGTAAGCGGGTACCCAATCCGCCTGCTAATACGATGGCTGTGGAACAAGACATTGAATTATTTTCCGGTGGTATTAAAATATTTTTCTTCAACGAGTTGACAAATGATATGACCAATCAGGATATGTGTTTCCTGAATGCGGGGCGTATCATTGGAAGCAACATTGAAAAGAAAGGGACAAAATTCTTTCATTAAGCCGCCTTTTTCACCGGTTAAACCAACGGTAGTCATTCCTTTTTCATTGGCAACCTTGATGGCTTCGACGATATTTTTAGAATTGCCGGAGGTGGAAATGCCAATGAGCACATCGCCCGGATTTCCAATTCCTTTTACCAGTCGTGCATAGACTACATCATAGCTATAATCGTTGGCCACGGCTGTCATGTAAGAGGAGTTGACATGCAGTGCCTCGGCAGGAAGAGCGTCACGATCAGTATAGAATCTGCCGCTGAATTCAGCCGCAAGGTGTTGTGCATCGGCAGCGCTGCCGCCATTGCCGCAGAATAAAACTTTTTTTCCGTTTTGAAAGGCTTTTGTGATCAGGTTGCTGACTGCTTCTATTTTTTCAAGCATAACTTCATCAGCGAGAAGTGCTTGTTTTACTTCGATGGAGGCGCTGATAATTTTTTTAATATTGTCCATGAGTTGAGTTGTTTTATTTGCCGGTTGTCCAGCCGGTTAATCCTTGTTGAGTGAAATGATAATTGCGGCAGGTACCGCCGAATGTTTTAAGTCCTTCGATGACATTATAACGGGAGATGCCAGGGCAGTAGAAGATCATGAATCCGCCCCCGCCCGCACCGGAGATCTTCCCGCCGGTCGCGCCCATCTTGCGGGCGTGGGCATAAATCTCCTCAATGCGTGTATTCGAAATATGATCTGCCATCTTTCTTTTTTGCTCAAATCCATAATCCAGTATCTCCCCAAGCGCATCCAGCTTTCCCTTCAACAGCGCTTCTTTCATCATCCTTGCCTGCTCCTTCAACTGATGCATGGCTTCTATGCTCTTCTCTTTTTTCTCCGTAACATTCTGCTGCTGCGCTTTAATAATGGTTCCGGAATCCCGACTGGAATCGGTGTAATACAACAATAAATTATTCTGCAACTCATCCAGGTATTCCTGCCGTATCCTCAAAGGATTCACAATCACCTGATCATCTTTGTAAAACTCCATAAAATTCACTCCCCCAAAAGTAGCCGCATACTGATCCTGTCTGCCTCCTGCCAATTGTAAATCCATTCTTTCTATTTCATACGCGTAATGCGCAAGATCATACTCTCCCAATGGAAGCTTCAATAACTCATTAAATGCGCCCAATATCGCAACCATCATGGTAGAGGAAGTGCCTAGTCCGCTTCCTGCAGGCGCATCTGAATAGGTAGTTAACCGAAAGCCTCTGTAATTCCATCCGTAATCTTTGCGAATGCGGTTGTACACTCCTTTGTGCAGATTGAGCAAACCATCTACCGGCAAGGTCACGCTTAAAGGTAATTCCACGTGTTCATTCCGGTCTTTTGCTGAAAGGATGATTGTATCATCCTCCAGTAATTCCAGATGGGCATAAGCATACAAGGAAATGGAAGCATTTAAAATAGCTCCTCCGTATAAATCGCAATATGGACTCACATCCGTACCTCCTCCTGCCAATCCAATTCGTAATGGAGCTCTGCTTCTGAAAATCATCCGGTTGATAAATTTGAAGCAAAATTAACTGAATTAGCCCCGAAAACCCAATGCCTGTATTAATGTATTCGGAAGCGCCGGCAATTTTCTTCGCTCAATCAAAAAAGTAGCTAATCCGGATAAATCCTTGAAGATATAATGTTGCTGTACTGCCCCTTCCAAATAACCGGCACCGCTGGTATTCCCTGTCCCCACGCGCATGCCTATCATACGCCTTACCATCACATAATGTTTATGTCTCCAGCCGGCAAATAAATGATCCAGTTCAATTAGTTTATCCAGTATCTGAAAAGAGGTTTGAAAGACGGGAAAGTCCCGGTAAAGCATGATGAACAAAGCACTCCTTCTGGCGGCAGGAGAAAGACTGTCTTCATATGTTTGACCATACAGAAAATGTTCGTCGAATCCTTTCAGTTGATTTTCTTCATTATGGGTCAGACTGTTTTTATAAATAGTTCTATAATCATCCCAGAATGGATGATGAGCGATTTTTTCCACCGCTTCGGGCTGATAGTCCACCCAGTATTTTTCATCAAAGAAAGGCATCCGCTCGAGCCAGCGGTTGATCTGCTGTAGCAGGCTTTCAACCGTTTCTTCTGCATTGATCTCCTGATAATCAGGTTGGGTAAAACCGCCTTCATTGGTGCGTTTGTAATAATCTTTCTGATGGCGTTTCTCCATCTTTAATCCCAGCGATGCTTCCAGCAAACGGAATTGCTTGCTCTGAAATCCGGAAGCGGGGGTAAGCAGATTGCGGAACTCTAGAAAATCAAGCGGCGTCATAGTCTCCAGCACCGCCACCTGCTGATTCAATAACTCCATGATCCGAACCATTCGTCCCAGCCGATGCCGGCACAGATTGAGCTCTTCACTGTTGTCGTCCACTTTTTCTTTATTGAATACTTTTTTTACATAATCCAGCTCAAACAATAATTGCTTAAACCACAATTCATATGCCTGATGAATGATAATGAAAAGCATTTCATCGTGAGCGGGGGTTTGTCCTTCCTCAAAACTCAGCGGATGCTGACAATCGAGCAGTTGTTCCAGTCTCAAATAGGAGGGGTAGTATTGATTATTATGTTGCATGGCAAGATTATTTCAAAGGGCGTAAAGTAAAAGATAAATTTTGATATTTTCAGTATCTTTGACTGCCTTAAATCAGAGGTTTTACAATTTTATGGATCATACGGAAAATTCAACCCCCAACGAACAAGACAGAAACGGAAATATCATCCCGGTAAATATTGAAGAACAAATGAAAACTGCCTACATTGACTATAGTATGTCGGTCATTGTAGGTCGTGCGCTGCCGGATGTGCGTGACGGACTCAAACCCGTTCATCGCCGCATACTTTTTGCGATGAATGAACTGGGCATTCAGTACAATAAACCCTATAAAAAAAGCGCCCGTATCGTAGGGGAAGTATTGGGTAAATATCACCCCCACGGTGATACGGCTGTGTATGATGCCATGGTGCGTATGGCGCAGCAATGGAGTATGCGTTATACCCTGATTGACGGACAAGGTAACTATGGTAATCAGGATGGAGATGGTCCGGCTGCGATGCGTTATACAGAGGCCAGAATGGCGCGTCTGACTGAAAATATGATGTCGGATATTGACAAGGAAACAGTAGATTTTCAACTCAATTTTGACGATTCTGAAAAAGAACCAACGGTTCTCCCGGCACGTATTCCTAACTTATTAGTCAACGGTTCAAGCGGTATTGCCGTAGGTATGGCCACCAATATGATGCCGCACAATCTGAGTGAAGTGATTGATGGTTGTATTGCATATATTGATAATCGCGAAATTACCATTGATGAACTCATGCAGCACGTCAAAGCGCCTGATTTCCCAACGGCAGGCACTATCTACGGCATGGAGGGCATCAAAGCCGGTTTTCACACCGGAAGAGGAAGGGTAGTGCTGAGAGGAAAAGTGAATATCGAAACAAAATCAAGCGGTAGAGAACAAATAATTATCACGGAAGTGCCTTATCAGGTAAACCGCGATATGCTCACCGATAAAATTGGTCAGCTCGTTAATGAAAAAGTGATTGAAGGCATCAGCAATGTCAATAATGAGAGTAACCAGAAAGAAGGTACTCGTATCGTTATTGATCTTAAAAAAGATGGTGTTGCCAATGTCATAGTCAACCAGCTCTATAAATATACCGAACTGCAAACATCTTACGGTATCAATAATGTTGCGTTGGTAAAAGGTCGTCCCAAGACCTTAAATCTGAAAGACCTTATCTCTGAATTCATTGAATTCCGCCACGAAATTGTAGTGAGAAGAGCAAAGTATGAATTGAGAAAAGCCCAGGAAAGAGCCCATATTCTGAACGGCTATCTAATTGCACTGGATCATCTCGATGAAGTGATTGCATTGATCCGTGCTTCTGCTACTCCGGAAGTGGCGAAAGAAAACCTGATTAATGCAGGCTGGGGACTCGATGAAATTCAGGCAAAAGCTATTCTGGAACTGAGGTTGCAGCGCTTAACGGGGATGGAGCGGGATAAGATTAAGGAAGAATATGAAGAGCTCATGAAAATCATCGCGCATCTGAAAGAATTATTGTCTAACGAACCCATGCGTTTTGAGCTAATCAAAACAGAATTGCTGGAAGTAAAAGAGAAATTCGGAGATGTTCGTAAGACAGAAATAACCTATCTCGACAATGAAGTCCGCATTGAAGATTTGATTAAAGAGGAAGATGTGGTGATTACCATTTCACATCTGGGCTATATCAAACGTACTTCCGTTACCGAATATCGTCAGCAAAAAAGAGGAGGAAGAGGATCCATGGGCAGCAAAACCCGTGAGGAGGATTATGTAGAACATCTCTTTGTCGCTTCTACCCACCATACGCTTCTGTTCTTTACAGAGAAAGGAAGATGTTACTGGCTAAAAAGCTATGAGATTCCGGAGGGCGACAAAACCAGTAAAGGCAGGGCGATACAAAATCTGATACAAATGCCTCCTGATGATAAAATCAGAGCCATTATTGATGTTGCCAATTTGGAAGACGAGCAATTTGTAAAAGAACATTATATCGTATTGTGTACCCGCAAAGGGGTGATCAAAAAAACATTATTGGAAGACTTTAGTAGAAGAAGAACAACCGGAGTGAACGCCATCACCATTATGGAAGGAGATCAGTTGCTTGAAGCTAAAATGACCAATGGTAACAGTGAAATCATGATGGCTGTTAAAAGCGGTCGGGCGATTCGTTTCCCCGAGGAAAAAGTTAGACCTACCGGTCGTGGAGCGATTGGAGTAGGTGGCATTGAAGTGGATGATGAAAAAGATGAAGTGATTGGAATGATCTGTGTGAATAAAGAAGATAAAGAACACACCGTACTCGTAGTAAGTGAAAAAGGATATGGAAAAAGAACGGCTATTGATGAATACCGCGTAACCAATAGAGGCGGAAAAGGCGTGAAAACAATCAATGTTACCGAAAAGACCGGTTCACTCGTAGGCATTCTGGATGTGACGGAAAAAGAAGATTTGATGATTACCTGTAAGAGTGGCATCACCATTCGAATGTCCATTGCGCAAATCAGCGAGTTGGGCAGGGCCACGCAGGGGGTGAAGCTGATACGGGTAGATGATGAAGATGAAATTGCCGCCATCAGTAAGATTGATGAAGATGAAAAAGTGGAAGAAGAAAGTGAAGTAATTAAT
>JAGWWM010000006.1 GCA_018970395.1 Bacteroidota bacterium
GATTATGTGAAGAAAGACAGTCTGGAGCAAAAAAGAAAAGACCCTCATTATCTTGATTCGGTGGATAGA
This sequence comes from Bacteroidota bacterium, assembly GCA_018970395.1. GTDB lineage: Bacteria > Bacteroidota > Bacteroidia > Chitinophagales > Chitinophagaceae > Lacibacter. The sequence continues at coordinate 70 of JAGWWM010000006.1, forward strand.
GTTCGAAATAAAGTGAAGTGGGCGGATATTTTATTATTGGGTAAATCGATATCGCAGGAACGAAAAAAAAGGACTTATGAATGGGAGCCGCTTCTGAATGCGGTCAGCTTTTATCCAGGGGAAGGTTTTGTGGTGGATATGCCTCTTGAAATCACTCAACGAGTAACGGATCGCAAACGTCATGTACTGATTCCTCATCTTCGTTATGGTTTTGCTTCTGAACGACTCTATGGATGGGGCACTTATAAATATTTCGGAGGGAAAAAATATTTATCAACTTTTAGTCTTTCAGGTGGCTCGCGTCCTTTTCAGTACAATCCTGACAATCCTGTAGATCCCTTTGTCAATTCTTTTTATGCCCTGCGAAGTGAAGACAATTATTTGAAAATATATGCAGCCAATTATGTGCGTGCCGCATTTTCAAAAGGAGTGGGGAATGGATTGATTTTGAGAGGAGTTCTTTCCTATCAGGAGCGTATTCCTTTTGATAACGCAACCGATTTTTCTTGGCAGAAAACAAATAACAAAACCTATTCGCCTAATTTCCCCAATGAAGTACTAACGGCTCCTTTTCAGCGACACGAGGCTTTGTCATTTACAGTGGGATTGCAGTATCAGCCACAAACTTCCTATATAGAATTTCCTGACCGCATAGTAAATATCGGCTCTAAATGGCCTTTGTTGAATCTTCAATATACCAAAGGCATCCCGAATCTTTTGGGCAGCAATGTGGATTATGATAAATGGCAGGCAGAGCTTCAGGACGAATGGAATCTTCGTTTGTTTGGAACCTTCAATTGGAAATACAAGGCCGGAGGGTTTTTGAATACCAGTAATGCGCCGATACAGGACTGGCAGCATTTTGCGGGGAATCGGTTTAATTTCTCCGGCGATTTTTTGAATACTTTTCAGTTGCCTGAATATTATCAATTCAGCAATACTGCCTCCTTGTTCAATGCCGTTTTTGCAGAATATCATTTGAACGGATTTTTAACCAATAAACTCCCATTTTTTAATAAACTCAACTGGCATTTGGTAACGGGGGCACGCGCCCTTTGGTTTAATCAGCAATCTTATTCGGAATGGAATATAGGACTTGAAAATATTTTTAAGATCCTGCGCATCGATATGATCTGCGGCGTGTTGAATGGCAATAGAATCACTCCAGACTGGAGGATTGGCACTAAAATAAATTTATCTCGTAAAGAGGATTAATATTATGACCTGAGCAGCTCTTCAGCCGCTTTACGCGTTGCGTCGGAAGGTGATTTTCCTCCGAGCATGGCTGCCAGCACTTCTACTCTTTCACTTTCATTTAAAGCTTTCACTTCGGCTTGTATTTTTCCTTCTATTTCTTTTTTGGCAACAAGGAACTGCGTGTTTGCTTTTGCGGCTACCGGCGGCAAATGCGTAATGGCAATGACCTGATGATGTTGTGCAATATCTGCCAACAACTTGCTTACCTGCAAAGCGGCTTCTCCGCTGATGCCGGTATCTATTTCATCAAATACAAGAGTGGGTAAATTAATCTGAGCGGCAACCATTGATTGCAGACAAAGCATTAGCCGGCTTCTTTCTCCGCCGCTGGCAACTTTTTCAATCAGGTGATATTCGATTTCTTTTTCTTTCGCTTGAGTAGGCACATTGGCATTGAATAGAAATTGAATGCGGTCTATGCCTCCGGCATGAAGGGCTGTTTTTTCGATATTTACTTTAAATCGGGCATGTGGCATTCCGATTTGTTGCAAAAGAGTGGTAACCTTTTTTTGAATATCGGGTAACACCGCAATTCTCTTTTGATGTAATTGTTCTGCTTCGTTAAGTAATTCCTTTTGAAGCAGCTCAATTTGTTTGGTTAACTGATGGATATGTTGCTGCTTTGTTTCCAGATTTTTTTGATAATGTGCTAACTCCTCTCTGATTTCAAGCAGTGATTCCAACGAATTGACCTGATGTTTTTTTTGAAGCCGGTAGATGAGTTCAAGTCTTTGTATTACCTCGTTTTTTTTAGCTTCATCAAAATCAATTGTCTGAAGGATGGATTCCAGTTCTTTCGCAATATCATTGAGCTCTATGCGCACCGCCGACCACCGTGCCTGAAGCATTTGCAGCGTTTCGTTGAGCTGGCTGAATCCGTTCAGTTTGTTTTCGATTTTTTTGAGCGAAGCGAGCATGGGATTGTTTCCTTCCTGTAACTGATGCAGTGCTTCGTTGAGGGTTGCCGTTAGCGCATCTGATTCTTTCATGAGAGCCCAGTCGGTTTCCAGTGCTTTGTCTTCCCCCGCTTTGAGTTGTGCTTCGTTCAATTCTTCCGCCAAAAAACTTTTGTAAGAGGCAGCTTCCTTCAGGGTTTGTAACATTTGATTAGCCGCTTCCAGTTCTCCAGAAACATTGCGGTATTGTTGGTGTTTTTGCTCAAATACATATGTTTCTTTCAGGCACCCCGCAATGGTATCTATCAGGGTTTGTTGAAAAAGAGCATCACTCATTTCCTGAGTATCGAATTGCTGATGAATGTCAATCAGCATTTGAGTGAAGGATTTGAGCTGAGAGAGATTGACCGGCGTGTCGTTGATGAATGCACGGGATTTTCCAAGTGGATTAATTTCTCTTCTCAAAATAATCTCGTCCATTTCATCAATGTCATGCTCTTGCAGCCATTCAGATAAATGTTTTTTTTCATGAGGTAAAAAAACACCTTCGATTACGGCTTTTTGGTTTTTGTCCGCTAAAACTTGTGTGTCTGCTCTTTGTCCTAACAACAGCAGCAGGGCATCCAGAATAATGGATTTTCCCGCGCCAGTTTCTCCTGTAATGGCGGCAAAGCCTTTAGGAAATGCGATGGACAATTCGTTGATGAGGACAAAATTCGAGATATGAAGTTTTTGCAGCATAATACAATGTCAAAACTAAAGGTTTCATTTCAATGGTTGAGCGTCTGATTCGTTACAATAAAAAAGCACTTGCGTTGGCAAGTGCTTAAGGGAGTTCATTATTGAATCAATTAAAGTGAAATGCTGTCGTGCAAATCGGCATCCACCAGAATACGCCCGCAGTTTTCGCAGACAATGATTTTCTTTCTTTGTCTGATTTCACTCTGGCGTTGAGGAGGAATGGAGTTGAAGCAACCGCCGCAGCTGTCTCTTTGGATGGGAACTACGGATAAGCCATTACGATAGCTCTTACGAATACGCTCGTAACCCAGGAGTAATCTTTCCTCTACGGCTTCGCGGGCTTTATCTATTTCTTTATTCAGTTGTTTTTCCTCTTTTTCATTGACTGAGATAATCTTGCCCAGCTCGCTTTTTTTATCCTCAAGATCTTTCTCCTTGTTGGAGATAGTATCAGTTAGTTTTTTGTGTTTTTGACTGTTATCGTACAAATCATCCGTAGCATCTTTAATGTGTTTTTCCGCCAGTTTGATTTCGAGCGTTTGCATTTCGATTTCTTTGTTGATCGCTTCGAATTCACGGTTGTTTTTTACATTGTCACTTTGCTTTTCGTATTTTTTGAGTAAATCCTGTGATTCTTTAATGATTTCTTTTTTCTCATCAATGAATTTTTGAATTCCGTTGATTTCCTCTTCAATACGCAGACGACGTGCGTTAAGGCCTGCAATCTCATCTTCCAGGTCTTTCACTTCCATCGGAAGTTCACCTTTGAGGATGTGCAATTCATCCAGTTTGCTTTCAATTTTTTGTAATAGAATGAGCCCTTTCAGCTTGTCTTCTACGGAGTATTCTTTTGTTGCAGGCATAGAATTTTTTTTTCAGTGATCTGTTGATCCAGGCAGGAAGTGGCTATGAATGCTATATCCAATACCTGACCGGATTGGTTTGTACCTCAGAATTAAGGACGGCAAAGGTAGGGAATTTTTTGGAGAGGAACTCATTCAGGAGCTGAATTGTAAATTGCTCGCTTTCCAAGTGCCCGATATCTCCAAGTATAATCTTTCCGTCTGCCTCAAAAAAGTCGTGGTATTTGAGATCTGCGGTCAGGAAAATATCCGCACCCGAACGTTTGGCTTCTCCGATTAGAAAGGAGCCCGCCCCTCCGCATAGTGCTATTTTCTCTATTTTTTTACCCGTCCATGCGGAGTGGCGGATGCAGGGAATACCCGTCTTCTCCCGAATCAGGTCAAAAAAAGCCCCAACCTCCATCGGTTCAGGCAGATAGCCCACCATGCCCGATCCTACATCCCCGTATTCATTGGACAATTCCATCAGGTCGTAGGCTACTTCTTCGTAGGGGTGACTTGCGAGCAATGCCTTTACCACCGCTTCGGTAGAGTTGGTCGGAAGGATTACCTCAATTTTATATTCTTCTTCATTGCTTCTCATTCCGATGGTTCCGCTAAAGGGGTTTGTACCCTCTTGCGGCAGGAAGGTGCCGGTTCCTGTCACCCTAAAACTACATTCGCTGTAATTTCCTATATGACCTGCTCCTGCCTTGAAAAGGGCGGACAATACTTTTTCATAATGAGTCGTGGGTACAAAAGTGGAAAGCTTACTCAGCAATCCCTTCTTGGGGAGCAGTACTCTTGTTTTTTGTAAACCTAATCTTTGGGCAAGTGCGTGATTAACCCCCTCTCTGATATTGTCCAGATTGGTGTGAATGGCATAAATGGCTATTTCGCTTTTAATGGCTGCTACCAGCGTGCGCTCAGTCGCATTGGAGCCGGTCAGTTTTTTGAGACCTTTAAATATCAAGGGATGATGCGCTACAATCAGGTTGCATTTTTTTGCTATCGCATCCTGCACTACGGCTTCGGTAACATCCAGACAGCATAGAATGCCGGTACAAATCTGCGACCTGTCGCCAATCAATAATCCGCAGTTGTCATAAGACTCCTGGTACGCCAAGGGTGCCCATTTTTCCAGAGCGTCAATAATGGATTGGAGATGCAAGAGGATGAATAATTAAGAATTAAGAATTAGTAATTAATAATTAGTAATTGGGTAACCAGCAACCAACAACAAACAACCCACAACAAACACCCAACAACTTTCTTCTCACGCTTCTCTTTCCGGATCAAATCCTTCCAGCTCATTGGCTACGGCGGTAAGGAAAGTAGCGCCTAAGCTGCCATCCACAATACGATGATCGTAACTCATGCTGATATACATCATGTGGCGAATGGCAATACTATCACCATGTGGTGTTTCAATAACGACGGGTCTTTTCTTGATCGTACCTGCTGCGAGAATAGCTACCTGCGGCTGATTGATAATAGGCGTACCCATGAGACTTCCAAAAGTTCCTACATTGGTGAAGGTGAAAGTGCCACCTTGTGTATCATCAGCTTTAAGTTTTCCGTTGCGTGCGGCATCAGCCAACTGATTCACCTGACGCGCCAATCCGGATAAGTTGAGTTGTCCTGCATTTTTAATCACAGGTACAATCAAATTGCCGGAGGGCAACGCTGTGGCCATGCCCAGATTAATATCTTTCTTCACGATGATTTTATCACCGTCAATTGAACTGTTCATCAGCGGGTATTTTTTCAGGCACTTTACAATCGCCTCAATGATAAGCGGCGTAAAGGTGAGCTTGGTTCCTTCATGTTTTTCAAATGTTTTTTTCATCCGCTCACGCCATTGTACCAGATTGGTAACATCGGCTTCTGAGAAACTGGTTACGTGTGGACTGGTATGCTTGCTCTTCACCATATGATCGGCAATCAGTTTACGCATCCGATCCATTTCAATAATTTCCACATTTCCACTATACGATACCGGTGCGGGAGCAGCAGGAGTTGCGGTAACTGCAGGTTGTGCAGGAGGCGTAACGGCAGGAACATTTTCTCTGACCGAAGTATTGGTGATACCTTTTTTACGTTGACCTACATAATCCAGAATGTCTTTTTTGGTAACTCTTCCTTCATTGCCGGTACCGGGGATGGTTTCCAGCTCTGTCATCGAAATTCCTTCCTGCCCTGCGATATTCAGTACAAGCGGAGAATAAAAACGAATGGACGCTGATGGTGTAACGGCAGCGCCTACCGGTTGATAAGGAATATCCTGTGTAGTACTCAAAGGAGTTGTTTCTTTCGCTGGCGGGGGAGGAGTGGTCGCGGGTGCTGCATGAACAACAGGGGCTGCACTTGCTGCTGCTTCATTTTCCAAACGGGCAATCACGGCACCTACTGCCACCACATCATTTTCTTTGAATAAAATTTCTTTGATTACGCCACTGGCTGTGCTAGGAACTTCACTGTCAACCTTGTCGGTAGCAATATCCAATAAGGTCTCATCGGCTTTGATGGTATCGCCGGGTTGCTTATGCCACTTTAAAATGGTGGCCTCCATAATACTTTCTCCCATCTTGGGCATCACAATGTCAATAGTAGCCATATCAGTAATTGAATATAAAGTTAATTTACAATCGACAGCTCGTTGCCCTACAGGAATTCAAGCATATCAAATCGGTTGGCACCTACCCGTTGGCTAAGCAATGCTGTTAACGCCGCAAATGTAAAGATTTGTAGTGATTATTCAGGGTTCGGAACGAATAAATTGAAGTAACAACAGAACTGCCTGAACCGCAGTAAGCTGTATGTTGCGCTGGCGGTCAAATCTGAAATGAAAGGACTTGGTAACATGTTGTTGTGCCGAACCTGCTGCTACCCAAACTGTACCTACAGGTTTCTCTTCGCTTCCTCCTCTCGGCCCCATGATACCCGAAACGGCAATGCCATAATCAGCGCCTGTCTGTTCGAGCAATCCGTTAAGCATGGCAGTTACAGTTTCTTCGCTTACCGCACCCTTTGTTTCAAGCAAGTTCTTGCTGACATTCAACAACCCGGTTTTAATAGAATTGTCATAAGCAATCACAGACCCTTTGTAAAAGCCGCTTGCGCCCGCCATACTGGTGAACAGATGTGCAATATAACCTCCCGTACAACTTTCTGCGGTAGCTATTGTTTTGTTTTTGGCTAACAACAAATCTCCCAAAGCTTTTTCCGGCATGGCATCTGCTGCAATGACTAATAAATCGCTTACAAGATCTTGCAGCTCCTCAAATTTTTTTTCAGTCAATCTTTCAATATCACTATCAATCCGGTCTCTGCCGGTCAGTCGCAACCGTACCATTCCATAATTGGGAAGATAAGCCAGCTTAATTGTTTCAGGTAAATCTGCTTCCCAGTTTTGTAATCTTTCTGCAATAAACGATTCCCCGGCTCCGGCTGTAAGCAGGGTTCGGTGAATGATGGTACTTGTTTTCTGTTTTGTTTGAAGCAGCGGCAATACCTTTTCTGTCACTATCCCTTTCATTTCATGCGGCACTCCGGGCAATGAAACAATGATTTTATTGGTTCCATTTTCTCCTTTCTTTTCAAACCACATGCCTGGTGCAGTGCCTTTCTGATTCATCAGCACCCTGCAATTGTCGGGCACTTCTGCCTGTTTTAAATTTCTTTCCAGCAGCGGTCGTTTGAGGATATGTTGAAAAATATGGGTAACATGCTGCAATACTTTTTCATCGGTTATCATTTTACCTCCGAAATATTCACAGAGCAAAGGCTTGGTAATATCATCGGCGGTAGGCCCTAATCCGCCAGTAATCAAAACAATATCTGCGTCGCTTAGCGCTTCATCCAGCGCCTGCTGTATTTCTTTTTTATCATCACCCACTGCTATTCTTCTTTTTACCCAAATGCCAATGGCATTCAATTGCTGCGCCATCCAGGCACTATTGGTGTCAATGGTTTGTCCGATCAGCAATTCATCGCCGATGGTGATGAGGATGGCATTGAGGGAGGAGGAATGATGATTGATAATTAGTAATTAATAATTAAGAATTAATAATAGAGGGGAATGCGTTCTTTAATTGAGTTGCCAACAGATCCGGCATTTTCGTTTTTGCTTTGTCTGCAGCATTGATAAAATACAACAGTACGGAACCGGTTGTGAGCAATTTTCCTGCTTCATTATATACTTCGTGATGAAAACGAATCCGATGATCAGATGGCCACTCTTTTAAAATGGTCACTACTTTCAGAAGATCGTCATAATGAGCGGGACGAAGGAATTTGATATCGAGTTCCACTACGGGCATAAGAATACCATTGTTTTCAATATCACGGTAAGTAATACCCAGTGAACGAATAGCTTCGCCTCTTGCAGCTTCAAAATAAGCCGCATAATGTCCGTGATATACCACGCCCATCTGATCGGTTTCTGCATATTTTACCCGGATATTCGTTGCTGCTGTAAACATGATTTATTTTTGAATCAATCCATCTACACTAATCTTGCCGGGTCCGCAGAGTAAGATCGTTCCAAAAGCGGTCATGAATAGCGCGGCTGCTTCTCCGTCTCCCCAAAAATCACCTCCGTGTGAAATAAAGAAAGCATAACCCATAGCAAAAACGATGGGAACAGCACTGAGTCTGGTAAATAATCCGAGTATAATTAACACAGGACAAAAGACTTCTGCAAAAATGACCAGCACCAGGGTGGTCGTGCTGCCCAATCCTAGAAAGTTTACAAATTTTTCTTTCTTTTCTGCAAAGCCAACCAGCTTGGGGAAACCATGGTTCACACACATGGCAATGCCAAAGACCAGACGGAGCAGAAGAAAAGCAATATTAAATACAACCGGGGTGTAGTGAATGGAAACTAATTTTTTCATCATCCTGCGTTTTAGTCATTACAAAAATACGATATGCCTCGCTTTTATCCACAAAAAAACGAATTGGTTTTGCTTTCCGCTCAGGGTATTAACTTTGTTCGGAGTCGCCCGGCTTAAACGGCGTTTTCTATGACGAGTTTAAAACAAATAATTCTTGCCACTGCTCTCTTTTGCATTCATTTTATTACTGCTGTTGGGCAGCCAACTGCTATTCAAACTTCCCCAGAAGCTGCGTATGAAGAAGGGGTAGCCCGCTACAAACGAGGAGCCTATGATCTGGCTTTGCCTCTTTTGGAAAAAACATTTCGTCAATGGGATGCGGAAGAGAAATTTCCCAACAGCGCTGCTCAAAGAGAAGGCGCATTTTATCTCTATGATTGTTTGCTGAAACTGCAACGGGAACAAGTCATTCAATCTGCTCAAACATTCATTGAAAGAGAAGATCCGGTTCTGCTGAAAAATAAGTTGAGCTTTCAGCTGGCAGATTACTATTTCAGAAAAAATGATTTTAAAAACTCCATGGAATATGATGCCCGTGCCGGTGCGGAGGGACTGAGCAAGGAGCAAAGGAATCAGGTCGCATTCAGAAGAGCCTATGCACTTTTTCATTTCAATCGCTATGCGGAGGCAAAGCCGCTTTTTGAATTACTCGCCAAGCAACCCCTCGATGCTTATTTTGAAAAAGCTAATTATTATTATGGCTATCTGTGTTTTCTGGAAAAAGATTTTGCGACAGCCCTCACTTCTTTTCGCTTGATTGAATCTGCTTTGTTGTACAAGGATGTTGTTCCTTTCTATTTGGCATCTATTTACTTGTCTGAAAATGCTTTGGATTCTGCTCTTGCAATAGGGGAGAAAGCACTTGAGCGTACAACGGTATCCTTTCGACCTGAAATTGCGCGCATGGTTGGACATATTCATTATGACAGAAGAAATTATTCAAAAGCAGCTTTGTATCTGGGTCAGTATGTAAGCGCTAATTCAAAGGTGGGAAGAGATGTTTTTTTTGAATTGCATGATTCTTACTACCGACTCAAACAATACGAGAAGGCGGCAGTTGGTTTAAAGGAACTGAGTGCCGGAACGGACAAGCTCAGTCGCATTGCTCTTTATATGCTGGCAGATGTGTATTTGCAAACCGGAGATAAGGTAGCGGCTCGCAATGCTTTTTCAATGTCCGCAGCAGACAGTACTGATGCAGTGCAACAGGAGGTTGCTTTGTTTTTGTTTGCAAAGCTTTCAGCCGAATTGCAATTTTACGGAGAAGCCATTGCTGCTATTGAACAGTTTAATTTGCGCTATCCCCAAAGCAGCTATCGTAAAGAGGCAATAGAGTTAATGGTTTCCTTACTGGCTGCTACCAGTAATTACAAAGATGCTTTGGTTTTGCTCGAGTCGCTTGAAAAACCTTCAGATGCCACCCGGCAAATTATTCCGGTGATTCGCTTTGGAAGAGCCATGCAGTGGCTGAATGATCAGCAGGATCAGGAAGCGGAAAAATTGCTCGATCAGGTCATCAATGATCCCAAAAGTGGATCAGCTTTACCGACAGCTCATTATTGGAAAGGGGAGATTGCGTACAGAAAAGGAGATATTAAGCAAGCGAAAGAATATTTTCTGTTATTCCTGCGATCCGGCAGTAAGGGTCAGGGTGAAGCGAATATCATTACAGCGTATTATAATCTTGGATATTGTTATCTGAAAGAAGCGAATTATGCTGCAGCACTGGAGCAATTTCAGAAAGCGGCTCCTCAGGTAAATAAGCAAGCCGGTAAAATGGAGCAGGATGCAGCGATTCGGCAGGCAGATTGTTACTTTATGCAAAAAAAATACAGCACTGCTAAATCATTGTATCAGCAGTCCATTGATTTTAAATGGCAGAATGCCGATTATGCTACTTTTCAGCAAGCGCTTATTCTTGGCATCTCCAGCACTAAAGCGAAGATTGAATTGTTGAAATCTATGGAGTCGTCTTATCCCACGAGTGCCTTATTGCCGGAGGCGATAATGCAGATTGCCATGAGCTTAATGTCGGATGAAAAATTCAGGGAAGCGATTCCTTATTTGAATGCAGTTGCCCGGCAGGATACAACTCATCCATTTCATATTGAAGCTTCACTGCAACTGGGCATTGCCTGGTATAATTTAGATGAGCAAGAAAAAGCATTGGCGCAATTCAGTGCCGTTGTAAAAAAAGCTCCTTATTCGGAGGCTGCTGTTGAAGCATTGGAAAATATTCGAGCCATCTGTCTTGAATCAGGTAATGCGGAGATGTATGAAACACAGATGCGCGCTTTGGGCAGAGAAGTGTCTCGCTCGGAAGCTGATTCTTTAGCGTATGCCTCTATTCAGCTTAAATTGTCTGCGGGAGATTGTAAGTCTGCCGTCAAACTCTGTGATCAGTACCTGAGTCGTTTTGCAGGAAGCAGTAAAGAGGTGGAAGTGCTGTATCAAAAAAGTGAATGTCTGATGGTCGGGAACAACAAGTCAGAGCTGCTGCCTGTATATGAACTGATTTGTACAAAAGGGAGTAATCCTTACATTGAAAAAGCAGCTCGTTGGGTAGCAAGATATTATTTTTTTGATCTGAAAGATTTTGCAAAAGCACAGCCTTATTACGAACTGTTACAACAATATGCGGCTACTGATGAAGCTAAACTTGAATCTTATCGGGGTAATCTGCGTTGCCTTTATCAATTAAAGAATATTGAAAAGGGCGTGTTGGTTGCTCGTGAATTGTTGTTGCAGAAACAGGCTGCTACGGATGATCAGGCTTTGAGTTATCTGATGATCGGGAAAAGCGAGCAAGCCAATAAGATTTTTGATAAGGCACTGGTTGCATTTCGTCAGGTACTTAGTCGCAACAAAGGAGAGTGGGCTGCCGAAGCCGGTTATGAAATGGCTGCTTGTCAATTTGCGCTAGGCGATTTATCGGCAGCGGAGCAAATGGCTTTTGAAGTAATTAAGAAAAGCGGATCTTACGCTTTTTGGGTAACTAAGTCCTATTTGCTGCTGGGGGATATTTTTTACACACAAAAAGATTATTTCAATGCGAAAGCAACCTACCAGAGCATTGCGGAAAACGCGCGTGACAATTCATTGAAAGAAGAGGGCGCAAGGAAATTATTACAGGTTAAGGAAGAGGAAGCGAAAGCTGGTAAAACGAATAATCAGTAAACCACAGATCATTTGAATTATGATTCGAATTCATTCATACTATTCCGGATATCAATTAGGCGATACATTATTTCCTTGCAAAGGAAAACTACTGTTGATGCTGATTTTGTCATTGGCGATGGTAACGCAGACGTTTTCACAGGAGCCCGGGGTGGCTCAGACTATTGAGGTGATGTCCAGTTATAAACCGGTGCTTCGACCCTTTTCTAAGTTGACTTTTTCTGCTTCTCCTATTCCGCCATCTCCGTTCTCTGCTGTTTTTTCCTATAGTCTGCCCGATCAGCAATACAAAGTAACCATGAAGCCGCTCGAAGCACGCGCTGTATCATATCAGCCTGATTCACTCAAGCTGCGTAATCACAGTATGGCAAGTATGGGTTATGGAAATTTCAATCGCCTTTTTGCGGAGGCTGCTGTTGCGTGCGGAGCGGGTCAATCTTTTCAATATCAAATTCAGGCGGGCTATCATGCTGAACAGGGATCCATCCGCTTACAGGAAAGCAATCGTGTTTATGGCTCCATAGATTTTCAAAAGGAAAACCGGAAAAGCAGATTTTTTGGTCATCTTGCTTATCGGAATGAAAATTATTTTTTTTACGGGAATGACAGTTTGACAACAAAAACGCCAGCTGATTCGCTTCGTCAGCCTTTTGAACGGGCAACTGTCGAGCTAGGCTGGATGAACCACAGCATCGCTGCCAAAAGTCTTCAATATCGTCCTGCTCTCCGTTTTGAAATGTTCAATGCAACAAATACAAAGGAATGGAATACCCTGATACGTTTGCCATTGAGTTTAGAATTTCGACCACAGTATGTATTCTCGTGGCAGGTCAATGCAGACTTAACCCATTTTCAAACCGTTGATACATCGAATTATCAAAACCATCTATTTTCTATAGATCCTTCCTTTCGATTTCCGATACGTGATATGAATTTTACGATTGGTGGAAGAGCTGCATGGGACCAGGGCAATTTTTTGGTGCTGCCTAATATAGGACTCGAAGCTTTTGTGAAAAACAAAAAAGCTGTTTTCATGGCAGGCTGGCAAGCAAGTATTCAAAAAAATAATTATCAGCAACTAACACTCCTCAATCCGTGGATCAGTCGTCCATGGTCACCTCAAAATACTCGTAAAGAAGAATTTTTCGCAGGTGTTCGCGGGGATCTTCCACATGGTTTGCATTATCGCCTGAGGGCAGGGTTTACCCAATTTTATCATCAGGTACTATATCTGAATGCCAAAAGGGCTTCTGTATTTGAGCCGGTGTACGAGGCGAATATGCAAACAATTCAGGTAGTTGCCGAAGCATACTGGAGAAAGTCCGAAAATTTAAGTGCTTCGCTCGAGGCGACTTATTATCAGGTAACGCATCAGAGAACCTTTGCTAACCCCTGGCATTTTATTCCGTTTCAGGTAAATGCAACAGCGTATTGGAAGCCTGCACAAAAATGGTTGTTGCATGCGCGCATTTACGGATGGCAAGGTCCGTTGGTGCTTAATGATACATTAGGTACTGTAAAAAGATTGCAGGCAGTGGCGGATCTGAATCTGCAGACTGAATTCAAGATCAACAAATTTTTTACTGCCTGGCTGCAAGGAAATAATTTGCTGAATCAGGCCTATCAGCGCTGGAACCATTATCCGGTACTGGGTTTGCAGGTAGTTGGTGGAATTCGCCTTACATTTGAAGGAAAATGAATGGGTTCGTATCATATATGAATTTGCTGGAGGAATACCTCTTTCACTATCAAGAGCTTCCGCTTCCTTCACTTGGGTCTTTGAAGGTTCATAGAAAGTCGGCATCATTGAAAGTGTTTGAACAAATCATTCTGTCCGGCAATTACGTGATTGAATTCAGCGAGAAGGATGTACCTGCTACTCATTTATTGAAGTGGCTTGTTTTAAAAACTGGTGAAACGATTGAATTTCATAACAGCCGGCTTTCGGATTGGGTGTCATCACTTAAAGAGAAATTGCGGCAACAAGGTAGTTGGGATTGGGAAAGTGTGGGTACTTTTCAATCAGAGGATACTGCCAGCATAATTTTCAAAAGTGAGCTTCAACAGTTGAAGGGTTACGAAGCTATTCCTGCGATCCAAATTATCAGGCAAGAAGCATCTCCAGATGTTTTGGTAGGGGATAAGATTTTTACCGGAAATGAAATGAAAGCGATCTTGGAAGATCGTAAGAAAATCATTCCTGCCGGATCATTAAAATGGTTGGTTGGTTTGTTAATAATATTCATGCTTGCATTGATTGTGCTTTTCATTCGTAACCCTTCGTTGCTTCATCTGCATCAATGGCAACCTTCCTTTGAGAAAAAAAATCCGCCTGCTACCCATTCAATTATTTCATCGAACGAATAAAAGGATTATGAGTGAAAGGATTGTACACAAGGTTTGTCCGCTTTGCGGTTCTGCTGCCATAGAGGAATTTCAGAAGGTGAAAGATTATTCCGTATCTCAGGAAATATTTCCGGTAGATGAGTGTAAGGATTGTTCTTTGAGATTCACCCGGGAGGTGCCAGATGCAAAAGATATTTCCGGATACTATCATTCTGAGCAGTATATATCTCATACAGACACCCAAAAGGGCTTGATTGCAAATTTGTACCACTGGGTTCGTAAATACACCTTGAGACAGAAGGTAAGTAGGGTAAGAAGGGAAACGCAAAAGTCTTTCGGAAGACATTTAGACATCGGGGCAGGGACGGGCGCTTTTGTGAATGCGATGGAGCAGGCGGGCTGGAGTACAGTTGGTGTAGAGCCGTCAGATTCCGCCAGAGCAAAGGCGCATGAACTTTATAAAGCATCGGTCTATCCGATGAAGGAACTTGAAAATTTTCCAAAACAAAGTTTCAATGCAATTACGCTTTGGCATGTGCTCGAGCATGTACACGATTTGCATCAACTGATTGAACGTATAAAATTATTATTGGAAAAAGAGGGAGTAGTCCTGATAGCTGTTCCGAATTACAAAAGTTTTGATGCCACCTATTATGCTACTGCCTGGGCTGCTTATGATGTGCCGCGACATCTGTATCATTTCTCGCCTAATGCCATGCAGCGGTTAATGCAATTGCATGGAATGAAAATCAGATCGGTTCGCCCCATGTGGTTTGACAGCTTCTATGTGAGCATGCTGAGTGAACAATATAAAAATGGAAGTATTATAAAGGCTGTATGTATTGCTCTTTATTCTAATTTTCAGGCGCTTTTTAACCGAAAAAAATGCAGTTCTCTTATTTATGTGGTAGAGAGAGTAGAGATTTAAGCAGGTTGGAAATGAACCAGTATCTTGTCGATCCGATGTCCGTCCATATCAATGATTTCAAACTTGAACTCTTTCCAGTCAAATTGTTCTCCAGTTTTAGGAATCCTCTCCAGCGTGTGAAGAATGAATCCTGCCAGTGTATTGAATTCCTGCTCTCCTTCGTGCATCCATACCGTTCTGTCGAAATGAGCTAAGAAATCATAGAAAGGTATTTGGGCGTCCACCAGAAAAGAGCCATCCTCGCGTGCGGTAACGGCGTATTCATCTGATTCCGGTTCAGGCATGTCTCCAACGATTGCCTCGAGTATATCGTTGAGGGTAATCATACCCTGTACACTGCCGTATTCATCTACAATAAAACAACAATGCACCCTGTGCTCTTTGAATTTTTCCAGTACCTGATACGCTGAATTGTTTTCCGGAACGAACAAGGCCGGCTTCATCAGATCTTTGAATTGCGTGAAATCATCTTCCACATACAAATCCTTGATGGAAACGATTCCTTTGATATCATCAAGTGTGTTTTCGCAAATCGGATAAACAGAGTGCGGATTTTGAATGATTTTTTCACGGATATCATCTTCTCTGTCTGTCAGGCTAAACCAGATGATATCATTTCTGTGGGTCATTAACGAACTGATATTTCTATCTCCTAGATGAAAGACTCGTTCAATGATTTCCTGTTCCGCTTCTTCTATAGTACCTTGTTCTGTTCCTTCACTAATGATGGCTTTTATTTCTTCTTCTGTCACTTGGTTGTCGGGTGCATGTTTAAGACTGAATATTTTAAAGAAAACAAAAGTGCATTTATTCAGTAACCAAACTATCGGATGAACAATTTTAGAGAAATACAACATCGGCAAGGCAACCACGAGCGCTATTTTTTCTGCGTTGATGAGTCCGATTTTTTTCGGGATCAGTTCGCCCAAAATAATAGAAATCAAAGTAACCCCAATCACGATCAGGGTGGTGGATATGCTTTCTGCATAAGGAGCGAGCCAGCTTATTTTTTCAAAGACCGGTTGAAGGTCTGCGCTGAATTTTTCACCGGAGTAAACCCCGGTAAATATAGAGATGAGAGTGATGCCGATTTGAATGGAAGAGAGAAAGATTTCCGGGTTCTCCGAAAGATGCAGGGCAACCTTGGCTTTTTTGCTGCCGTTTTTTGCCAGCAGTTCCAGTCTTGTTTTACGGGCTGATACGAGGGTTATTTCGGCCAGCGCAAATAATCCGTTGAGGATAATCAGGCCGATTAGTATGAATATTTCAGTCATTATGCTACGAACGCGGTGTATGTATAAATTTTAATGAATAATGTGAGATTGCGTTCGAACGACTAAGATACAATAAAATTGAACATTGGGCAGGCAAACTTATGATTGAGCATTAAAAGGCTTCAAAGGGAGATAGAGGGCGGACAATTTTCCTGTTCCGATACCAATCAGGATGCCTAATATGCCACCGCCTACCACATCCCCCGGAAAATGAGCGCCTACATATACCTGCGCCAGCCCGACCATTCCAGCCCATACATAGACGACAGATAAATTTCTTCGTCTGAAGAATGGTGTTAGTGTGATGAAAAGAAAAGTGGAAATGCCGAAATGATTGGCGGCATGGGAAGAGACGAAGCTAAAAGCGTGTGAGCAGGGAATCAGCATTCTAGCCTGCGCTTGTGTTGCTATTTCCCAACATGGTCGGGGTCTTTCAAAATATGCTTTAAAAATTTGACTGCTGATCAGATCCGTTAAGGCGAAAGTTAGGAGGAATAGTCCCACCCACATGAGTAGCTGTCTTCGAAAATGGTTGTAGCCGAAGGAAAGTAAAAAAAAATATACCGGTACCCAGGTAAATTGATTTCTGATGATCGGCATCAGTACATCCAGCCAGGGATGCGTCCATTCCTGATTGATGAGACGGAATAAATAATGATCGGTTTCAATTAAGGAATTAAGCATTGATGTAAAATTACTTCAATTCCTGCAAGCTATTGAGTTCTCAGCTTTTTTGGGCTATCATTATCATTCTGGGAGATTCCTCTATTATAAAAGGATCCAGCTGATAATTTCCGGAGACTGAAAGGAGGTTGAGATGATTGGCTCCAAACATTTGAGTGAAATCATTCAGACTGAAATTGGCTACTTTTTCCATGAATTGCAGTGGATTTGCAATTGCGGGATCTGATACGGTAATTTTTTTGTAAATGTACCGCTCGTCTGCTTCTCTGGTAATGGAGAAAACAATATTATTCCGTCTTATTATTTCGGATTCGGTTAGATTTTTTATGGCAACGACGGGGTTTAGGTAGTCTAATATAAAATACCCTCCCTTTCGAACAGCAGCCGCCATACTTCGTAGTGCATTTTGATGTTCTCTCAAAGTATCAAAATACCCAAAACTGGTAAAAAAGTTGAAGGCATAATCATAGTAATTGATTCGGAAGGGAAGGCGCATATCATGGACGAAAAATTCAAGTCGATCATGTGACATTTCTTTTGCAGAAAGAATGCTTTGCGGACTGATGTCAATCCCTGTAACCCAATATCCCTTTGCAGCCAGATGTATGCTGTGGCGTCCTTTGCCGCAGGCGATATCCAGCATGCGTGCATTCGGAGGAGGTTGTAATTGGTTGATCAGCCGGTCAATAAAGGCAGCTGCTTCTTTTTCATCCCTTTGCTCGTATAAAAGATGATAGTAAGGAGCGTTAAACCAATTGCGATACCATTCCTGATTCATTATTGACGCTGTTGTTTGCGTTAGAGAATTCATATGCCTGCAAAATTAGCAAGGTGAAAGCTAGATGTGAAGGTAATTTTCATCATTATCGGTTTCATCTTTACATTTTCGGCATAGCATTTATCTTTGCACTATGTTAATTGTGAGAACAGTCGCCTTTATTCATGCTGTTATTGACTGGTTTTATCCGCCCTTCAGACGGATTTTCCCCATTCAGACTTTTCGCTATGCAGCTTGTGGCGGCGGGAATACTTTATTGGATATTCTACTTTTTTATACAGGCTATGAATTGATTTTCAAAGGATCATTGGTAACCCTGCCATTCATTACCCTTACTCCCCATATTGCGGCTTTTCTGCTTTCTTTTACCGTTACATTTCCCATCGGATTTTTTTTGAGTCGATATGTAGTTTTTCAGAATACGGAAAGTCGTAAGCGGGAACAATTGCCTAAATACATGGTGGTTGTTGCAGGGGCGATACTGATGAACTATTTTTTTCTCAAAGTCTTTATTGAAACCTTCTTATTTACAGCACTTGCAGCGAAGTTGTTGACTACAATAGCAGTCGTTGCCTTCTCTTTTTTTTCTCAAAAGTACTTCACCTTTAAGGAGGGGTAATCATTTCTTGCATACAAACACTTGTAAGCTAAATTGGTTTCACTTACTTTTGTGGGGCTTGCTTTAATAGAAATCGTATGAATTTTAACAGAAAGATTCTCACGCTGGATGAATTTACCATCCAGCAGTTACGCAATTTTCCTCATGCCACTGGTGAACTCAGTAGCTTGCTGCGCGATTTAGGATTAGCTGCCAAAAGAGTAAATGTTGAGGTCAATAAAGCCGGACTCGTTGATATTTTGGGAGATCACGGCAGCGTGAATGTACAGGGAGAAGAAGTGAAGAAGCTGGACATATTTGCCAATAATCAATTCATGAAAGTGCTGCAGCACGGCGTGAGTTGTGCAGGCATAGCCAGTGAAGAGCTTGATGACATCGTTGTGTTTAATGATGAAATCAGCAATCAGTCAAAGTATGTAGTGATGTTTGATCCGCTGGATGGCAGCGGCAACATTGATGTCAATATTTCCATAGGTACGATATTCGGTGTGTATCGTCGATTGAGTGAGAGGGGAACGCCTTGCAATGAGAAAGATTTTTTGCAGAAAGGCATTCAGCAGGTAGCAGCAGGTTATATAGTTTATGGGAGCAGCACTATGTTGGTGTATGCTACCCGCAGAGGAGTGAACGGTTTTACATTAGATCCTTCTATTGGAGAATTTTGCCTGAGTCATCCTGATATCAAATGTCCTCCTGTCGGCAATATTTATTCTGTCAATCATGGCAATTTCTTTCGCTACGAAAAAGGTGTACAGGAATATATTACTGCCTGTCAGAAAAAAGATAAGACCAACGGAGGCCCTTATACGCAGCGGTATATCGGCAGCATGGTGGCCGATGTGCACAGAGGTTTGATAAAAGGAGGCATTTTTATGTATCCCGGCACCACCGATAAGCCGAATGGAAAACTGCGACTTGCGTATGAGTGCAATCCCTTTGCCTTCATCGTAGAGGTTGCAGGGGGAAGAGCCACCAATGGAAAACAGCGTATTCTGGAAATAGAACCAACGACGCTGCATCAACGCGTACCGATGTTCATCGGCAGCAAGGACATGATGGATGAATTGGAAGGGTGTTTAATTAATAATTAGTAATTAGCAATTATTAATTATTAATTATTAATTACTAATTATTGGTTGTGATTTTATAGAGGATTAGAATTTATGCTGATTGATTATCCTTTAGTAAAAGCGCTTCTGATGACATTCAATGCTCCACCGGCTTTGAACCACTCAATTTGTTGCTCATTATAAGAATGATTCACCTGAATGGTTTCATTGCTGCCGTCTTTGTGATTCAATACCACTTGTAAAGGTTTGCCCGGTGTGAACGTGAGTAATCCTTCAATATCAATCGTATCGTCTTCAAGAATCTTATCGTAATCGGCTTTATTCGCAAAGGTCAATGCCAGCATACCTTGTTTCTTCAGATTCGTTTCGTGAATGCGCGCGAAAGATTTTACCAGTACCACACGAACGCCCAAATGACGTGGTTCCATGGCAGCATGCTCTCTGGAAGAACCTTCTCCATAGTTCTCATCGCCTACTACAATACTGCCGATACCTGCTGCTTTATAAGCTCTTTGTGTATTTGGAACAGTGCCGTATTCTCCGGTGAGCTGATTCTTAACAGAATCTGTTTTCTCATTAAAGAAATTAGTTGCGCCGATCAATAAATTATTGCTGATATTATCCAGGTGGCCGCGGAATTTCAACCAAGGTCCTGCCATCGAAATATGATCGGTCGTACATTTTCCTTTTGCCTTGATCAATAATTTCAATCCTTTCAAATCTGTACCTTCCCAGGCCGCAAAAGGATAGAGTAATTGCAGACGTTTGCTGTCGGGTTTCACGTCAATTACCACGCTGCTGCCATCTTCTGCAGGTGCCTGATAACCTGCGTCTTCCACCGCAAAACCTTTCACCGGCAATTCATCACCACTCGGTGGATCCAGTTTTACTTTTTCACCTTTATCATTTGTAAGGGTATCTGTAAGCGGATTGAAATTCAAATCACCCGCAATAGCTAAAGCTGTTACCAGTTCAGGACTTGCCACAAAAGCCAGTGTATTTGGATTGCCATCTGCACGTTTAGCAAAGTTTCTGTTGAAGGAATGCACAATCGTATTGCGCTCTTGTTTTTCAGCACCCATTCTGTCCCACATGCCAATACAAGGTCCGCAGGCATTGGCAAAAACCTTAGCTCCTACGCTTTCAAATACATCTAAGAACCCGTCGCGCTCGATCGTATAGCGAACTTGTTCACTGCCAGGCGTAATAGTGAATTCAGATTTTAATTTTAATCCTTTTTCTTTGGCTTGTTTCGCCAGACTTACTGCTCTGCTGATATCTTCGTAAGAAGAGTTGGTACAACTTCCGATCAATCCCACTTCAATTTTTGTAGGCCAATTATTTTTTGCAGCCTCTTCTTTCATTTTAGAAATAGGAGTAGCCAGATCCGGGGTGAATGGGCCATTCAAATGTGGTTCCAGTTCACTTAGATTAATTTCAATGACCTGATCAAAATATTTTTCAGGGTTTGCATAAACTTCCGCATCACCGGTTAAGTAGGATTTAATCTGATCAGCTGCTGCTGCTACTTCCGCACGACCCGTTGCTTTTAAGTAGCGACTCATGCTTTCATCATAACCGAAGGTAGAAGTGGTAGCCCCGATCTCAGCACCCATGTTACAGATCGTGCCTTTACCCGTGCAGCTCATGGACGTAGCGCCTTCTCCAAAATATTCTACGATGGCATTTGTACCTCCTTTAACCGTTAAGATACCCGCTACTTTAAGAATGACATCTTTAGCGGAAGTCCATCCGTTGAGTTTGCCGGTCAGTTTCACGCCAATCAATTTAGGCATTAAGAGTTCCCAGCTCAGTCCTGCCATCACATCACACGCATCAGCACCACCCACACCAATAGCGATCATACCTAATCCGCCTGCATTCACTGTATGTGAATCGGTGCCGATCATCATGCCCCCGGGGAAAGCATAATTTTCCAGTACCACCTGGTGAATGATACCCGCACCCGGTTTCCAGAAACCGATGCCGTATTTATTGGAGATAGAAGCCAGAAAATTATAAACCTCTTCATTTTCTTTTACGGCTTTATCGAGATCTGCTTTACTATCTGTCTTGGCTACGATCAGGTGATCACAGTGAACCGTAGAAGGAACAGATACTTTTTTTCTGCCAGTAGTATCAAATTGCAAGAGCGCCATTTGAGCCGTAGCATCCTGCATCGCTACGCGATCGGGGGCGAAATCAACATACGCTTTTCCTCTTTCATAATTTTTTATTTCCACCCCTTCCCATAAGTGGGCATAGAGAATTTTTTCAGCTAAAGTGAGTGGTTTGCCCAGGGCTTGACGGGCAGCATCTACTTTAGTGGGCATTTCCGCATATAATTTCTTAATAAGATCGAGATCAAATACCATAGTTGATTGATTTTAGCGCGGCAAAGTTACCAAATAATCAATTTGGGGCGACGATTTAAAGAGGGAAATATCCTAAACATTTTTTACCTTTAATCTATGAATCGCTTTCGGGAACTCATAGAGTATAATTTATTTGGCGTTTGCTCCTATATCGGCGAGAAAATGCAAATCTCCACCGCTACCATCCGTAAATACTTTATCTATATCAGTTTTCTCACTATGGGCTCACCGGTCATTTTTTATTTCATCGCCGCATTCTGGATGAATATGCGTCGATATATCTGGATTAGCAAGCGGAATCCGTTACGGTATTGACCGTTTGTTCTTTCGCTTTAAAATCTTTGAAATCTCAAAATCTTTTATATATTTACAGTGTGTTAATGATTAGTCTCTCTGGTCAAAGCGTCTTATTATAATTATCTGCTGCAGTAATTAAAGCCATAGGGTTGATTAGGATTAGATCGTGAGCGATGTGTAGTCTGAACAAATTTTTTACCTAACCAAACTACATGAAATCTAACTTTACCCTCATTTCATTCATTGCTTTATTTTTAATTAGCTTTTCTGCCCAAGCGCAGGAACCCGGTTTTACCTTCGCACAAGTGTTAGATACATTTGTTCGGGTAAAGGATCTTGCAAAAGACAATTCCGGGAATATCTATGTTACCGGGAACTTTAATTCTGCAAATGCCTTTTTCGATTTTGATCCCGACCCTAATTATGAATTATTAGTGCCCGCCCCACAAAGCAGCCGCACATTTATTTTTGTGGCTAAATACTCCCCTGATGGAAGATGCTTATGGGCTTTCAACATAGGCAATGCCTCTACTGCGCGAATCTGGTCAGGGAATAGTACCGATAATGCAACCGGAACTTCCATAGGTCTCACCGCTTCCGGGGATGTAATAGTAAGTGGTTACTACAATGGATTGAATGTAGATTTCGATCCTGCTCCGGGTCGTGAAGATTTACATTCCTCCTATTCTCCCTGTTGTGTTGCCTACAGTGCCGGATTTGTTGCCAAGTATAACACCAACGGACAATGGCAATGGACGCGCGAAATAAAAAAAGATTTGCAGTATGGTGAAAGTGGTTATGTAAATAAAATGACGGTAAGCCCGGCTGGGGACATCTATGCTTATGGCAGCTTCACCAATAGTTCTTTAAACACCAATACTCCTGTTTATTTTAATCCTGTTAACTCAACAGATACCCTCAGAGGTTCTGGAAGTTTCATTGCAAAGTATAATTCAACAGGTTCTTTTCTATGGGTAAAAAGAGTTGCCGGCATAAATTATACTGATATGCAAGCCGCCTCTGATGGTGGGTTGGTATTAGGTGGAAGTTTTCAGGGAAGTGTTGATTTCGATATGTCCGAAAACGAAGCTACGCTCAGCTCAACGGCCGGTTCAGATGATATTTTTATCAGCAAGTGGAATTCCGATGGCAGTTTTGCTTTTGTAAAAAATTTCTTCAGCACAGGCAGTGAAGGGTTAGATGATCTTGAAATAGATCCCTCGGGAAATATATATTTTACCGGTGGATTTACGAATGTAATCCTTTTTACCAGGCCATCTGCACCCGGATTTAGTCTTGATGTTGATGGCTCCGTGAATTTCCTTTTGGCAAAATGTAATTCTGAAGGCGAAATCATCTGGGCCAAAAGAATTGCCTCCTTAAATAATGGATTTAGAGAATCCGCGCGCCTTAGCCTCGATCCCGCTGGTAGCAGTTACATTACAGGTGGCTTTAACTCATCAGTTATTGATGTTGATCCCGCTACGAATGACAGAAGGCTTTATCAATCAACCTCCCAAGGCTACGATTATTTTGTTGTCAAATATACTAATCAGGGCGATTACCAATGGGGCTTTAGTCTTGGCGGTCAGGGCGACGACGCTGCTATTCCATTGGCAGTTGACAATAACCAATTTTACCTGTTTGGTACCCTTCCGTTTAATTCCACCGGCTTAGATGCCAACCCCGGCGAAGCTACCAACATGATTGCTCCCGGCTTCGGCTACGTTATTGGGTTTGACGACTGTGTTCCGACTGTTACCTACTACCCGGATCTTGATGGCGATGGTTTCGGCATTGTAAACGGCGGCATTACTACCTGCATATTGCCTTACTCCGGACGTACCAGACCCTATGCAAATAACAATAAGGATTGTGATGATGCAAGACCAACCAGTAGACCCTCTAGTTGGTATCCTGATAATGACGGCGATGGATACGGATCTATCACATCTACTCCTGTTATACAGTGCGATCCTCCTGCAGGATATATAGGTAACAAGAGTGATTGTGATGATAACGACCCTCTTGTAAACATTAAAACTTTTTATCTGGATATAGATGGAGATGGTTACTGGACTAGTTCTATAGAAGCTTGTTCACCGCCATCTCCGTCCTGGCGCGATTCCAATTATCCGCGTATCAATAAAAATGATTGCGATGACAACAATCCATCAGTGTGGGCTAATAGCACATGGAGCAGAGATCAGGATGGTGATGGGTATGTGGCTATCGCCTATGGCTGTTATTCCCCCGGTAGCGACTGGACTATTTATACCGGAAGCTCGAATAATATCGATTGCGATGATATGGATCCCTTAAAAAAGACGAGACTTTTTTACTTTTTCGATAATGACAATGATGGTTTTGGCAATAGCTTAATATCCGAATATTCTTGTGGCCAACCAGCCGGCAACTGGGTTTTGAATGACGATGATTGCGATGATTCGAATAGGGAGCTTTATCCCACAACCTGGTATAAAGATTTTGATCGGGATGGATTGGGGAGTAAAAAAGATTCTGTTTTTGCCTGTACACCTCCTGCTGATGCGTTTTGGGTCAATAATAATCTGGATTGTAATGATTCTCGTTTTAATACTACTGCGTATTCAACAGACATTCCTACTTTAAGAGCCACTCAAAATGATGATTGCAGCTATACCATTGAAGTTACGGGTGGTGAATTGAAAGATGCAAGCAAATGGGTTTTTTACAGAGGCAGTTGTGGTGGCGAGGATGCTTTACGTTTGCGCGAAGGGTCGTCTGTCTCTGTTTATCCCTCTGAATACACTTCAACTAATTATTATGTTAGGGGTGAAAGCGAATGTGTACTAGGCGAATGTGCGATCATTAACATCACCACCGGCAGTCAGCCGGTTTATTATGGAGATATAGATGCGGATGGATGGTACACAGCAAGAAAATTTTGCAGCGATCCCGGCCCGCAATGGAGCACTACTCAGCCCGATAATTATGCTGAAAAATTTGATTGTGATGATAGCGATGATCAGATTAATCCGGCGGCTCCGGAGATATGCGGAAACGGTATAGATGAGAATTGCGATGGCTTAATAGACGAAAGGCCTTACTATACTGTACTAAGCACCTCCGATTCCTGGAAAACATATGCAGGCAGTGTAGAAGAAGTTTATAAGACAGCTGATTACGACGATGCATCCTGGTTAACGGCCGTTATCAATCCAATTTGTTCCTGGTCAATGGGCTCAGCCTACCCCCCTGGTTTCAGTACTCCAATTCTAGCGATAAATCATCCATACTATTTAAGTGCCGTTACCGATAACGATGTATTATTTCGTAAAACCTTCAATGTGACTGATAAGGAGACTAAACAATTCCTTATAGAATTTTTTGCGGATACTGATGTGCAAATATGGCTCAATGGTCAATTGATCATAGAAGAGGATATTACAGGTGGGGTAGTTTATAGTGGAAAAAGGGATAGGTCTGCCTACATCATTAATGGGGTAAATACCATTTTAGTAAAGGTAAAAAATCGAAGTAGTGGAGGCGGTTGTTTTGCATGTCGCATTTCGTCTACTCCTATCGTAAAGTTTTATGCCGATGCAGACGGGGATGGTTACGGCAACCCGGAAATTGTTGTGCCAAGCGATAGTTATTGTATTCCTCCAACGGGAGCTACAGCAGACAATACCGATTGTGATGACAATAATTATTACCTGCATGAAACATTTACCCGCTATTATGATTTAGATGGGGATGGATATTATGCTACCATCAAACTTTGTGATATTACTGGTTTGCCATCCTGGTATTTATCAGATAATTCAAGCTTTTTCGGGCCTGATTGTAATGATGAAGATGTTACCATAAACGCCCCTTATATCAACATTACTAACTATGCAACATACACAGGGACATTAAACGTCTGTGCCGGAGAACAGATAATGCTGAATTATAATTCCTGTGCAACATTCAGCAGTTCCAATTTATTTCAAATTCAATTAAGTGATAAGAATGGGAATTTTACAGAACCTGTTAATGTCATCAGCTCCTTAAATGATGCGAGCCAGAGTGGATCTATTGGAGCGTTAATTCCTTTTTCAACAGAGCCCGGCAACGATTATAGATTAAGAATAGTAAGCACCGATGCTCCTGTCATTGGTCAACCCTACGGAACAGCACTGAAGGTGAGATCAACAGGCTGCATAACGTCAACTTCCACCAACACAAATGCTGCATCAAATGCTTATGCCGGAACAGGCGTGATTGCATTTCCGAACCCGACAAATGGAAAAGTAAACCTTAAGATCAGCAACTTTAATCCGGGTAAGGCAATGGTGAAAGTAACGGATGTTTTAGGAAGAATAATAGAACTAAGAACATTGCATATTGTAAAAAGCGAGCAGGTTATACAGCTAGAGCTCATGAACAGGGCACAGGGAACCTACTTTATACAGGTACAGCAGGGATATTTTCGAAAAACCATGACCTTAATTAAACAATAAGATTATAGAAATGTGAAAGATTTTACGGACTCACCATCGAAGCACCCAACCAGTTGATGAATCATTGATAGATTTCAGCCTGAGTTCGCATTTAAGTTTTACTTTTGCTGTTCTAAATCAATACTATGCCGGGCGTTGAATTTTTCGGTGCGGAAGAACAAAAAGAAGTGAATGACGTGATGCAAACGGGCATCCTTTTCCGCTATAATCATGATCAGCAAAGACAAGGAATCTGGAAAGCGCGCGAGTTTGAAGCGGAAGTATGCCGCTTCACCGGGGCGAAATATGCACATGCTGTTTCGAGCGGTTCTACTGCAGTTGCCACTGCACTCGCTGCAGCAGGTGTTGGAGCTGGTGATGAAGTGATTGTTCCTCCCTTCACGTATGTGGCTTCTGTTGAAGCTGTTTTATTTGTGGGGGGCATTCCGGTTTTTGCGGAAATTGATGAAACATTATGTTTGAGTGCAGAAGGTATTCGCAAAGCATTGACGCCTAAAACGAAAGCCATTCTGATGGTGCACATGTGTGGCGGCATGGCGGATATGGATGGCATCATGCAGATTGTAAAAGAAAAAAACCTGGTGCTGGTAGAAGATGCCGGTCAGGCTTACGGCGCATCGTATAAAGGAACGAAAGTAGGATTATTTGGAAAGACCGGTTGTTACTCATTCGACTTCTTCAAAATTGCAACTGCAGGTGAGGGAGGAGTATTAGTTACCAATGATGAGCAGGCATATAAACATGCAGATTCATATTCTGATCATGGTCATGATCATGTTGGAAACAACAGAGGGATGGAGCAACATCCGATCATCGGATTCAATTACCGCATCAGTGAATTGCATGCAGCCGTTGGCGTTGCGCAAGCACGCAGGGTGCCCGAAGTGATTCGGCTGAACCGAAAGAATAAAACTTTATTCGCTTCCCTGCTTTCAGATATTCCCGGCGTTTCTTTCAGCAAACTTGCCGATCCGGAAGGAGATTCTGCCACCTTCCTCAATATTTTACTCCCCGATACAGACAGTGCGAAAGAAGTCGTTCGCCTGATGAATGAAAAAGGCATTGCAGGATTTAATTACTGGTATATCAACATGTATCATTTCATCAACCAGTGGGATCATATTAAAACACTAAAATCTGCTGCTAAACTGCCGATTCATTTGCTCGGACAGTCGCAGGATTATACCAAGTTGGATTTGCCAAAATCTCAGGAAGTGATTGGCAGATTGATTTCATTCGTAGTACGTTGTACCTGGAAGGAAGAAGAAGTGCGCGAACTGGCAACACGTGTTCGCAGTTGTATTGAAGAAGCTTTAACCAAAGTGCATGCATAAGAATTTTAAAAACATTGACAAGGTTGTTTTTGGAAGAGGGAGTCTTTCAACACTTGCTTCCATCCTCGAGCCTGTCCGCAAAGAAAATGACCATTTCTTTCTATATGTAGTTGATCAATATTTTCATAATAAAGATTTGATTCAAAAATTGCCGGTTCAGGATGCAGATGTACTGAAATGGATTGATGTGGATCCGGAAGAACCGACAACACATTTGATTGATCGTTTACGAGATGAAATTTTAAATGAAAAGGGATTGCCTTCTGGCGTAATAGGCATTGGCGGTGGCAGCATCATGGATATTGCAAAAGCAGTTTCATTGATGTTCACCAATGAAGGTTCTTCCACTTTATATCAAGGATTGAATCTGATTAAAAAGCCGGGCATCTATCATTTGGGTATTCCTACGATTTCCGGAACAGGCGCAGAAGTGAGCATGACAGCTGTATTGACAGGACCTGAAAAAAAACTTGGATTAAAGTGCGACTGGACCGTATTCAATCAGGTCATCCTCGATCCTGAATTGATTGCAACTGTTCCTTCCGATAAATGGTTTTATACGGGTATGGATACTTATATCCACTGTATTGAAAGTGAGCAGGGCTTGTTGAATAATGCGTTCAGTCATGCCTATGCGGATAAATCTTTACAGCTATGTAGAGAAATATATTTAGGCAAGGATGCCGGACAAACCCCGGAGAATGATGACAAGTTGATGGTCGCCTCTTTGATGGGTGGATTGAGTCTTACGTATTCAGAAGTTGGAATCTGTCATGCACTGTCTTATGGTCTCTCTAAAATTTTACATTACAAACATTGTTATGCCAACTGTGTAGCGTTTCAGCATCTCGAAGATTATTACGGAGAAGGGGTGAGAGAGTTTAAGCAGATGTTAGCGCAGCATAAAATTCAGTTGCCACAAAATTTGAGTAAAGACTGGACAGAGGAGCAGATTGAAGCGATGGCGGAAGTAGCATACAAACTGGACCACATGTGGAAGCATGCGATTGGTGCTGACTGGAAAGAAAAAATTACTATAACAGATATTCAAAATTTATTTAAAAGATTATAAAATGAGCGTAAAGAAAGTTAAGGTTGGTTCCATTGATTGTGGCGCAGATAATTTGTTTTTGATTTCCGGTCCTTGTGTGATTGAGGAAGAAAGTATCATGCTGAAAACAGCGGAAGAATTAAAAAAGATTAGTGAGTGTTTAGGTGTTGCCGTGATTTATAAATCATCTTTTCTGAAAGATAATAGAAGCAGCTTGTCGTATTATCAGGGGCCTGGTTTGGAAGAAGGATTGAAGATATTAGCGCGTATTAAGAAAGATTTCGGATTTCCGATTTTGACAGATATTCATTATCCCGATCAGGCGAAGCCGGTGGGTGAGGTTTGTGATGTGTTGCAGATTCCTGCGTATTTGTGTATGCAGAGCGGATTATTGGTGGCAGCGGCGCAGACCGGGAAGGTGATCAATATCAAGCATGGACAGTTTTTAGCGGCGGAGAATATGAAGCATCCCGTTGGCAAGTGTGTGGATGCCGGTAATGATCAGATCATATTGACGGAGCGCGGCTATACGATGGGTTACAATGATCTGATTGTAGATCCGAGGGCATTTTATCACATGGGTAAATTAGGGTATCCTGTAGTTTTTGATATTACGCATTCCATTCGAAAATATGGCATACCGAGCGCCGACTCCAAAGGAGGCGCGAGGGAGTTCTTACCCGTACTCAGCAGAGCCGGTGTAGCAGCGGGCGTAGATGGAGTCTTTATTGAAGTGCACCCTGAACCGGAGAAAGCATTATGCGATGCAGCGAGTCAACTTTCTGTGTATCAGCTCGAGGAATTCATGAAGCCGCTGATTGAGCTTCATGCAATAGAATTGAAATACCGTTAGGCTTTCTTTTCTTCCATCACCATTTCTTCTCTCAATGATTTTGCATAAGTGGAAAATGCTTTCGCTTGTTCCAGGTATTCATTAGCGAAGCTTTCAGAAGGAGCTGTATCATTCATACGCAGTACCTGAGCTTTAAAGCTTTCAGCAGCGGTATATAATCCACCTTGTGTAAATGTTTTATCGAAATCATTCAGAATACCGTGTTGTGTGTTACACTGAACGCCTTTTTGCAGCAACAATCCTTTTGCAGCATGTACCTGCGCAGAGTACGCATGATAAATGCCATCCGCCCATGATTTATTTTGAAGACACTCAACGGCATTCGCAATCTTTTCTTCTGCTTCGAGGAATAAAGTAGCCACCAGGTCAATCATTACGCCCGCACATTCACCCACACCGATCGCCGTAGCGAATTTTTCCTGTTGTCCCCAATCAATAAAATCTTCATCCAGAATACTTTCCAGATCTGCTAAGGGCTTGAGTAATTCATAATAGTAACGATCTCCTTTTTCAGCACTGTAATCGAGGAAGCTTTTTCCCTGGCCATTTTTCTCATAATCATTCAGAATATAACGCAATACTTCAGGAGCACGCTTACTCGGTACTTTAATCACTTTATCTGCGATTCTACCTGCACCATCACCCAATACACCGCCGCCCACTAAAACCTGAACGGCAGGCACTACTTGTCCTTTCGCCTTCAAAGAACTTCCATGAAATCCGATAGAAGCCATACCATGCTGACCGCAGCTGTTCATACAGCCGCTGATCTTGATTTGTAATTCTTTATTGTTCAAATATTGAGGATATTCTTCTTCAATTACTTCCGACAATGCCAGTGCTGTTGCTGTACTGTTACTGATACCCAGGTTACAAGTGTCGGTACCCGGACAAGCCGTGATATCCGCCGTACTGCCAAATCCCGCAGCAGCAAATCCTTCAGACTCCAGCACTGCATAAACATATTCCAGATGTTCCGGTTTAATGAAACGGAATTGTAACCCCTGATTCACCGTTACACGCACATCATCACCAATCACGTCTTTTAACTGATCCATCAAACGGCGACTGCTGTCTGAGCTGATGTTTCCATTAGGAACGCGCACATATACTGCAACATAACCCTCTTGTTTTTGAGGGAATACGTTGGTGTTTTTCCAGAGTTCATATTTGAGCGGATCTTTTGCTTTCAGATTGCTGTTCAATTGATAAGAGGGAAGTGCTGCCGGATTGAAAGCAGCATAATCAACTTTATAGCGCTGGTGGGTAAGCGCATTTTGTTCGGCTGCAACCAGTTCATTGAACGCGTCAATGCCGATTTTTTGCACGAGGAATTTGATACGGGCTTTATGGCGACTGTTTCTTTCACCATGGCGATCAAATACCCGGAGAACAGCTTCGAGATAAGGAATGAGCAGATCTTCTTCCAAAAATTCATGAGTAGCAATCGCAAGATGCGGCTGTGCTCCTAATCCACCTGCCACCAGTACTTTAAATCCTCTTACTTCTTTCCCATCAATGGTTTTCACTTTAGGAATCACACCTAAATCGTGCATAAAAGTAAGGGCAGTATCTTTATCGGTATTGCTGAAAGCAATTTTGAATTTACGACCCATTTCCTGACAAACCGGTTTGCGCAGGAAATATTCAAACATAGCATGCGCGTATGGAGTAATATCAAAGGGTTCTTCCGGATCGATGCCGGCAGTATCGGAGGCTGTGATATTTCTAACCGTATTGCCGCAAGCTTCACGTAAAGTCACATTATCTTTTTCCAGATCAGCCCAGAGTTGTGGCGTACGATCCAGGCTCACAAAGTGAATTTGTATATCCTGACGAGTAGTTAAGTGTAAATTGCCCGTAGAGTATTCATCTGAAACAGCTGCAATTCTGCGCCATTGCGCCAGTGTCATTTTACCGTAGGGAAGTTTGATGCGTACCATCTGAACACCCTGTTGACGCTGACCGTAAACGCCGCGTGCAAGACGCAAACTGCGGAATTTTTCCTCAGGCATGGTACCCTCCCTGAACGCACGAATTTTCTGTTCGAGTTCAATGATATCTCTTTCAACGATCGGGTTCTCTAATTCAGTGCGGAAGCTTTGCATAATAATCGTATTTCGATTGATAAAAAATCTATTACTCAAATAGACTTTGCAAAAGTAGGAGCTAATTGGAAAAATAACAAATGAAAAAGGGGAGGTTAACAGTTAGTAGGTTTATTGGTTTTATCCCCCTCATTGAGGGGGATAAAGGGGGAGGAGCAATTAAAATTCTCCCCAAAAAAGTCTACCCCTAAGGTAGAATGATTTATCTTTGCGCCTCAAACATGTTTGATTTCGAATCATATTTTAAAACTGAGCTTGAGCAGTTGCGCGAAGAGGGTCGCTATCGGTACTTTTTAAACGTCAACAAAAGTGCCCGGCATTTTCCGCATTTCTACTACGAAAAAGGAGGAGAAACCAAAAGAGCTATCAATTTCTGCAGCAACGATTATCTGGGCATGAGCGTCGAAGAAGACGTGATTGGAAAACTTTCTTACATTCTTCATCACAGCGGAACGGGTAGCAGCGGCACGCGGAATATCTCCGGTACCACTCAGCAACACCAGTCGCTGGAAAATGCTTTAGCTGTCTGGCATCAAAAGGAAGCTGCCCTGCTTTTTGGCGGAGCCTACCTTGCGAATGTAACGGCACTTCAAACTATCGGTCGTAAAATTCCTGATCTCATTTTTATTTCAGATGAACGCAATCATGCTTCCATCATCGAGGGCATGCGTGCTGCCGGGAATGCAAAAAAAATATTTCGCCATAACGATGTTGCGCATCTGGCTGAAATTTTATCAGCACTGCCAATGGATCAACCCAAAATGGTGGTCTTCGAATCAGTGTATAGCATGAATGGTTCAGTAGCTCCGGTGAAAGACATGATTCAGCTTGCAAAAAAATACAATGCGCTTACCTATGTGGATGAAGTGCATGCCATTGGCTTGTATGGTGAAACGGGAGCAGGTATTTGTGAAAAAGATGACTTGCTCAAGGAAGTGGATTTAATCAATGGTACGCTGGCAAAAGCAGTGGGCGTTTACGGCGGTTATATTGCCGGTAATGCTTTGATCATAGATTTCATCAGAAGCTTCGGCAGTGGATTTATATTCACTACTTCTTTGCCTCCTGCCATTTGTGCCGCTGCAGAGAAGAGCATTGAACTAATCCGCCATCACCATGCGCGCAGACAGTACATCGGCGAACTGGTAACGTACCTTAGAGGATTACTCGATGAGTATGCTATTTCTCATACGAAAAACAGCTCTCATATTACACCGGTGCTTATCGCAGAAGCATCCCGCTGTAAAGCAATTGCCGACCGTCTGCTCGAGGGTTTTGGCGTGTATGTACAGCCGGTCAATTATCCCACAGTTCCGGTTGGAGAGGAATGTCTTCGTTTAATCATAACGGCAAAGCATAATCGTGAACAGATATTTCATTTGGTTCAAAGTTTAAAAAAAGTATTTCTTGAAGAAGCTGCGCATCATATGCAGAAAGAGCCGACTCAGTCTCTTGCAGGCTGAACTGGTGAAGAAGAAGATTCTTCTTGCTGAGCCGGATGCCCTGATCGAAATCATCGGTCGAAGCAGCCGGGGCGATAAGGAACAGCATGTGCCGTTGTCCTCACTGGATGGAACTGATTTTTTCACTCAGGAAATCTTTGAAGCACTGCAAAACGGGGAAGCAGAGATAGCGGTTCATTCATTGAAAGATATGAGTGCGCCTCATTTTTTCAGTCATACTGCTTTTGCAATTGTTGACCGTGAAGAGGTGCGGGATGTTGCCATCTTCAATCCTTCGGTTCTATCTAAAATTGAAAAAGGACAACCCATTGTTATAGGCACTTGTTCGCCGAGAAGAGAACTCATGGCAACGCAATTCTTGAAAAAAGCATTGCCTCAATTACATCAAGAAATTAGGATTGAAACCAGGCCTATCAGGGGGAATGTAGAAGGCAGACTGACACAACTGGATGAAGGGAAATACGACGGAACAATTCTCGCTGCAGCCGGATTGAATCGTTTGCTAGAAGCAGAAGCGGCAGAAGGCACGAAGGATGATCAAACTTCTGTTACCCATTTGCTAAAAGATAAGCGACGCATGTTTTTGCCTTTGATTGAATGTGTGCCTGCTCCATGTCAGGGTGCCATTGTCGCAGAAGCAGATCCTTCCAATGCATGGGCGGTTGAAGTGCTTCAAAAAATCAATAATAATACATTGATGCAGGAAGCAGTTGCTGAAAAAAGAAAAGCATTTGAATACGGTACGGGTTGTCTGCAAAAATTCGGAGTGGTAACACTGCATACTTCCAACGGAAATTATCTGTATGCTGCGGGAGAAGATAAGGATGGTAAAGCTTTCAGTGAATGGTCGCCCTTGCCGGAAATCAATATCAGTACAGAAGATATTTTCTCTACGACTGATACGATGAAAGATTTTTTTACTTACGAATGGTCGAATCAAAAAATCAATATCACAGAGCCGCTGGTATTCGTGGCGAATTATAAAGCATTACTTCAAGAAGGATTGCGTGAGGTGTTGTCCGCTAAAAAAGTATGGGCTTCCGGTACCAAGACCTGGTATGAATTGGCGAAGCTGGGTGTATGGGTAGAAGGAAGTGCCGATGCACTGGGCTTTGAACACTGGTTGCCTATGCTGAGTATCCCGTTAATCAATCAATCTGCCGATGATATCTGCATCCTCACGCATGAAGCAGCTGTTGCACGCTGGCAGCAAAAAGGGAAAAAGGCGGTGTCCAATTATCGTTTAATTCCTTCACATATAGAAAGCATTCAACATAAAATCAGCGACGCAAAAGCCATCTTCTGGAGCAGTTATGCTCAATATGAATATTATGGGAAATATGTTGCAGCGCAGGCAAAACATATTTGTGCAGGAGGGGAGACGGCAGAGCGATTAAGACAGGCGGGCATTGACCCCGTTATTTTTCCAACCCTAAAATCATTCGACGCATGGAGAAAATCACTCACCCTGCCACCCAAAGACGCTATCGGGCAGATGAGCATATCCGGGAGTTGACTGCAGGGGTTCGTTTGTCGCATAAGGCGTTCATTCAGCCAATCTTCGTGGATGCTTCGGTTGAAACCCCACGTTCTGTAGAAGGGTTGAATGATGTGCGTGTAGATAGTGTCGCATCCGTGATTGAAACAATAGCTGCTGATATTGAATCAGGCATTTCCAAGTTTCTGTTATTCCCGATTCCTGCAAAAAAATCAACCAAGGATTTCGACTATGCTTTTGCCGTTTCAGTTATCAAAAATATTCGGTCGCAATTCGGAGAACGCGTCTGGTTGGCAGCGGACCTCTGCTTGTGCAGTTATACCGAACACGGCCACTGTGGCATACTGAATGACCAAGGAACGAAGCTGTTGAATCATCCGACTGTAGCGGAGCTGACGAAATATGCTGCCTTACTCGCAGATGCGGGAGCAGATTGTATTGCGCCTAGTGATATGATGGATGGTAGGATCGGAGCTATTCGCGCGCAACTGGATGTGTTGGGTCATGATGAGGTGAGTATCATGAGTTATGCGGCCAAATTCAGTTCGCAGTTTTACGGTCCCTTCCGCGATGCCTGTCATTCAGCTCCCTCCGGAACTGGATTGAAAAATAGAAAGACCTATCAGATTGATGCGGCTAATCTCAACGATGCATTAGCCAGCGCATTGAGAGATGAAAAAGAAGGAGCGGACATCCTGATGGTGAAGCCCGCTGCCTTATATACAGACGTGATCAAAACATTGAAACAGCAAAGTTTAAAACCAATCGCCGCTTATCATGTAAGCGGAGAATATGCGGCGGTTGAAATGCTGGCGGAAAAGGGAATGGCCGACCGAGCGGGGGTACACCTGGAAGTGTGGACAGCACTGGTAAGAGCCGGTGCAGATATTATCATCAGCTATGCGGCAAGAAATGCAAAACAATGGATCGAAGCAAAAAAATATTGATGCGGTATTTATTATTTATGTTACTGGCTGTTCCTCAAGTTTTGCCGGCACAGCCAAGACCAAAAGAAGGTGTGTGGTTGACATTAAATGCGCCAATAGATCTTTCTTCCAAATGGCAGATACATAACGATTACAGTTTTCGTACACTAAGTATGTCTGCCAATCCTTTGCAATATTTATTTCGCAGCGGTTTACGTTATCGTGTGAATGATCAATTTTCAGTAGCTGCCGGGGTGGCATTAGTGATTACGCGCACTAGTTTTAATAAAGACAATCAGGAGTTTGGAAATGAGTTTCGTGTCTGGCAGGAGGTGCTGAGAAAATATGTTGTCAGTCCCAAAACCAATCTTCAGCTCCGCTTTCGCGCAGAGCAGCGATTTTTTGAAGCCACCAAAAGAAGAGATGATTTTGTAGCGAATCGATTTCGAATACGAATCAATTGGCATCAGGATATTTCCGAATATTTTAGTCTCATATTAGCGGAAGAATACATGCAACAGTATGCGCAGCATGATTTTGTGTTTGATCAGAATAGGTTGATCACGGCATTGGGCTGTCATTTGGATCGTACTAGTCAATTGCAATTTGGTTATATGTGGTTTTTATTGCCGCAGCAAACAAGTCAGCATATTTTAAATATTACTTTTCAGAAAAGATTTCAGTTATATGGAAAAAACAAAAGAGCTTAAGAATCATTTGTATCCGGTTTTTTTGAAATTGGATCAGTTACGATTGTTGCTGGTAGGGGCCGGTAATGTCGGACTGGAAAAGCTGGAATCCCTTCTTGCCAACGCGCCGCGTACCGCCATTACGATTGTGGCACCGTTGGTGCGGGAAGAAGTGCGCAACTATCTGAAAGATTTTCCCGAATGTAAAGTGTATGAGCGCCGATTTGAAGACGCAGATCTGAATGAAAAGGATTTGGTCATACTGGCAACGGATGATAAGGAATTACATAAGCATATCCGCACGCAATGCAAAGAGAAACGCATTTTGATCAATGTGGCTGATACACCTGAGTTGTGCGATTTTTATCTCGGCAGCATTGTGCAGAAAGGAAATTTGAAGATTGCGATTTCTACCAATGGAAAATCTCCCACTGCGGCGAAACGAATCAAGCAAGTGTTGAATGAATCATTGCCTGAAGAGATTGATGAGGTGCTGGAAAATCTGCATACGTTCCGCAATACCATCAAAGGAGATTTTCAGCAGAAGGTGAAGAAGATGAATGCCGTTACGAAGGGATTGGTGGAAAATGATGCAGCTGCCACTGAGAAGCGGTGGAAAAAAATCGCCACTTATTTCCTGATGGCCTTCGGTTTCATGCTGGTAGGACATTTTATTTTTTCGTACATACCCTTTAGACAGATCGCTACGGATGCGGTGAATTGGTATCAGTCATTGGATCCTGACATCCCGTTACACTGGATTGTATTGGCGGGCTTTTGTGCGCAATTGGTGGATGGCGCTTTGGGGATGGGGTATGGAGTCACCAGCACATCTATCATGTTGTCAACCGGCATGAGTCCGGCCGCTATCAGCGGCAGTATTCATACCTCTGAAGTATTTTCAAGTGCTGTGTCAGGCTACAGTCATTATCGTTTCGGAAATGTCAATAAGAAATTATTTAAAGCCCTGGTGATACCCGGTGTGATTGGGGCCGCTGTGGGTGCTGTTTTTTTAGTAGTAATGGGAGATGAGTATAGCAAGTGGTTGCGTCCGGCTATAGCGGTATATACGATGTTGCTCGGAATAAAATTCATCATCAATGCATTCCGGGAGATGAAGCCGCAGAAGAAGTTCAAACATTATCGCATACTGGCAGCTTTCGGTGGATTTTTTGATTCATTCGGCGGCGGGGGATGGGGACCTATTGTGACTTCAACACTGATCAATAACGGCAGAAGTCATAAGTATGTAGTGGGGTCAGTCAGTCTGACTGAATTTTTCATCACGCTTGCAAGTGCTTTTACCTTCTTTACCATGATCGGTGTCAGTCACTGGCATTATATCGTTGCACTCATGCTGGGTAGTTTTATTGCAGCCCCCATAGCTGCGAAACTGGCAGGCAGGTTGCAAAAGAAAACGGCTTATTTTTTACTAGGGATACTGGTGATTATTTGGAGCGTGCGGATACTGATCAAAATTTTGTAAGTACGATCAGCTGATTTTCCAATCAATGATTTGATTGACATATTCCGACCGATACGGCGTAGTTATTTTGATATAGTTATCAGTATAACCTTCCATGAATCCTTCTTTGTCCTGCGATTCAAACAACACAGGTCTTATGCTGTCACGATGCTGCTCTGTGAAATACTGCATCTTCTTGTAAGAAAGATTCCGAAGGATTTTATTGCGTTGATGACGTGCCTTCATCGGCACTACCGGCTTTAAAGTGAGCGCATGGGTATTGTCGCGCTCCGAATACGTGAACACATGTAAATAGGAAATTTCCAATTGATGCAGGAAGGAGAATGTCTCTTCAAACAACGATTCGCTTTCTCCCGGAAATCCTACAATCACATCAACGCCGATACAGCAATGCGGCATTTTTGCTTTGATATAATCTACTCTTTCCTGATATAATTCCCGTTTGTAACGACGGCGCATCGCTGCTAAAATCGTATTGCTGCCGCTTTGTAAGGGGATATGAAAATGCGGCATGAATTTCTTGCTTTCGGCAACAAAATCAATAATCTCATTGGTCAGCAGATTGGGTTCGATGGAAGAAATGCGATACCGTTCAATTCCTTCCACTTTATCCAGTTCTTGAATGAGTTGATAAAAGTTTTCTTCTCGCTGAAAGATGGAAGCCGAACCGCTGCCGTCTGCACCTTTCCCAAAATCACCCAGATTTACCCCTGTTAAAACAATTTCTTTGCTTCCTTTTGCAGCTATTTCTTTTGCATTGGAAACGACATTTTCTATGCGATCACTTCTGCTTTTCCCTCTTGCCATAGGGATCGTACAAAAAGAACAAGTATAATCACAGCCGTCCTGCACTTTTAAAAAAGTGCGGGTGCGGTCGTTGAGCGAGTAGGACGCATTAAAACCATTCAAGGCTTCTATGTCGCAGCTCGATATCTTAGCGCTGTCCCCTTTACTTAATTCGGCAATATGGGCAGCAAGATTGAATTTTTCTGCAGCCCCTAATACGAGATCTACCCCCGGAATAGAAGCGATTTCTTTTGGCTTTAGCTGGGCATAGCAGCCGGTGATGACGACCAGGCCAGCCGGCGCTTTCCGTTGTATTCTTCTCACCAGTTGACGGCATTCCTTATCCGCATTCTCTGTAACCGAGCAGGTATTGATCACATACACATCTGCTTCCTGTTCAAAATCCTTTTTTTCATAGCCTTCTTTTTCCATCAGTCGGCTGAGCGTGGATGTCTCGGAATAATTAAGTTTACATCCGAGCGTATGAAAGGCTATGGATTTTGAATTCGACATGGAATACAAAAATACAAAAATGCAAGAGACCCGGAGTTAATTCTCCGTGTCATTGCGCCTTAGTGTCTCTGTGTTATGGATTTCTCCTTAATAAAAAAGGCTGCACTTTGGCAACCTTTTTACAAATAAAAAATTGAAACATTAAAGCGTCTTCAACACGTCATTCATGCTGCGGACCGCATCTGCGCTTTTATTGAAAGCAGCCTGCTCTTCCGTATTCAGTTCGAAGTCAATGATTTTCTCCCAACCGTTTCTGCCAATGGTAACGGGTACGCCCAGGCAAATATCTTTTTGTCCGTATTCTCCTTCGAGGGCGACGCAGCAAGTGAATAATTTTTTCTCATCTCTCAAAATGCTTTCTACCAAAGCCGCTCCGGCAGCACCGGGCGCATACCAGGCACTGGTACCGATTAATGCGGTCAAAGTAGCGCCCCCTACCATGGTATCTTTTACAATTTTATCTTGTTGCTCTTGAGATAAGAATTTTGTTACCGGTACTGAGTTCCATGTTGCCATCCGAATCAAAGGAATCATAGTCGTATCTCCATGTCCGCCTACCACCACTGCATTTAAATCGGAGGGAGAACAACCCAGATGCTGACTCAATTGATACTTAAAGCGACTACTGTCGAGCGTACCACCCATACCAATGATGCGGTTTTTGGGAAGTCCGGTAGAAGTCAGTGCCAGATAAGTCATAGTATCCATTGGGTTGCTGATGACAATGATAATCGCATTGGGAGAATATTTTAATACATTCTCACAAACGCTTTTAACGATACCGGCATTAACGCCAATCAGTTCTTCCCGAGTCATACCGGGTTTTCTGGGAAGTCCGGAAGTAATCACGACCACATCGCTGTTCGCAGTTT
This sequence comes from Bacteroidota bacterium, assembly GCA_018970395.1. Classification (GTDB taxonomy): domain Bacteria; phylum Bacteroidota; class Bacteroidia; order Chitinophagales; family Chitinophagaceae; genus Lacibacter. The sequence continues at coordinate 40,318 of JAGWWM010000006.1, forward strand.
TGGAATAATCATTGGTACTGCCTACGATTTTGGTGTCGAATCCCAACAGGGTGGCCGTCTGTATCATGTCCTGCGCTTTCCCTTCTGCAACACCTTCTTTAATGTCTAACAAAACCAGTTCTGAACACAATTCTTTGCGGGCAATATTGTCTGCACATGTGGCGCCTACCGCACCTGCCCCTACTACTGTTACTTTCATTGGATAAAATTTAGTTTATAAAAGCAGAGAGCGAATAGGCTCAACCACCTGCTTTTTGGATGAATAATTTATGGCCCAGCAAAGGTAATGGAGGAGATACGAAAAACGAAAAACGATCAACGAAAAACGATTTTTGCCCCTTACCTTTGCCTCCTTCAAAATATTTAACAATGGCAAATACATCCGACATCAGCCGTGGCATGATAATAAAAATCGACGGCAGCTTATACAAGGTGATTGAATTTGGTGAAAATAAAACTGCCCGTGCGGCAGCTAAGGTTTGGGCTAAACTTAAAGGAGTGGATAATTCCCGCACGATTGAACAAACCTGGAATAGTGGTGACACCATTTATCCGGTGAGAGTAGAGCGGAAAGATTTCCAGTTCCTGTATAAAGATGATACCGGATATAATTTTATGAACAATGAAAGTTTTGAGCAGATTTCAGTGGAAGAAGGCTTAATTGACGCTCCTCAGTTTTTAAAGGAAGGCGATCAGGTTTCTGCTTTAATCAATACCGAAACTGATTCGCCGATGAGCGTGGAGCTCCCCGATAAAATTGTAGTAAAGGTTACTTACAGTGAGCCCGGCGTAAAAGGGGATACTGCAACACGTACTTTAAAACCGGCGACAGTTGAAACCGGTGCGACGGTAATGGTGCCCTTGTTTGTGAATGAAGGAGAACTGATCAGAATCAACACTAAATCAGGAGAATACGTAGAAAGGGTGAAAGAATAATTTTTCAAAATCTTTTAAAAAACGGGCAATTTTTCCACATTTTGCCCTTTTTTTTATTAAAAATTCCCTGAAAAGTTGATTTTTTAACATGGTTCGTTACCTTCGACCTTTGAATTTTTAACCCAAAAATTAAGATATGGACATTAAACAGGTGCAGGAATTGATTAAGCTTGTAAGCAAATCGAGCCTGAGTGAATTAACGATTGAAGAAGGAGATTTTAAAATTACTTTAAAACAAAAAGAGGATGTAGTTCCGCAAGCTTATGTGAGTGCTCCGGTAATGGCAGCTCCTGTTGCTGTTGCACCCGCTCCTTCAGCAGTTCCTGCAGCTGCTCCTGTGGCTTCTACGCCTGCAGCTTCGGCAGCTGAGGATACTTCCAAATATATTACTATTAAGAGTCCCATGATTGGAACTTTTTACCGCAAACCCTCTCCGGATAAACCGCTTTATGTAGAAGTGGGAGATGAGATTGTTCCAGGTAAAGTGGTTTGTATCATTGAAGCGATGAAACTGTTCAATGAAATCGAGAGCGAAGTAAAAGGAAGAGTAGTGAAAGTGCTGGTAGAGGATCAGTCGCCGGTCGAATATGATCAGCCTTTATTCCTGGTGGATCCCAGTTAAGGATAAATATTTAATTAATAATTAATAATTAATAATTAAAAATTAGTAATTAATCAGGGAGACGTCGTTTGGTTTTCGTTTCCAATCAAAAATTATTGCATGTTCAAGAAAATATTAATTGCCAATCGGGGTGAAATTGCTTTGCGTGTCATTCGTACTTGTCGAGAAATGGGCATTCGTACGGTGGCGGTTTATTCTACTGCTGATAAGGAAAGTCTGCACGTAAAATTTGCGGATGAGGCGGTATGTATCGGAAAACCGCAAGGTTCTGAGTCTTATTTGAATATCCCCAATATCATTGCTGCGGCGGAAATTACCAATGCCGATGCCATTCACCCGGGCTATGGATTTTTAGCGGAAAATGCCAAGTTTTCTGAGATCTGTGGACTTAGTGGCATCAAATTCATTGGTCCAACTCCCGAACAGATTCGTAAAATGGGAGATAAAATTACTGCTAAAGAAACCATGATCAAAGCAGGCGTACCGGTGGTGCCGGGTGGGGAAGGATTGCTGGAAAGTCTGGAGCAGGCAAAATATTTGGCTAAAGAAATCGGTTATCCGGTGATTTTGAAGGCTACTGCCGGTGGCGGTGGAAAGGGGATGAGAGTGGTATGGACAGAGGATGAGTTGGAGCGTAATTACAATATGGCTAAAACAGAGGCTGGTGCTGCATTTAAGAATGATGGCATTTACATGGAGAAATTCGTGGAAGAGCCCCGTCATATTGAAATACAGGTAGCAGGCGATCGTTTTGGTACCGTTTGTCATTTAAGTGAGCGCGATTGTTCCATTCAGAGAAGACATCAGAAATTGGTAGAAGAATCTCCCTCTCCTTTCATGACACCTGAATTAAGAAAAGCGATGGGAGAAGCTGCGAAAAAAGCTGCTTCTGCTATTGACTATGAAAGTGTAGGTACGATTGAGTTCCTGGTGGACAAGCACCGCAATTTCTACTTCATGGAAATGAATACGCGTATTCAGGTAGAGCATTGCGTAACGGAGGAAGTCACCAATTTTGATTTGATCAAAGAACAAATATTGATTGCGGCCGGCGAAAGAATCAGTGGGAAAGACTATGAGCCCGAAATGCATGCCATTGAATGCCGGATCAATGCGGAAGATCCTTACAATGATTTTCGTCCTTCTCCCGGTAAAATAACCGTGTTGCATCAGCCCGGTGGTCATGGTATTCGGATAGACAGCCATGTGTATGCCGGCTATGTCATTCCTCCCTATTATGATTCTATGATTGCTAAGATTATTGCTGTTGCGCGTACCCGCGAGGAAGCCATCAATACGATGAGCAGAGCTTTAAGCGAGTATGTGATAGAAGGTGTGAAGACGACGATTCCATTTCACCAGCAATTGATGCGGAATGAGGATTTCAGGAACGGTAATTTTACAACTAAATTTCTTGAAAGTTTTCAAATGAAGTAACCTCAATTATTAATTCTTAATTGTTAATTACTAATTATAAACCCCGGCGAAGCCGGGGTTTATGCTGCGGTACACCATTGGACTCTAATTATCTTAAGAACAACATCTCTCTGTATTTCGGCAGGTACCAGCTCGCATCATCTACCAACAATTCCAGTTTGTCAACATGATAGCGAATGGCATCAAAATACTTGCCCTTCACTTCATCACAATAAGCAATGGCTTTCTCTCTGGTATTGCTGAGATTGTTGGCTTTTTTCCTCGCCTCAATCATCTGCGCGACCAGTTCACTCACTTTATTGATGTGCGTAGAAATGCTGATCAGAATTTGTTTTTGATTGGTGTAAGAGGATTCATCAATGCCAATCTCTTTCATCCCCTTTATATTGTTGATCAATACATTTTGATAACTGATGGCACCGGGTAAAATATGACTGGTGCACAACTCTCCCATGATGCGACTTTCAATTTGCACTTTCTTAATGTATTTCTCCAGTTCAATTTCATGACGAGCTTCCAGTTCGCTATGGGAATAGACGCCGGTATTTTCAAACAACCTCTTCGCTTTGGGCTGCACCATTGCATCGAGCGCCAGCGGCGTTGTTTTTACATTGGGCAATCCGCGTTTTGCGGCTTCTTCCGCCCAGGCATCGCTGTAGCCGTCTCCTTCAAACAATACTTTCTTGCTTTCTGCAATGTATTGCTGCAACACATGCATGATCGCAATTTCTTTCTTCTCTCCTTTCTCAATCAGCGTATCTACTTCTTTTTTGAAAGTGATCAGCGTGTCCGCCATTATCGCATTCAACACGGTCATTGCATTGGCGCAATTCGCGCTGGAGCCAACCGCTCTGAATTCAAATTTATTTCCGGTGAATGCAAAAGGAGAAGTACGATTTCTGTCGGTATTGTCCAGTAACAACTCCGGAATGCTCTTATGTAAATCAAGTTTCAGAATTGCTTCATCCTGCTCATCAAATTTTCCGGTCACGCGCTTCTCCACATCTTCCAATACTTTAGTCAGATATTGTCCGATGAATACAGAAATGATGGCTGGAGGGGCTTCGTTGGCACCTAAACGATGATCGTTCCCTGCACTGGCGATGGAAGCCCTGAGCAATTCAGCGTAATTGTCCACTGCTCTGATTACATTCACAAAGAATGTAAGGAACATCAGATTGGTCTTGGGCGTTTTGCCGGGAGCCAACAGATTCACGCCGGTATCGGTAGCCATACTCCAGTTGTTGTGCTTGCCGCTACCGTTGATGCCGGCGAAAGGTTTTTCATGTACCAGCACCCGCAGGTTGTGGCGACGGGCTACACGATCCATCACATCCATTAAAAGAGAGTTGTGATCTACGGCTACACTCACTTCTTCAAAAATAGGCGCACACTCAAATTGCGCAGGAGCCACTTCATTGTGACGAGTGCGAAGAGGAATACCTAGTTTGTACGACTCTTGTTCGAAATCACGCATGAAAGCATAGACTCTTTCCGGAATAGAACCGAAATAATGATCTTCCAATTGTTGTCCTTTCGCTGGAGAGTGACCAAATACAGTTCTGCCGCTTAATACCAGATCAGGACGTGCATTGTACATGCCTTCATCTATCAGAAAATATTCCTGTTCCCATCCGAGTGTAGCGGTTACTTTGGATACGTTTTTGTCAAAGTAATGACATACGTCCACCGCAGATTTATTCAATGCTTCAACTGCTTTTAATAAAGGGCCTTTATAGTCGAGCAATTCTCCGGTATAGGAAACAAATACGGTAGGAATACAAAGTGTTTTGCCGCTACCTGTTTCCATAATAAAGGCGGGAGAAGAAGGATCCCAGGCAGTATAACCGCGTGCTTCGAATGTGGCTCTTAAGCCACCACTGGGGAAAGAGGAAGCATCCGGCTCCTGCTGAATCAATGCAGCACCATCGAATTCTTCAAGTGCTGTTCCGTCACTTTTTAAAGTGAAAAAGGAATCATGTTTTTCGGCGGTAGTGCCGGTAAGGGGTTGAAACCAGTGGGTATAATGGGTCACTCCTTTGGACTCCGCCCATTGTCTAACTCCGGCGGCAATCTGACTTGCCATGCCACGATCAATTCTTTTGCCGCCTTTAATGGAGGCAAGCAGACTTTTGTAAGCTTCATCACTCAAAAACTGCCTGGCAGTAGGTAATGTGAAAACATTCTCGCCAAATATGCCGGTAATCTTTCCCGATCCGGAAACATTGGCCGGGGAAGCAGCCCCCAGTTTTTTAATGGCTTGAAAACGTAATGATTGCATTGCGAATAATTTTTAAGTGGACAAATTTACCCAAAAAAGGTAAACAAAAAATGAAAAAGTCAATCATTTCGAAAAAAAAGAGGATAATTTCGATAATTTGTTGAATGATTTAAGACTATAGAAGGTAAAATATTAAAAATATAAATTTATTTAATATGTTTTGTGAGCAAGCTGCCTAACAACGGGGTCACGAAGAATGGCAAATAGATACTCCGGTAGCGTACGATGGCACCGAGTTGTGGTACGATGTAGCCGGTAAGCAGTAGCATGATCCCCGCAAGAAGGCAAAAAAATAGTATCGTTGGATGCTGTCTTATTGAGCGGTGTTTTTTATAGATCCAAACCAATACCATTGCCCAGATCGTCCATATTTCCAAGGCGCTCAGCAGATAGTTGAAATTGAAACATTCCGTTAAATAAGGTCTGAATAAAACATGATTTAAAGCGTAAGGTGTTTGCAAAACAAAACTTTTGAAAGAGGATGCGAGTAAAGGCTGCGGTAAGAGGGAATTACCTCCCAATGCCAGAAATTCCTTGTGTCGGATCACAATAGTTGCGGGAAAATTCAGTGAGGGGAAGATATATTGTGTATTAAAAAATAAAATCGCACCTGCTGCAGAAACCACTAAGAAAGGCAACCATTTCCTTCGTGTCGTCTGAGCCGACCAATACCCGGCAAAGAGTGCCGGAATTAAGGTAAGTACTACATAATTTCGGAGGGGTAGTAATAAAATCAGCCAAAGTAATATCAGGAATACCGAACGAAGGATTTTTTCTTTTCTCAACAAATAAAAGTGAAACTGATAAGCGATTAAACTGATGCATGAAAAAACCAGTCCGTCTTTATGAATCCCTGATGTCCAGAATAAAAAAGAGGGAATTAAAAACGTGCCGAGCGCAATCCATTCAGTTTTTACTTTAAACAAATCCGCCATTACTCGTATAAATGCGATAATGCCGAAATAGGTTAGAAAATTATAAAGAATGACATTGGTAAAATAATTGGAGCCGCTGAAAATATTCAATATCGACAGTGTCTTCACCATAATATTGTGGCGCAGATCGTTCCAGAAGGACTCGTGAGTGGAAAAGAAACGAAGTCCGTTTTCCGCATCATAACTAGTTTGAAAGAGAGAAAAGAAAAACTGAACCGGATGGGTCAATAATTGCCGTGTTTCTCCTATGCTTTCATAAAAATATTTCCAGGTGTCGGCTGTGTTGGCATGATCAGGCAATTGCCGGTGAAACCATCCGTACGCAATACCTGCAGCAACTTTAATAAGAAAAAAGCCAATCACCCATTGGGACTGTAGTCCACTCTTCCGGATAAATGGAGCTTTGTGAAGCAGGTATGCCGTAAGCGTGACAATAAGTAAGAATAGGAGCAGATTCATGTCGAATCGAAAATAAAATATTTATGGATCAATCTTCGCAATAAAATTTCATGCTTTACTTTTGACCTTCAATATTTTTATGGAAGTTACTGTTCAAACCGCGAAGCAACTACGATTAACAGAAGAAGAATTTGATTTAATTCAGAAAATGCTGGGCCGGATGCCCAATTTCAATGAACTCTGTGCCTTCAGTGGCATGTGGAGTGAGCATTGCAGTTATAAAAATTCCATCAAATGGCTGAAGACGCTGCCTCGTGAAGGCGGAAGAATGCTCGTGAAGGCCGGAGAAGAGAATGCAGGTCTCATGGATATCGGAGAAGGGCTTGGGGTTGTTTTTAAAATAGAAAGTCATAATCACCCTTCCGCCATTGAACCTTTTCAGGGTGCCGCTACCGGAGTGGGAGGAATTCACCGCGATATTTTTACCATGGGAGCGCGTCCTATTGCGGCATTAAACTCTCTTCGCTTTGGTAATTTATCTGCTGCTAAAACCCAGCACCTGCTCGAAGGGGTGGTGCATGGGATTGGTCATTACGGCAATTGTTTCGGAGTACCAACGGTAGGAGGGGAAGCCTACTTCGAATCCTGCTATCACACCAATCCGCTTGTGAATGCGATGAGTGTAGGCATTGTAAAAGCCGGAGAAACGGTTTCTGCTACTGCGGAGGGTATTGGTAATCCGGTTTTTTTTGTGGGTAGTGCAACGGGTAAAGACGGCATTGGCGGTGCGAGTTTTGCCAGCGCAGATATTACTGAAGAGAGCGCGGAAGAATTACCTGCTGTTCAGGTAGGCGATCCTTTTCAGGAAAAGAAACTGCTTGAAGCTTGTTTGGAAGTTATTCAAACGGGCGCGGTCGTTGGGATGCAGGATATGGGGGCGGCGGGAATCATTTGTTCTACAGCTGAAATGAGTGCCAAAGGTGGGGTGGGTATGCGCATTGATCTGGATAAAGTGCCTACCCGTCAAAAAAATATGAAGACCTGGGAGTTGCTCTTGAGTGAAAGTCAGGAGCGTATGTTGATGGTGGTTGAAAAAGGGAAAGAAGCTTTGGTAAAAGCGGTCTTTGAGAAATGGGATTTGCCCTGTTCCCATATAGGTGAGGTTACAGATGACGGATACCTGCGTTTTAATATGTACGGTGAGCTTGAAGCGGAGATACCTGCAGAAGCATTGGTGCTCGGCGGAGGCGCACCTCAGTATGATCGTGCATATACGGCTCCGGCTTATCTGGAAAAAATGGCTGCTTTCAATATCAGTTCTATACCCGAACCTTCTGATTTGAAAGCAATAGCAATGCAGCTGGTACAAATCCCGAATATCGCAGGGAAAAGATGGATTTATACCCAATACGACAGTATGGTTGGCGCAGCTAATCTTTTTACCAACGCGCCTACAGATGCTCCTTTAGTGTGGATCAAAGGAACCAATCGCGCGCTGGCGGTAACGGTAGATTGCAATAGCCGATATGTGCATGCTGATCCTTACAAAGGCGCTATGATTGCCGTGAGTGAAGCTGCCCGCAATATTGTTTGTAGCGGTGCCACTCCGTTGGGAGTAACCAATTGTCTCAATTTTGGAAATCCCTATGACCCAGAAGTCTATTATCAGTTTGTCAATGCCATTCAGGGAATGGGAGCGGCCTGCCGCAAATTTGACACGCCCGTTACCGGAGGAAATGTAAGCTTTTACAATCAGAATCCGGATGGTCCGGTGTATCCAACTCCCACCATCGGAATGGTTGGCTTGCTGGAAGATCTGTCGAAAAAAATGACCTTGGATTTTAAGGAAGCAGGAGATTGGATTGTAATGCTGGGGTCATCAAGAAATGATATCAACAGCAGTGAATACCTTCATAAATTAAAGGGTGTAGAATATAGTCCTGCTCCTCATTTTGATTTGGAGGAAGAGTATCAGCTACAACAACTTATTCACCAACTGATAGAAAAGGGATATGTGCAATCGGTACATGATATCAGTGAGGGCGGATTGTTTGTCAATCTGCTCGAGTCTTCCTTTCACGGAGAGAAAGGTTTTGAAGTTACTACCGCAGATGCAACGATTCGTAAAGATGCTTTCTGGTTTGGTGAAGCACAAAGTAGGGCAGTTGTAACGGTTCGCCCTGATCAACTGGACGCATTGAAGCAGGTGGCAGGCAATCATCCCTATACCGTGCTGGGAAGAGTAACCAACGGAGAGGTCAGAGTGGATGCTGAAACTTGGGGTGAGATTGATACGTGGAAAAAGCTCTACGAAGAAGCATTGGAAAAGATAATGGGAGTCATTGTGTAAATGACTTTTATGGCTCATTTTGCCAAATACCATTTTGGTTTTGAGAAAAGACAATCATGACAAAAAAATCACAAATCATTGTTACCGGTGCGGCAGGTTTCATTGGAAGCTGTATGGTCGGTTGGCTGTTGGAAAATGGATACACCAATATCGTAGTGGTGGATGCTTTCGAAGCTGCCGGTAAATTACCCAATCTGGCGGGTAAGTCGATCAGCGAAAAAGTAGAGCGTTCTGTTTTTTTTGAATGGTTGCAAAAGTTGCCTGCTCCTCCCGCCTATATCCTTCATTTAGGAGCGAGAACAGATACGACTGAATTTGACTATAGCATACATCAGCATTGGAATGTGGAGTACACGCAGCAAATCTGGAATTACTGCACCATTCAGCAAATCCCGCTCATTTATGCTTCCTCTGCTGCCACTTACGGAGACGGGAGTCTGGGCTATAAAGATGACCATGCCTTACCTTTTCAACTCGAGCCGCTTAATCCTTACGGCGTATCGAAGAATGAAGTAGATAAATGGATTTTGCATGAAGAAGATCATCCTCCATTCTGGGCGGGATTAAAGTTTTTCAATGTGTATGGTCCGAATGAATACCACAAAGGCAGAATGGCTAGTGTAATATGGCATGCGTATAATCAGATTCGTGAAACCGGGAAAGTGCGTTTATTTCGCTCTCATCGTCCTGATTTTAAAGATGGATGGCAGTTGCGCGATTTTATTTATGTAAAGGATGTAGTGGAGGTAATTGGATGGTTCATGCAGCAGAGTAATCAAAGGTTGCAAAGAGGAGAAAGTCTTGACACTAACGAAAGTGTCGGATTTAAATCCGGTTTATATAATTTGGGAACCGGCGCTGCAAGAAGTTTTTATGATCTGGCTGTGGCTACTTTTCATGCGCTAGGATTAGCGCCTAATATAGAATTCATAGATATGCCTGAGGACATACGCGATAAATACCAATACTTTACCGAAGCGGATATGCAAAAATTACGGCAGGCAGGGTTTATGAAGTCTTTCACTAATCTGGAAGACGGGGTTAAGGATTACGTACAGCACTATCTGGTTAAGGAAAAATATTTGTAAGGGTTGATGCTTTATCAGCGAAGCACAATTGCGTCATTGCCAATTTTATGTCCGTTATTATAAATAATTACTTTGTAAGTGCCACCGGTGAGTCGGGTAGTAGGTTTCCATTCGACCGATACGGGTGAGAAAAGTCCGGGTTTGAAATTTACGGCTATTTTTTTCGTGTATTCTTTTTCTCCTTCTTCCACACTGTTGAATTTCCCGCTCCCCAGCTCATTGAGGGTAACTATTTTGTCAGAAGGATCAATGATAACAATGAATAATTCTTTTACCGACTCTTTTCCGGCACGACTGTAAACGTCAAATGTCAGTCTTAATAAGTCTACTTTGTTTGCTTTTGATTTTTGAACTTCCTTGCCGCTTTTTCTGAGATCAAAGGCATTGATTTGAATATTGGAAGCGAATAGGGTGGCAGCTTCTTCTAATTCAGCTTTGATTTCCGCTTTGGATTTTTCGTTTTCACTGAGTTTTCTCTGAAGATTTTCCTGCTTCGAAATTAAGATTGATTTGTCATTTTGCAGCTGTAGATTTTCTGCTTTTAATTTTTCAATTTCTGCTACATAGCCGCTTATCTGATTATTGAGCTGCGCGATTAGTTTTTTTGCTTCTCCCAATTCACGATCCGATTTTATTTGATTGTTCAGAATGCGTTGAATCCGATTTTTCATGGCTGACAGTTCATCGTCTTTTGTCTGTACCAAACTGTCAAGACTTCTATTCATATTGGTGAGTTCGTCTAATCGCAACAAGGCGGCATTGTATTCAGACTGAAGCGCGTTTCTGGCGCTGTCTGCAGTATTGATTTTAGCCGTCAATGCTGCTTCATTTTTTTTCGTTTGTGCCTGATCCCAAAAGATATAAATCCAGGATGCAATCAGGGAAATAGTTAAGACGATATAAAAAAGCTTTTGATTGTCTTTTTGAGGTACGGATGTTGGATTGTAAGGATTCATTGTGTGAGATTTTGGCAAATAAAGTTATATCATACGGTACGGTGTAAAAATAGGATTTTGATACCCCTGGTCAGAACAATTATCACATCAATGTCATAAAATAAATATAAATCCTTAGGGAAGCATAAGCAATCCGATTCAATTTAAGGGGGGGGAGGGTTAGCTGTTCATCATTGCCGCTACAGCCATGTGGCCGATTTCACCCATGGAAAGGCTGTAATCATTAACGTATAAATCAATGTGTTGCCTCATGACGTCTTCACTCATTTCCTGTGCGTTTTTCTTTACGAAATCAGGTAACAAGGGGTCGTGTTGTCGCGCATAAATAAGACTATTATGAATCAGCTGGTTGATGTTGTCCCGTTGCGCTAATATTCTTTTATGAATTACAATGCTGCCCAACGGTATCGGTAATCCTGTTGTTTTTTCCCAGAAGTTACCCAAATCCATCAAGCGAATCAACCCTTTCTCCTGATAAGTAAATCGGTTTTCATGAATGATGACCCCTGCATCCACCGTATTATTCAAGATGGCAGTTTCAATTTCATGAAAAACCATAAACTGTTTGCGTTGAGCGTTAGGAAATGCTTTATTGAAAAGAAAATGAGCAGTTGTGTTTTCCCCGGGGATAGCAATTCTAAGGCTGTCAATTTCAAGCGAATTGATCTGGTTGGCTATTGCTGTTGTGGTAATAAGCAGCGGACCCACGCCAAGCCCCATTGCACTTCCGCTATCCAGCAGCACATAGTTTTCTTTTATCAAAGGATATACACCAAAGCTGATTTTAGTAATATCCAATTTTTCGTGCAGTGCCCATTCATTGAGTGTTTGCACATCTTCTAAATGAAGGGAAACATCTATGTCGTGATGATCTATTTTCCTATTGACCCAGGCGTCGAAAATATAGGTGTCGTTTGGACAGGGGGATATGCCTAGGGAAAATTGCATCAATATTTTTTTTGAATATTCATCAATAATTTCAATAACTCCTCATTCAAGTTACTGATCGCTTCTTTCATATTCCACTTCTTCTTATTTCTTTCCGCAATATAATTGCTGATCGCTCTAAGTTGAATGAACGGAATCTTTTCCATTCGTGCTACATAGTGCAGGGCAGCACCTTCCATTGATTCAACAATCGGACTGAATTGCTGTTCATAGATCCGGACTCTTTTTTTATCGGTCGTTATTTCATTGACTGATATGCCGTTTACTTTTTTCCCTTTAAAAAGTTTTATTAATGCGGTATCGTTGGGCAATTTTCCTTTTTTGAAAGGAGGCTGCTCTTCGGGCAACAGTTTTAGATCGAATAAAGTCTTGAGTGTTTTTAACTCCATTACACTTTGATCTGCAATGGTTTCATTTTTTACCGCCACTACGGTGGCTAAAGGCATCGATAAATCAAAACAACCTCCAACACCTGCTTGTATGATGCAGTCGGGTCTTTTTAGATGCAGGTATTTGGTAAGTGCATAGGTGGTTGCAGTGAGACCAATCCCTCCAATCAGCACATCTATATCGGGAATTTGTTTGAGAACTTTTTTATCCCGAATCGTCTCCATAATCGGAGCAATTTCGATGGGGGTAGCAGCGAGGAGGAGAGAAGTCATGGGAGAGGTTGTTGGTTGTAAGTTGTATGTTGTATGTTGTATGTTGTATGTTGTATATGTAAAATTAACTATTAACCTCCAACCTATAACCTACAACTTTCAACCTATTTTTCCTATTTTTGCAGACTCAATATTGTTCATCAAGTGCTTCCGCCCAATGCTGTGAAGCGCAAAAAAGTAAAGCATGGTTTACTTAACACGACTGGAGCATTTCAATGCTGCACATAAATTAGCCAATCCCAACTGGACTAAAGAAAAAAATGAAGCGATGTTCGGGAAATGTGCGAATGAAAACTGGCATGGTCATAATTACGAACTCTTTGTAACCATCAAAGGAACGCCCGATCCGGATACAGGATTTCTTTTTGATGTAAAACAATTAAGTGAGCTCATCAAAGTATATGTGATTGATCAGCTGGATCATAAAAACCTCAATATAGATGTGCCTTTTTTAGCCGGCAAGATGTGCTCTACGGAAAACCTGGCCATTGCGATCTGGCAACAATTAGCGCCCCATTTGCCGTCTTCCGTACAATTGCATTGCATCAAACTTTACGAGACGCCCCGCATTTATGTAGAATATTTTGGCGGACAATAAACCTTTTCTTTTTCTTTTTGTTTAACTTATCAAAGCCTTTTGGGCTTAAAGTATGAATACTCGTAAAGTAGCCGTTTACCGTCATGAGCATTTTAATGCTGCTCATCGGTTGCATCAACCCGAATGGTCGGAGGATAAGAATAGGGAAATATTTGGCAAATGCAATAATCCCTCTTATCACGGACACAATTATGAATTGATTGTGAAAGTGACAGGTGTTCCTGACTCGCTTACAGGTTACGTGATGGATTTGAAATTGTTGAGTGACTTGATTAAAGAAACCGTACTGGATCGATTTGATCACAAAAACCTCAATCTGGATACGCAGGAGTTTAAAGATCTGAATCCGACTGCTGAAAATATTTGTATCGTTATTTATGACTTATTAAGACCGCATATTCCCGCTGATAAGGAGCTGCAGATTCGTTTGTATGAAACTCCAAGAAATTTTGTCGAGTATCCGGCTTAATTCAAATTTTAATTATGGCTTATAAAAAAATTGAACAATATGACAGCTCCGTAACTAATGGATTAGTGGAGCATTACAAAGATGTGTTGCGACTGCTCGATGAAGATGCGGAGCGGGAAGGTTTACAAAAAACACCTGAGCGTGTGGCAAAAGCCATGCAGTATCTGATGCAGGGCTACCACATGGATGCCAAAGCTATTTTGGAAAGTGCGAAGTTTCATGAAGATGTGAGTGAAATGATTATTGTAAAAGATATTGAGTTGTACAGCATGTGCGAGCATCACATGTTGCCATTTTTTGGTAAAGCACATGTTGCCTACATACCTAACGGCGTGATTACCGGTTTAAGCAAAATAGCAAGGGTAGTAGATGTGTTTTCGAGAAGATTGCAGGTGCAGGAAAGATTAACCACACAAATACTTGAAGCTATTCGGGATGCATTGAATCCGGTTGGCGTTGCAGTCGTGGTAGAAGCACAGCATTTATGCATGATGATGCGCGGCGTTCAAAAACAAAATTCGCTCACCACTACTTCGGCCTTTTATGGTCAGTTTGAAAACCAGGCAACAAGAAGTGAGTTTATGAAGCTGATCTCGAAAAAACTCAGCTGATGAAGTAGGTTGGAGGTTGTAAGTTGGAGATTGTGGGTTGGAGGTTGTAAGTTGTAGGTATATAAATCAACGTTGTTACGTTTTGATGCTATATTTTTACTAAATCATTTCATGATTATTGTATTGAATAGCGCAACACGTAAAATATAAATGAATCTTCGTTCCTTGTTTTTTAATCATCTGGCGCAGACATCGCCTGAACCGCTTGCGATTGAAGTAGTGCGAGCGGAAGGTTGCAGGCTTTGGGATGATAAAGGCAAATCCTATCTCGATTTAATTGGTGGCATCAGTGTTTGCAACATAGGTCATCGTCATCCTAAAGTGATCGAAGCCATTACCCGACAACTGGATCAATACCTGCACGTAATGGTGTATGGGGAAATGATTCAGCCCCCCCAGGTGCAGTATGCGCAAGCGCTTGCCACTCACTTGCCTTCATCTCTTAACAGTGTTTATTTTACCAATTCCGGTTCGGAAGCAACCGAAGGCGCGATGAAGCTGGCTAAACGATTTACGGGAAGAACCGGGATAGTGTCCTTTAAAAACAGTTATCATGGCAGCACACAGGGCGCGTTGAGTGTGATGGGTGATGAATACTGGCGCAATGCTTTTCGTCCCTTGTTGCCGGATATTATTCATGCGGATTACAATACTCCTGAGGCTTTGGATTTTATTACAGAAAAAACAGCTTGTGTGATTGCAGAAACCATTCAGGCAGAGCAAGGCGTGAATGCGCCGCTGCAATCGTGGATGCAGTCGCTTAGAAAAAAATGTACTGAAACCGGAACCCTACTCATATTGGATGAAATACAATGTGGTTTTGGAAGAAATGGCACTTTGTGGGCATTTGAATCATTTGGAATAGTCCCGGATATTTTATTACTAGGAAAAGCCCTTGGAGGCGGCATGCCGCTGGGCGCTTTCATTGCGGATAAAAAACGGATGGATTGTCTGACCGAAAATCCCGTACTCGGGCATATCACTACTTTCGGAGGACATCCGGTTTGTTGTGCAGCGGGCAAAGCTGCTTTTGAAGTATTGCTGCAGGAAAATCTAGTAGCTCAGGTGTATGCGAAGGAGCAGGCTTTAAGAAGCGGCTTGCAACATCCTTTATTGAAATCCATTCGTTCGCGCGGACTCATGATGGCGCTGGAATTTGAAAGCGAAAAAATTTGTCGAGCTATTATTGCCGATGCGCTGACCGAAGGTTTATTCACCGATTGGTTTTTGTTTGCGCCGCATTGTTTGCGCATTGCTCCCCCCCTTACGATTACTTTTGAGGAAATTCAAAATGCTTGTACTATCCTAAGAAAAGTGATGGATAATTATTTGGCGAAAAAGAGTGCTGCCTAGTTCAATTTGCTCACGTCAATAATGGTTTCGTTCTCTTCCGGTCGGTTTTCATTCCATTCGATGATGAAATTATTTTTTCCTTCTCCGGCGAGGATGCGCATGTATTGTTGCTGCGACAATTCAAGTAAAGATAGAAAAAGGAAGATGGCATGGATTCTGTTTTCACAGATAGTGAACAGCTTTTCGAAGCCGATGGTTTTTTCCTTTTTTACCCAGTTGAGCATATAGTCGCGACTGCCTTCCATCGTATAGTTGTATTGAACTACAGTATGCACCGGCTTGTTGAGGCGTTCGTGCTGACGGAGCATTACTTTTTCAAAGGCTTTCATCAGTTTGAAGAGGGTGATGGCTTGTATTTCGGTGCCTTCTCCCGCTTCTTCTCCGATTTCTGTCATTTCTTTAACGATATTTCCTCTTTTGACCATGAGGAGGCGCTGGGCTTCCATTTCTGCCATTTGGAGGGAGACTTCCTTGAAGCGTTTGTATTCAAGGATTTTGTCCACCAACTCCTGCCGCGGATCGATTTCATTCCCTTGCGAGTCGAGCTCTTTCCGCGGCAGGAGCATCTTCGCCTTGATCCGCATCAGCGTGGAAATAAACAAAATAAATTCACTGCTCAACTCAATATTCAACTGCTCACTCTGATGAATATAATTTAGAAAATCCTGAATGATCTTCGTGATGGGTATATTATAAATATCCAGTTCGTCCCGCTCAATGAAAAACAACAAGAGGTCGAAAGGACCCACAAACTGCGGCAGCTCTATCTGATAATTCGTATGTTGCAAAATCTTACTTTTAAATCCTAAATCAGTTGGTAAAGTTAAGGCATTCTCTCCTTAAAATTTGGCAGAAAAACCAATGCCTAATAAGCTTTTTAACTGCGTCCCCATCAGTCCGCCGGTCTTCACATTCTCCACATCATGGTCATAAATCAAATCCAGATTGTAGGTGACACTCAGGAATTTATTCACTTTCATATTGATGATATTTGTCCAGAAGATGTCTATGTTCTGCGGATCTTTTTTATAATTGCTGAACGCATCGCAACGGGTAACATAATTGATGTTTTTCGCTATGTCACGCTTCACCTGTAATGATAAAAATGCACCCAGCTCGTAAATGGAATTTTTGTTTTCCGGCACCTGATAAAGGTTGCGCAAAGCCGTTTCCTGCACAATTACCCATCTGCCGGTAACAGGAGAGAGAAAAATGTCCACACCTGTAATTGGCTTATAGTTGATACCCGGAGAAATGAGTAAATAGGCCGGTGCAAGTAAAGCGGAATTTTTTTTCGCCGGACTGGTACTGTAGTCAAACCCATCGGTAAACTGCGTACGGATATTACCCAATAAAGTCATACTCCATTTGCTTGCATCAAGGGTATATCCCAATTTGCTGAGGATGTCAATACGGTCGTCATTTTTACGGGTGCCGATGCTGGTGGCACTCACAATACCATATTGTCCATTAAACGTATTATCCCAATGAACTTTCCCTTTTTTATAAAACGCAAAAGCCTGAATGATGGAGTTGACAGAGAAGGAAGATTGCTCTGCTCCGGCAGCCCAGTTGCGGCTCGCTCCCTGACTTAAATTGAGGGTGAAAATGCCTCCTTTTGTCCAGCCCTCCGCTTGCTTTCCCTCTTTTTTGATGGTTTTATTGCTTTCCTTTTGAAGATTTTGTATCTGTGCATCCTGTGCTTGGGAGGTGATACTAAGTCCGATTAACGTAAGAAAAAATCCAAATTTTTGTAGCATGGTTTTGGTTTTAAAAAGTGAAAATAAGTTAAAAATAAGATTGTTGGCAACTACATATACTCCTTGTTTGAAGCGTTTATGATATTTTTGCGTTTCATACCATATAATTATGAAATTTGGAGTGGTTGTTTTCCCGGGTTCTAATTGTGATCGCGATATGCAGGATGCGCTTCAGGATGAGTTGCAGCAGGAAGTAATCATGTTGTGGCATAAGGAAAAAGATTTGTCTGCTTTTTCTGCAGCGGATTGCATTGTGTTGCCGGGTGGATTTTCCTATGGCGATTACCTGCGTTGTGGCGCCATCGCGCGCTTTAGTCCGATGATGCAAAGCGTGATTTCGTTTGCGCGCGAGGGCGGTAAAGTACTTGGCGTTTGCAACGGTTTCCAAATTCTCTGCGAATCGGGCCTCCTTCCCGGCGCATTGCTGCGAAATGAAAATCAAAAATTCATTTGTCGAAATGTGTTCATAAAAGGACAAGATGAGCAAGTACTTACAATCCCGATTGCTCATGGAGAAGGGCGCTATTACGCCGATGCCAATACTTTAGCATCGATAGAAGCAAATCAACAAATTCTATACAGATATTGCGATGTAAACGGACAACTGACAGCCGATGCTAATCCCAATGGTTCTATTCTTAATATTGCGGGCGTCTGCAATGAAGGTCGAAATGTGTTCGGCATGATGCCGCACCCCGAGCGGGCAGTAAGTACCATCCTTGGCAACACAGATGGTAGAAAAGTTTTTCATGATTTGTTGTTGTCGCCGTTAAAGGTTGTAGCTTCATTGGCATAAATGAATTCAAAAATTAAATGCTATGTATAAACGATATTTCTTTTTCTTTTTTCTTTTATTCGCTACTGTCGCTTACTCACAAAGCGATACCAAAGTGAAATGGAAATATGAAGCGGTTAAAAAAACAGGTTGGCAATATGAAATCCTGTTGACGGCTACCATAGAAAAAGGCTGGCATCTCTATAGCCAAAAACAATCGGCCGATGCCATCGCATTGCCGACAACGATTCGCATAGGAAATAACCCTTTTATTCAATTGAAAGGCAGTATCAAAGAATCCGGAAAACTCTTTGATCAAATTGATGCCGCCACGCGCACCCGCGCCCGTTATTATGCAGATCAGGTGGTGTTCACGCAATTGGTTGAATTGAAAAAACCGGTAAAGACGGCTCTAACGGGAGAAGTAGAATTTATGGTTTGCGATGACAAACAATGTCTGCCGCCCGCCATGGTGAATTTTTCGATTAAGCTTCCATAATGTTAAAAAAGTATCCTGATATTATTCTGCGTTGTTTACTATGTACGATTTTAATTTTATGTGGCTGCTTATGTATGGGAGTGCAGGCACAGGATAAAGTAACTGTTGAAGCAAAGGCAAGTTGGCAAAAAAATGCGATTCAGATCAGCGGTCGGTTACCTAAGGGCACTTGTTTATATCTTTCTAATCCGGATTCTTCCTTTCATCTGGAACCTGTTTTTAGCTTTACAGACAGTTTGGTGCGAATGTCAGTTAAGCCGGAGCATCGAGGTAAAGAACAATTGATCAGTGATGTGAATTTTGAGGGAAAGCAGTTGCGGGTGGCATGTGATTCATTTCAACTGATATTACCTTTAAAAATTGAAGGGGTATTGCCTGCTCAAATCAGAGGGAGCTTTCAATTTTATTACGGCGCATCGGGAGAATATAATCCGGGCAGCATAGATTTTACTGTGAATACCGGGGGTGGTATTGCACGTCATTTTCCAATTCTAAAACCATCCATTGATATTCATAATGCAGGAGCGAATTGCGGTGAGCGTACGGTGCAGGATCATTCTTATACTTCGGTTTTTTTATTGGGATTGCTGGGTGGATTGATTGCTTTGCTCACGCCTTGTGTGTTTCCTCTAATTCCTTTGACAGTTTCTTTTTTTACCAAAAAATCAGGATCGAATAAAAAAGCTTTTAGGGCTTCTTTTACGTATGGATTTTTTATTCTACTTATCTATGTGTTACTGAGTATTCCTTTTCACTTGCTGGATCAGGTGAATCCGGAAATCCTCAATAATATTTCTACCAATAGCTGGCTCAATCTGCTCTTCTTTGTCGTCTTTGTCATATTCGCACTTTCCTTTTTTGGTTTGTTTGAAATCACGCTGCCTTCCCGTTTTGCTGTGGAAGCGGATGCAAAATCCGGATTGAAAAGTGTGGGAGGTATTTTCTTTATGGCATTAACGCTGGCCATTGTTTCTTTTTCTTGCACCGGACCGATTCTTGGTTCTTTGTTAGCGGGAGCACTGACCAAAGAAGGAGGGGCCTGGCAACTCACTGCCGGCATGGGAGGTTTTGGATTAGGACTGGCATTGCCTTTTGCGCTATTCGCACTTTTTCCTCAATGGTTGCAATCGCTTCCGAAAAGCGGTGGCTGGTTGAATACAGTGAAAATTGTATTAGGATTTCTGGAGCTGGGGATGGCTGTAAAATTTTTGAGCAATGCGGATCTGGTGGCACAATGGGGATTGTTGAAAAGAGAAGTCTTCATTGGAATATGGGTGCTCATTGCTCTGGCTTTAAGCTTGTATTTGTGGGGCTGGATTCGTTTTGCACATGAGGGAGAAAAAAAATCAATTCCTTTAGGTAGAAAGTTGTTTTCCTTATTGGCAATAATTTTAACGCTTTATCTCATACCCGGAGTTACGAATAGTAGTTATGCAAATTTGTCTTTGTTGAGCGGCTTTCCTCCGCCCTTGTGTTACAGCATTTACAAAGAGCCGGTGAATTGTCGGCATGAACAGGAACCATTGAAAGATTATGATACCGCTTTGGCATTGGCAAGAAAATTAAATAAACCATTGCTGATAGATTTTACCGGTTGGGCCTGTGTGAATTGCAGGCGGATGGAGGAGCAGGTGTGGACGAATCCGGAAGTGCAACGACTGATGCAGGAGGAGATGGTGGTAGTGAGTTTGTATGTAGATGAACGCAAAAAATTACCCGCTGATCAGCAGCAGACTTATGTAAATCGGCTCGGACAAAAAAAAGAAATCATTACTGTGGGAGATTTGTGGGCCACTTTCCAGAGTGAAAATTTTGAAGCAGTAGCGCAACCGCAGTACGCCTTACTGGATACCGAAGAAAAATTATTGTCAGGCACCCAAACTTATACTCCCGATGCGACCATCTTCAAAGAATGGTTGGAGTGTGGATTGAGTACCTTTAAGCAACGGTAGCGATGCATCATGGGGCGTCTCTTTTATTTTATTCGGCTCAGCCAATTTTACCTATTTTTGACCCTTCAAGACCATTGCTGTCCGGGGAAGTTACAAAAATCACCTATTAAATGAGGTGCTCAGACCCACCTAAATTGATACATTTTTTTAAATTGTTATTGTTACTTTATTGTGAGATTTATTATTGTTTTTTTGCCACATTGAATGCGAAGCATTTCTTTGTCATTGCTACAAAGAAAGTAACGAAGCCGTCATCCTGAGCGTAAGCGAAGGATCTCCCGGTTTAGAACGCTTCGAAAGATGAGATGTTTCGCTGATGCTCAACATGACGGGCAAACCATATTCGTTTATCGTTGGTCGTTGATCGTCTATCGAAAAAACGAAAAACGATGGACGAGAAACGAAACTACCCGCGCGTTCTGCCTTGCCAGCGCCACACATTTAGGCAGCGTCATCCTGAGCGTAAGCGAAGGATCTCCCGGTTTAGAACGCTTCGAAAGATGAGATGTTTCGCTGATGCTCAACATGACGACCTTTGCGAGCTTTGCGTGAAATAATCAAACATCAAAAGAGTTAATTTAAATTTTAAAAATCTTCACATTTGAATTTCCCCGGACAGCAATGCTTCAAAACCTAAACCTTTTCAGATGAAAAAGATACTTACGTTGTTTGCTTCCATGTATAATACCTCAAAAAATGACTGATTATTTTACATAAACTAAGGACAAGGAGAGCTATATCCGGTAGGCAAGTAATTAAAAGAAGCCTCTATTGCTCCATCATAGGCAGATACATCACTGCCTATTTTGTAAGCGATATTATTTTTGGTGTGGTACCAATGTTTGGAGTATCCCAATCAGAGTATGATTGCTCTTCTGTGAGTTCTAATGACTAAAAATCCAGATTGTTTTATTTTATATCGAATGGGATCATCATCGGCGAGGAATCCTAACCAGGATTGAATCGTTTTTGTATAACAGGGTCTTCAAAATTGATATAAGGCCACCATAGATTCCATTTTTGTTAAAGTATACATAAATGGAGTTTAATTCCATATTTTACATTTTTTACCTAAATGGACTAACTCACAATCCGCCCGAATCTAAAGCTTTCGAACTTTCGGCATGAGGATTCAGTTGATTCACCTACAATTCCAACCTTCAACCTTTTTTAGTAGTCCCGACAGTCCCAAGTTCGAACTTTTGGGAGGAGGATGTGGTGGATTTACTTTTCAAAGAAACTTTCAGTCAGATAGAAAACGGTATCGATGAAAAATAGAACATCATTTTGCGTTAGTACATTTTCGTCGTGTAAATCTTCAAGAATAATTCCTGCGTCGATATTGAAATAATCATTATTCTTTTTCAAAAGAAATCCATTTTCATTTAGAAATTGCCGGACAGAAGAAATATCGGTTGGTTGTGTTATAGAAATGTAAGGTTGTTTTACCACTGCAAGAAGATCATTATTATCCCGAAAGAATCCGATCAGTTGGTAAGATGTTTGAGGAAAGAAATAATTATGAATGAGTAAACTATGAAAATAATCGAGCCAATATTCGTAAAAAATAGAGCCGTTCAGTTTATAGACATACCTATCGTCTGTGTAGAGATAGACCTTTTGTTCTGCCCCTCTGGCTATAAATCTGCTTTCATCATGATCGGTAAACCAAAATTGATTAGCGTTTATCCAATCCGTTAACTTCTCTGTTTCCTGCTCTTTTGTGAGCTTTGTTTTTTCAGCGTTTCTACCTGCTTTCTGGCTTTCTCTAAGGTAGTGGGCGGCTGCTTGGATAAGATTTTCTGCTGTAGGGTCGCTAATTCCTGAAATGACATTTTGTAATTCATATTTCAGATTCATTTACACGAATTTAGCAAAGATTTTTGAACCTGGTGCCTTCTGAAATTCTTAGGTTAAATCAAGAACGCTTCACCTACAACCTCCAACATACAACCTCCAACTTTTTTAGTAGTCCCGACAGGAATCGAACCTGTATCAAAAGTTTAGGAAACTTCTATTCTATCCATTGAACTACGGGACCAGAATCAAACAAACGCTCATTTAAGCAATCATTGGGAACGAAAAAGCCTTCTTTTCAGAAGGCTTGGTACCACGTACGGGATTCGAACCCGTGATTTCTCCGTGAAAGGGAGACGTCTTAACCCCTTGACCAACGCGGCATTAATTTTTCGGAGTGCAAAGATAGAAATGTTGACGCTATTGCCAAAAAAAATCTTTTCTTCACTCTTAAATTCAGGCTAAGAGAGTACATTTGCACCGCTTTCAGATTATTTATCACAAATTTTCAAAAAAATGAACAAAGTAAAAGTTGCCATTAATGGCTTTGGAAGAATTGGTCGCCTCGTTTTTCGTCAGATCTACAAGATGGAAGGAATTGATGTAGTTGCCATCAACGATCTTACTTCTCCGAAAGTACTGGCACATCTTTTAAAATATGATACAGCTCAGGGACGTTTTTCTGAATCTGTATCCGCTACCGAAAATGCAATCGTGGTGAATGGTGAAACCATCAATATCTACGCCCAAAAAGATCCCGCTCAAATTCCCTGGAAACAGCACGAAGTGGATGTTGTGCTTGAGTGTACCGGTTTCTTTACTGATAAAGCTAAAGCTGAATCTCATCTTACAGCCGGCGCGAAAAAAGTGGTTATTTCTGCTCCTGCTACCGGCGATTTGAAAACGATTGTATTCAATGTAAACCATAATATTCTAGATGGCAGTGAAACAGTAATCAGTTGTGCTTCCTGCACTACCAACTGTCTGGCGCCAATGGCTCAGGTGTTAGAAGAGAAATTTGGAATCGTGAATGGACTGATGACCACTGTACATGCTTATACCAACGATCAAAATACGCAGGATGCTCCTCATCCCAAAGGCGATCTACGCAGAGCAAGAGCTGCCGCTCAAAACATCGTTCCGAATAGTACTGGGGCTGCGAAAGCTATCGGACTGGTATTGCCTTCTTTGAAAGGTAAACTCGACGGAAGTGCACAGCGTGTCCCAACGCTTACCGGCTCCTTGACAGAATTGACTGTTTTATTAGGGAAAAAAGTAACGGTAGAAGAAATCAATGCCGCCATGAAAGCAGCATCCAATGAAAGCTACGGTTACACTGAGGATGAGATTGTGAGCGGTGATATTATTGGCTCATCCTACGGTTCATTATTTGATGCAACCCAAACACGTGTACAAAATGTAGGAGATACTCAGCTTGTACGCACTGTTAGCTGGTATGATAATGAAATGAGTTATGTGAGTCAGCTGGTAAGAACGCTCCATTATTTTGCGAAGCTGATTAAATAATATTTAAGTCAAAGGGAAAAGGTCAAAACCAAAAATCGTTGATCGTATTTCGATGTTCGTTTTTCGAAAAAACGCTTAATCTTTAGGTTTTGACTTTTTACCTATTAACGGGATGTAGCGCAGCCCGGTAGCGCGCTTCGTTCGGGACGAAGAGGCCGCTGGTTCGAATCCAGTCATCCCGACGAATGATATAAAAACCTCGGCGAAGCCGGGGTTTTGCTTTTGTGAGCGGTGTAAGCTTGCTTACAAAAGCGTAACAAAGCAAAACCAACGCTCGTGTAACGAGCGAGGTTTTTATATCATTCAGCTCCCCCCAAAAGGATCACCGAGCGAAGCGAGGTAATCCCCGACGAATAAAATAAAAATCTCAGCAAAACCAACGCTCGTGTAACGAGCGAGGTTTTTATATCATTCAGCTCCCCCCAAGAGGATCACCGAGCGAAGCGAGGTAATCCCCGACGAATAAAATAAAAATCTCAGCAAAACCAACGCTCGTGTAACGAGCGAGGTTTTTATATCATTCAGCTCCCCCCAAAAAAGGATCACCGAGCAAAGCGAGGTAATCCCCGACGAATGATATAAAAATCTCAGCAAAACCAACGCTCGTGTAACGAGCGAGGTTTTTATATCATTCAGCTCCCCCCAAAAAAGGATCACCGAGCGAAGCGAGGTAATCCCCGACGAATGATTTAAAAGCCCCGGGGGGTGTTTTTTTAGAGTTGTTCAGGCTTTTCTATTTCCTATGTTTTACTATATTTGCAACTCTGTTGCAATTTATATATGCGCTGGTGGATTACGATATGCATGAGTATTGGGATGGTGCTTTCAGCGGGGGCACAATGTAACTTATTGTTATCCGGACATATTGATGATGCGGATACGAAAGAACATCTTGTCAATGCAACAATTTTGATTAAGGAATTGAAGATTTCAGCGCTTACAGATTCTGCCGGTTTTTTTCGCTTTCAGGGTTTGTGTGCGGGCACCTACACTTTAATCATTTCCCATGCGGGTTGTAAAAGCATCACCAAACATATTCATTTGAAGTCCGATTATGAATTTGATCTGCAATTGGATCACCATGTTGCGGCATTGCAGGAGGTAGTGGTAACCGGTGATGCCGGTGGGGGATTGATAGAATCCTCCAATCTAATTAAAGGCAATCAGCTCAAAGCCACCCGAGGCTTGAGTCTGGCGGAATCTATTCGGGGCATCGCAGGCGTAACTATGTTTCAAACAGGAACCAATATTTACAAGCCGGTTATTCACGGATTGCATAGCAACCGCATTTTAATACTCAATAATGGTATTCGTCAGGAAGGGCAGCAATGGGGGAGTGAGCATGCGCCGGAGATAGATCCTTTTATTGCCAATCGTCTGTCAGTGGTGAAAGGATCCGGAGTATTGCGATATGGAGGCGATGCCATTGCAGGAGTTGTATTGGTTGAGCCCAAATTACTGCCCACCGATCCGGGTATTCGAGGAGAAGTGAATCTCGCCGCTTTTTCGAATAACAGGATGGGGGCTTTCTCCGGTATGCTGGAGGGAAACAGTGCCCGAGATCCTGCCTTCAGTTGGCGTATGCAAGGTACCTTTAGGAGAGGAGGCAACGCCCAAACGCCCAACTATATATTGGGTAATTCAGGAACAGAGGAAATGAATTTTTCTGCAACGGCAGGATGGCAGGAAAAAGAAAGAGGAGTGGAATTGTTTTACTCACAGTTCAATACAAAACTTGGTATTTTTTCCGGCGCTCATATTGGAAACGTAACAGATTTATGGAATTCCATTCGTCAAAAAGATCCACCTGATTATATCCGCAATGTTGATTTTACTTATGCCATTGAAAGACCTTATCAGCAAATCCGTCATCAATTGCTGAAAATGAAAGCCTGGAAAAATACTGGAGACATCGGCAGGCTGAATGTAATCATGAGTGGACAGTTGAATGAACGTCAGGAGTATGATATCAAAAGATTTGCCAGCAGCAGCAATGCGCCGCAACTCAATATGAGTATCGGCACTTTCCTAACTGATCTTGTATGGGATCATTATAATACCGGCGCTTGGAGAGGCACTGTTGGGGCTTCGGTGATGATGCAGAATAATTGGTATCGCAGAAGATTGTTTATTCCCAATTATCAATCACTGAATGTCGGGGTGTTTGCAATAGAAAAATATACATACAGGAAATTGGATGTGGAAGGCGGTGTGCGATTTGATTATAAAACCATTTATAATACCACCGATAACGAAGATAAATTTAATTATCCTGATTTGTATTTCAGTAATCTGTCCGGTACGCTCGGACTGCATTATCGTTATAGTAATGCTTTGAAGGCAAGCTTCAATACTTCTACTGTTTGGCGTTCTCCGCAGGTCAATGAATTGTACGCTAATGGTCTTCACCAAGGAGCGGCAAGAATAGAGCGGGGGAATGCCGGCATGCAACCTGAGCGATCATACAACATTGCTTCCACTATTAATTATACAACTTCCTTTCTTGAGGTGGGCGCCGGTGTGTATCTGAAAAACATTAATGGCTTTATTTTCCTTCGGCCGGATTTTCCTCCGGAGCTGACCATTCGCGGCGCGTTTCCTGTATTTATGTATCAACAAACAGATGCTCGTTTGCATGGACTGGATTTCAATGCAACAGCGCATATATGGAAACATGTGGACTTGATCATGAGGGCTTCTGTTTTAAGAGCCTGGGATATGAAAGCCAACGACTGGTTGATTCAAATGCCTGCCGATCGGTTGGAGGGGCAGTTAACTTATCGTTTAGGCAATACCGGAAAAATTCATGATACTTATTTTTCGGTGAGCGGTTCTTTTGTTGCGAGACAAATTCGGGTTCCTGGTAAGGGGAACATAGAAATTCCCGATACAAATCCTGTAGTAATGCAATCAGATTATTTAGCCCCCCCTCCTCAATATTTTCTGGCAGGAATGGAGTGGGGTACGAAAATCAGGATCGGACATCAGGTGGCAACGGTGATTCTTGGTGTTACTAATCTTTTTGATAGAGCGTACAGAGATTATATGAATGCTTTTCGTTATTTCAGCGATGAAATGGGAAGAAATATTTCATTGCGATTACATATACCATTCGTCATTATTCATCAACACAAATAAAAACAAAAATTATGAACAGAATGATTGCAATCCTTGCAGGAGCTATGTTGAGTCTGAGCGTTTTAATCACCGCTTGTAACAAGCATAACCACGACGAACACAATCATGATGAGGAAGAATTAATTACCAAGGTAATATTAAAAGTTTACCAAGGTACTAATGTTGCTCAGTATAAATGGGACGATGCGGATGGAGTAGGAGGAAATAAAGCAGTAATTGATACCATTAAACTGGTTCCTAATACAACCTATGATAGTGTAAAAATTGAATTCAGTAACCCTAATGAAGATAAAACTCCGGAAATAAGAAAGGAAGCAAATGATCATGAAGTATTTTATGAATCCATTGCCCCACTTAATATTTTATTTTCGGAATATGATACAGATGCAAATGGCTACAAACTTGGACTGAAAGCTAAATGGGAAACCAAGGAAGCTACGAGTGGTAAAGTTAAAATCGTTTTGATTCATAAGCCGGGAATTAAAGCATTGAATGATCCTATCACAAAAGGTGAAACGGATATTGAAGTTGAGTTTCCGGTAATAGTGGAGTAAGAGATTCTCACATATCAACTCCGTGCCTTTGGGTCTCTGCGACTTTGTGATGAATTTCTCATTTAACACAGAGACGCAGAGGCTCAGAGTCACTGAGGAAAGAAGTTACAGTTCTCTAAAATTTGCTTTACGACAAATAATAATTGCTACATTCGTGAAGCCATGGCTGAACTTTCCATCAATACTCCCGCGCTTTTATTCCCTGCCATCACACTGCTGATGCTGGCCTATACCAATCGTTTTCTGGCGCTCGCTAGCTTGGTACGCCGATTACACGAACAATACAATAAGGAGGAAAGTCAGAATATTCGTCGCCAGATTGCCAGCTTACATGTGCGCATACGACTTATTCGAAACATGCAGGCATTGGGTGTATTAAGTTTCTTGTTATGTGTAGTAACGATGTACTTGATATTCATCGGCAATACACATGCCGCTTATGTCTTATTTGCGATGAGTCTCATCAGCCTGCTCCTTTCACTTATTTTTTCTTTAATTGAAATTTGGAAAAGTACCACTGCCATTAATCTGGAGTTGAGCGATATGGAACTCAAGCATCAGAATATCATCCGCGTGATTTTGGATGATAAGGAGAAGGAATAAACTATAAACAAACGTATTTTTAAACAACAGGCGTCGATCCCGAATTCTCGGGATGTTGTCATGATGTCGGCCACGAGTCACATTTTGTTTCCCCCTCCATTTAGGAGGGGGATTAAGGGGGAGGCTAAAGTATTCCTTTTGTAGAAGGAAGATAATTCGAGAACGGATCCCGCTTCACCGCCATCTTGATGGCTTTCGCAAAAGCCTTAAAAATCGCTTCAATCTTGTGGTGCTCATTGTCGCCCCTGCACTCAATATGCAAATTGCATTTCGCAGCATCGCTGAAGGATTTGAAAAAATGGAAAAACATTTCGGTAGGCATGTCGCCTATTTTTTCTCTCCTAAATAACGCATTCCAAACGATCCAGTTCCTTCCTCCGAAATCAATTAAGACCTGCGCCGAAGCCTCATCCATGGGCAATGCAAATCCATAACGCTCCAGTCCGCGCTTATCGGCGAGTGCCTTCGCAAACGCTTCTCCCAGTGCAATACCGGTATCTTCAATGGTGTGGTGCTCGTCAATATGCAAATCCCCTTTCACCTGAATGCATAAATCCAGTTTGCCATGGCGCGCAATCTGATCCAGCATGTGATCGAAAAATCCTAATCCGGTATGGATGTTCGCATTGCCGCTGCCATCCAGATTCAATTCAATTTCAATATCAGTCTCTGATGTTTTGCGCTGATGCGATACTTTACGCAACCCGTTTTTCAGAAAAGCATAAATGGCTTTCCATTCGGTGGATTCAAAAGCAATGACGGCTTGCAATGCTTTGATATCATCACTTATTTCTTTCGCACCTAAGGCCGCATCCTGATTCATCCAGATGGCTTTCGCTCCCATATTCTTTGCCAGCTGCACATCGGTAATCCGATCGCCGATTACATACGAATTAGCAAGATCATATTCTGAGTTATTCATGAAATGTGTCACCATTCCGGTGCCGGGTTTGCGCGTAGGTGCATTTTCGTGCGGAAAGGTGCGGTCAATCAATACTTCTTTAAAAAGTATGCCTTCATTCTCCAATGATTTGATAATATGTTGCTGTATCGGCCAGAAATTTTCTTCCGGATAACCATCCGTTCCCAGCCCATCCTGATTCGTAATCATCACGAGTTCATAATCCAGTTCCTGAACAATTCTGCTCAGATACTGAAACACGCCGGGATAAAATTCCAGTTTATCCCAACTGTCTATCTGATAGGTAGGTGGCGCTTCTTTGTTGAGCGTTCCGTCTCGGTCAATGAATAAAACTCGTTTCATATTAAAAATTTTATCCTTGCCAGTCTTTCATGGCTTGAATCAATAGTTGATTTTCTTTTTCTGTTCCCACTGTAATGCGTAACGCATTTTCACATAGTACGACTTTGCTTCTGTCGCGCACTACTATTTTATTTTTTATCAAATGCTGATACATGCCGGTTGCATCTTTCACTTTCACCAGTAAGAAATTCGCATCAGAGGGATAGGTGTGAATCACGGCGGGCACATTAGGCAATTCATTTTCCAGCCATTGTCTTTGCGCTACTAATTCCTTGATCATCGCATTCACTGTCTCTACATTGTCTAACGCTTTTAAAGCCAGTTCCTGCACCGGCTCACTAATATTGTAGGGCGGTTTTATTTTCAGCAATATTTGAATGATTTCTTTCAAGGCAAATGCCATGCCGACTCTCAGTCCGGCCAATCCCCAGGCCTTGCTTAATGTCTGCATCACGACCAGGTTAGGATATTCGTTCAGCAGGGTGACCATTGATTTTTGTCGAGCGAAATTGATATAGGCTTCATCTGCCACTACGATGCCATCAAAATTATTCAGAATGGCTTCGATATCCTGATAATAGATGCTGTTGCCGGTAGGATTATTAGGTGAACAGATCCAAATGATTTTGGTGTTGGCATCAATGAGGGATTCGATTTTTTCGAGATCCAGTTGAAAGTTTTCCAACAGATTGGCTCTGCGAATTTCTATTCCCTGAATATTGGCACTCACTTCATACATGCCATAGGTGGGTGGATTGATAATGATATTATCTCTTCCGGGCTCACAGAAAGCGCGATAGAGTAAATCAATACACTCGTCACTACCGTTTCCGATAAAAATATTTTCTGCAGGTACGCCTTTGATGGAAGATAGTTTGTTGCGAATGGCATCCTGATGTGGATCGGGATAGCGGTTGTACCATTTCACTAAAGGTGAACCAATACTGTTTTCATTGGCATCCAGAAATACGGAAGCTTCTCCCTGAAACTCATCTCTTGCAGAAGAGTAGGGGACGAGCTTTTGTATGTGCGGACGAATTAATTGATTTAAATCGAAACCCATAATTTAAAATTAACGTATTGTTCTAATGTATTTTTTAAAAAATCAATGAATAAATATTTAATTCAGTCTTTTAAAATGTTTAGTTATTTCACACAAAGCTCGCAAAGAGGCAAAGACAGCAAAGGACGTCATGTTGAGCGATAGCGAAACATCTCATGAATCGAAGAGTGCTCCATGAGGAGATCCTTCGCTTACGCTCAGGATGACGGTTGGTTACATTCTTTGTAGCAATGACAAAGAATGTAACAATAAAATTTAAAAGTGAAAAATCATTAGGCTTATGGATCATACACTTTTTCATTTGCGTATTAATTTGTTATATGGCCGATAGAGATATTTCCAAAAATTAAAATCATTTAAATCGTACTTTCACTGCTTCCGCATGCGCCTGCAGTCCTTCTGCCATCGCCATTGCTGTTACCGTGGTACTTATATTTTTTAGTCCCTCACGCGTTAATTGCTGAAAGGTAATTTTTTTCACAAAACTGTCAATACTTACGCCGCTGTAGGCAGTGGCATACCCATTCGTAGGCAACGTATGATTCGTGCCGCTGGCATAATCGCCTGCACTTTCGGGAGCAAAGTGACCAATGAATACTGAACCGGCATTCACGACTTTTTGCGCAAGTGTTTCGGCGTTGTCGGATGCGAGGATCAGATGTTCTGCCGCATAAGCATTAATCAAATCCATCCCTTCATCTTCATCCTTCACTAGTATGATTTTGCTGTTGGCAATTGCTTTCGCTGCCATTTCTTTTCTAGGTAATAAATCTAGCTGTTTGATTAATTCAAGTTCCACTTCTTTTGCAGTCGCTTCATGATTCGTTACCAGCAAGACCTGACTGTCTGCTCCGTGTTCTGCCTGCGATAAAAGATCAGCCGCAACAAAAGCAGGATTTGCCGTAGCGTCTGCCCATACACATACTTCACTCGGGCCTGCTGGCATATCAATCGCAACTCCTTCTTTTTGCACCAGTTGTTTGGCAGCCGTTACATACTGATTGCCCGGACCGAAAATTTTATAAACTTTAGGAATAGTGCTTGTGCCATAGGCCATCGCTGCAATCGCCTGGGCACCGCCTGCTTTGAAAATGCGTGTGGTGCCGGTAATATGTGCAG
Organism: Bacteroidota bacterium; assembly: GCA_018970395.1. Classification (GTDB taxonomy): domain Bacteria; phylum Bacteroidota; class Bacteroidia; order Chitinophagales; family Chitinophagaceae; genus Lacibacter. The sequence continues at coordinate 72,014 of JAGWWM010000006.1, forward strand.
CGTATAAAATAGCAGGATGAATATTTCCGGTTTTATCCGGTGGCGTACACAAAATAATTTCTTTGCAACCCGCCAGTTTCGCCGGAATGCCCAACATCAGAATAGTAGAGAATAAAGGAGCCGTTCCGCCGGGAATATAGAGTCCTACTTTTTCAATGCCGATTTTTTTCCGATAACATTGAATCCCCGGCATGGTTTCTATAATCTCTTCTTCTTGTAATTGTGCTTCGTGAAATTTTTGAATATTCTGCGCAGCGATTTTGATAGCTGCTTTTAATTCATCAGCGGTTTCATTAATCGCCTTTTGAATTTCTTCTTCCGCAACTTCCAGTTTGTCTAGCACTACCTTATCAAAGATGGTGGTGAATCTTCTTACTGCTTCATCACCGTTTTCTTTCACCTCTTTCAATACTGCACTCACAGAAGCTTCCAGCGATGCCGTCTCCATTGCTGGTCTTTTCAGCAACACATTCCATTCACTGCGTTTAGGATACTTAATCAGTTTCAACATCACACAATACTTTACAAAAATTATAGAATCATTTTTTCTATCGGCACTACCAGGATCCCTTCTGCGCCTGCCGCTTTCAATGCTTCGATCTTCTCCCAGAATTCATCTTCGTTGATAGCGCTGTGTACACTGCTCCATCCTGTTTCTGCTAAGGGAAGTACCGTCGGACTCTTCATGCCGGGCAACAAGGAAATAATTTTTTCTAATTTGTCGTTGGGCGCGTTGAGTAGAATGTATTTGTAGCGCTTTGCTTTTTTTACCGCTCTAATACGGAATAATAATTTTTCAATCAGTGCCAATTTTTCATCTGAAAGATTCACGTTTCGAATGAGTACGGATTGCGATTTTAAAATCGTTTCCACTTCTTTGAGTCCGTTCATGAAGAGGGTAGAGCCGCTGCTTACTAAATCGGCTACGGCATCGGCCAGACCAATGCCCGGGGCAATTTCAACCGAGCCGCTGATTTCGTGAATTTCTGCTTTTACTTTATGTTTATCCAGATACTGCTGCAGCAGAAACGGGTAGCTGGTGGCAATCTTTTTTCCCTGTAAGGATGTTGGTCCTTCAAAATTTTCATTTTTGGGAATGGCGAGGGATAAACGACATTTCCCGAAGCCGAGTTGTTCAACGATAATCGCTTCTTTGTTTTTTTCGTAAAGTACGTTTTCGCCCACAATGCCGATATCGGCTACCTGATCTTCCACGTATTGGGGGATATCATCGTCTCTGAGGAAGAATACTTCAATCGGGAAGGTATCCGACTCCGTACGCAGCCTATCTTTCACATTTCTCAGTTCGATGCCACATTCGTTCAATAGCTTCACTGAATCTTCGTAGAGTCTGCCTGATTTCTGAATGGCGATTTTAAGTTTTTGATTGCTCATATTATTGTTAATAAAAAAGGCTCACCTTTCGGTAAGCCATCATGATGAATATGTTAGTGCATCAATCCACGGCTTACCCCTTTGGGGAAGTATGCAGATGGTGGAAGTGAATGCGAAATGTCATTTTGTGGTTGAATTAATTTCTTTGAGCATTGCAAAAATACATTTTCTAATTGAATTGCCAAGAAAATACGTACAATCTCGTAGAGACGCGCAATTGTGCGTCTCTACCTTACCAATACCAATGGTACGTTTCTACCTTGCGACTAGCAATGATACGTTTTCATCCCTCGAGTTCCATCACTTTTTCAAACAAGGTTTCAAAACGGGCTTCAGCTGCTTTTAACTCTACTTGTATTTTTTTATAATCTGTTTCCGTTTGCAGAAATTTTTCTTTGTCGGCATAGGTAGAAGGATCGGTAAGTTGGGCTTCCAATACAATTTTACGTTGGCGTATTTCATCTAAAGTTGCTTCTGCCTGTGCCAGCTCTTTTTGTTTTTTCTGAAGTTCTTTTTTATGCTCTTTGGAAACGAAATCGTTACTCGTTGTTCGTTGTTCGTTGTTTGTAATGGGGGTTGGTTTGGAAATCTTGTTGACCTTCGAATCCTGGGAATTCTGAATCAGACTTTGTTTTTCTTTAGCAGCCATTCGCTCTTTCCATTCGAGGTATTCGGTGTATGTACCTTTGAATTCTTTAATTTTACCGTCAATTATTTCCCAGATTTTATTGGCGGTGTTGGATACGAAATGCCGGTCGTGACTCACCAGAATATAACTACCTTCATATTTGTTCAATGCTTCGATGAGCAATTCCACCGAGTGCATATCGAGGTGGTTGGTCGGCTCATCGAGCAGCAGAAAATTGGCCTTGCTGATGATGGTCTTGGCAAGTGCGATTCTAGCTTTCTCACCACCGCTGAGTACTTTTATTTTTTTATCTATATCATCACCGCTGAAAAGAAAACATCCCAACAAGGTTCTTAACTCAAGATCAGTTTTCTGACTGCCGCAATGCTGCATTTCTTCCAGCAAAGTAGCATTGATATCAAGTGCCTCGAGCTGATGTTGGGCGTAAAAACTCTCTGCTACATTATGTCCCCATTTCCTTTCTCCCTCAAATGATTCTGTTCCGGCGACGATGCGCAGGATGGTGGATTTCCCTTTTCCGTTGGCGCCAATCAGCGCAATTTTATCGCCTCTTTCAATTTCAGCATCTGCATTTTCTACAATAGAAATGGCCGGAAATTGTTTCGTGATGTTTTTCAATTCGCAAATAATTTTCCCGGGTGTTTTATCAATGGAAAAATTGATGCGGATATTCGGTCGCTCATTGGTAGGCGCTTCAATAATCTCTAATTTATCCAATCTTTTAATGGCCGATTGAGCAGCAGCTGCTTTGCTGGCTTTGGCTTTGAATCGCTCAATGAATCTTTCCTGCTGACGAATGTAATCCTGCTGGTTTTCAAACGCCTTTTGCTGCAAGTCCATCCGCAGCGCTTTTTCTTCCTGATAATAAGAATAATTGCCGGTATAGAAATGCAATTGCTGCTGAAAAATCTCTACGACTTTATTGATCATCCGATCTAAAAACCAGCGGTCGTGTGATACAATCACGACGGCACCCTGATAATGAATCAGATATTTTTCAAGCCATTCGATACTTGGAAGATCGAGGTGATTGGTCGGCTCATCGAGCAGCAGTAAGTCCGGTTTTTGCAAAATCATTTTTGCCAGCAATACCCGCATGCGCCAGCCTCCGCTGAACTCTTTGAAAGGTCGTTGCAGATCGCTGTTGCTGAAACCCAATCCTTGCAGAATCTCTTCTGTTTTATGATGGATATTGTAGCCATCCAGTGTTTCCATTTCATGCAGCTTATCAGAATAGCTGTGCAGGATGGTTTCATCCTCCGGATTGGCTTCCAGTTGCTTGCCTAATTCCGCAATTTCTTCCTCGAGTTTTAGCACTTTATCAAAAGCGCCCAGTGCCACCTGAAAGATGGAGTCGGTCGTTTCAAAACTCAGCAGATCTTGATGGAGATAACCGATAGAAGTGTTTCTGCTGCGAATGACCGAACCTTTGGAGGGCTGGTATTGTCCGACCAGTAATTTTAATAAAGTTGATTTTCCCGTACCGTTAAACCCGATCAAACCAATCCGTTCGTTGGGGTGGATATGCCAGGTAGCATCTTCTACCAGCACCCGGGAGCCAAATTCAAATGTTACATCCTGAAATCCTGCGAGCATAATGGGTGCAAAGGTAAAGGAGTGGCGAAAAATATTTCGCCCTTATATTATTCGTTGATTTATTTAGGTTTTGGGAGGGGTGAAATATTTTCCGCCCGTACATCTGGTTATTATAAAGTGGTTCTATTTTAGAGATATGTTTATTTTTGCACCCAATCTTTTACCATGAGTCATGCATTTATTTTCCCCGGACAGGGGTCGCAGTTTACCGGAATGGGTAAAGCACTATACGATTCTAATCCGAAAGCAAAGGAGATGATGGAGGCGGCCAACGAAATACTTGCCTTTCGAATTACCGATATCATGTTTGAAGGGAGCGAAGAGGCGTTGAAACAAACCAACGTCACCCAGCCGGCTATCTTCATCCACTCAGTGGTTGCCTTTGAATGCCTTGCTACGGATCAACCTGCTATGGTTGCAGGTCATTCCTTGGGAGAGTTCAGTGCATTGGTGGCGAATAAAGTATTGACTTTTGAAGACGCGTTGCGTCTGGTAAGTGTGCGTGCGGAGGCGATGCAAAAAGCCTGCTTGTCCCAACCTTCCACCATGGCGGCAGTTTTGGCGCTGGCGGATGAAAAAGTTGAAGAGATATGTACACAAATACAGGAACAATCCGGTGAGGTCGTGGTGCCGGCTAATTATAATTGTCCGGGTCAACTGGTGATCAGCGGCTCTTTGAAAGGGATTGAACTTGCTTGTGTTGCGATGAAAGAAGCCGGTGCCAAACGTGCGCTGGTATTGCCGGTAGGAGGCGCATTCCATAGTCCGCTCATGCAACCGGCAAGGGAGGAGCTTAAAGCTAAAATCGAAGCGACGACTTTCCATACTCCTTCCTGCCCTGTGTACCAGAACGTAGTTGCCCAAGCGGTTTCAGATAAAGAAACGATTCAACAAAACCTCATTGCTCAATTGACCGGAGCAGTGAGATGGACGCAAAGTCTGCAGGCGATGGTGACAGACGGCGCTACCCATTTTACCGAGGCAGGACCGGGCAAAGTTTTGCAGGGACTGGTGCAAAAAATTCATAAGGATGCCGTAGTCGCCGGTATCTCTTAATCCTTCATTTTCCGTATTTTAAGTTATTTTCGCGCCATGTATGCTTATTTACGTGGTCGATTTACCCTCAAGTCACCTACTTCTGTGTGGGTGGATGTTCAAGGCATTGGCTTTGAAGTTCATATCAGTCTTCATACCTATGAAGCGATTCAGTCGCTGGAGGAGGGCACGCTCTATGTGTATCAGCTGGTAAAAGAAGATGCCCATCTGCTCTATGGTTTTGCCGATCCATCAGAGAAGGAAGTCTTTCTTCATTTGTTAAGCGTTTCCGGCGTTGGGGCTTCTACCGCCCGAATGATGCTGTCTTCCCTGCATCCAACAGAACTGATCCGAACCATCGTGAGCGGCAATGAGGCAGGGCTGGAACGCATCAAAGGGATCGGAAAAAAAACCGCCCAACGTATCGTACTCGAGTTGAGGGATAAGATGGCTAAAATTGCTACCGAAATATCAACGGTTTCTGTGTTGAAGCACAATACTTTAGAGCAGGATGCGTTAATAGCCATGACTGCCCTGGGGATTGCCAAAAATATGGCGGAACAAGCTATCCGAAAAGCCCTGCAATCGGATGCGACCCACACCCAGGTGGAATCATTAATAAAGGCGGCTTTAAAATGTTTGTGAAACCCTTAGAACTATTTGCTTTGAGATTTTGAGACTATTGCATCGCACCATAATACGCGCCCTGCCATTGTTATTATGTTTTGGGGTTATAGAGGCATTGGGAGCAGCCTCCAGAGATTCTATTCCCCTCTCTGCAAACAAGGATACCGCACTTCCCCCCGTAAAACTGCGTTTCCCCATCGAAGACCGAAGAGGAGATGCCCGTCAACCGGACAATCCTAAAAATCCATTTGACCTTCAATCCCCGGGTAATGTGATCAAAGATTCGGTTGTGTATGATCCGATTACCAAAAAATACCTGGTTTATGAAAAAGTGGGCAGAACCTGGTATCGAAAACCAGGTTATCTGACTTTTGAGGAAATGGCTGCTTACCAATCCAAAAAGGATGAAGATGCCTATTTCCAAAAGCGATTAAATACGATTTTGAACCTCAATCGTAAAATTGATGATCCTCACCTAAGGGTACACGAGAGTTTTTTTAACCGCCTCTTCAGCAATACCGGTCTGCCCAAAGTAGAAATCAGACCCCAGGGTGATCTTACGGTTACCGCTGGTTATATTGGACAAAACATTAAAAATCCGACCCTCCCCGAAAGGGCGAGAAGAAACGGCGGATTTGATTTTGACATGCAGGCGAATTTCGGACTGAATGCGAAAATCGGAGATAAATTAAATTTCCCGCTTACCTACAATACACTCGCCAATTTTCAATTTGAAAATCAACTCAAACTCGATTATTCCGGTGGAACGGATCAAATTATTAAAAGACTTGAAGCGGGTAACGTTTCTTTTCCTGCCAGAGGAACCCTCATGCCGGGAGCGACGACCTTATTCGGTATAAAATCTGAATTGCAGTTCGGGAAACTTTTTGTAACTACCGTTCTTGCCAACCAAAACAGCAGCCGTCAGCAGATGCAGTTGCAGGGAGGAAGCGGCTTACAAAACTTTACTGTAAAGGCAGATGAATACGAGGAAAACCGCCATTTTTTAATGGGACATTATTTCCGAAAAAATTATAATAAAAACATGAAAAATCTTCCGGCGGTTACTTCGCCGGTGCAGATTCTTCGGATGGAAGTTTGGGTGACCAATCGAACCGGTACCACCACTGAAAACCGCAATGTGGTTGCCTTTATGGATTTGGGAGAAAATCAACCTTACAATAGCACGATTATCCCATTGACGTCTTCATCGCTCCCGCAAAACAATGCCAATGATTTGTATGGAAAAATCACCAATGATGCCGCCATGCGGGATGCTTCACTCGTAACTAGTCGACTGAGTGCACTCGGACTTTCTGCCGTACAGGATTTTGAAAGAACTTTTGCACGTAAGCTCCGCCCGGAAGAATATTATTTTAATCCGCAGATCGGCTTCATTTCATTAAATACTTTTTTACAACCTGATGAAGTACTGGGTGTTGCTTACCAGTATTCGGTAAATGGTAAAATTTTTCAGGTGGGGGAGTTTTCCAACGATGTAACGCCCGACACTACAGCCAACAATGCAGGTACACAAAAAGTCATTTTTCTTAAAATGCTGAAAGCTACTTCACAAAGACCCGCGCTTCCTATTTGGGATCTGATGATGAAGAATGTGTATGCAGTAGGCTTTGGACAGCTTGAAAGAAAAGATTTTAAATTCAATATTCTGTATCAGGAGCCGGGTGGGGGAGAGAAAAGATATATTCCGGAAGGAGAAGAAAAAGGCAGACCAATACTTGAACTGGTAAACCTCGATCGGCTCAATAATCAGAACGATCCGCAGCCCGATGGCGTGTTTGATTATATCGAAGGATTTACGGTCAACTCGCAGCAAAGCAGAATTATTTTTCCTTTGCTCGAGCCTTTCGGGGAAGATCTCAATGGCATTTTTCGGGGATCGGATTCGCTGGAACTAAGGAAAAAATACCTGTTCTATCCTTTGTATGATTCTATCAAATGGCTTGCGCAGCAATCTCCTCAACTCAATCGTTATGTATTTAAAGGGACTTCCAAAAGCGCGGGTGGAAATTCAGAAATTCCGATTGGTGCCTTCAATGTGCCACAGGGTTCCGTTACGGTAACGGCGGGTGGACAAACACTCCGCGAGAATGTGGATTATGTGGTGGACTATAACTTAGGAACGGTTAAAATCATCAATCAGGCGATTGTCAATGCCGGCATCCCCATACAGGTTGGCTACGAAAACAATGCCACTTTCGGAATGCAGAACCGAAATTTCATGGCATTGCGTTTGGATTACCGCGCCATAGAATTGCCTACTAAACAATTGAATATTGGTTTCGGTGCTATGCGTTTGAGCGAGCGTCCTTTCTTTACCAAAATGAATTATGGTGAAGATCCGATCCGCAATACGATGGTAGGCGGGGATGTGAATTTCAGAAGTGATTGGAGAAGACTGACCAAATGGCTGGACGCGCTACCTTTCTATACCACGCGTCAAACATCTGCTATTACTTTTACCGGTGAAGCAGCGCGTATCTTTCCGAGTACTGCACCTCAGATTCGTCCGGAAAAAGGCGGCGGCGGCTTGATTTATATAGATGATTTTGAAGGTACGCGCAATGGGATTGATTTGCGTTTCCCATTTGTAGCATGGGCAATGGCTTCAACTCCGTCCGGGGCTAAAGATCGCTTTGGAACACCACTGTTCCCGGAGGCCAATTTGCCTAATGCACTTGAATACGGATTCAATCGCGCTAAACTTGCGTGGTATAATATTGAGCCGGTATTGCAGGAAAGAAATAGTCCCAATAATCCTTTAAGCGGCAACCTCGAAGAATTATCTGATCCGCGAGTGCGTTTTGTCAACCGGGTAGAAGTGTTTCCGCAATCCACCCCCGACCTTGGACAAAATCAGCTGATCACTTTTGATATGGCTTTCTATCCAACGGACAGAGGTCCGTATAATTATGATGCAAGACCGGGCTCCGTTGATCCACTAACGGGTAAACTGAAAAATCCACAATCCCGCTGGGGCGGTATCATGCGCGCAATAGATCAGATAGATTTCGAGACCAACAACATTGAGTTCATTGAAATGTGGATTCAGGATCCCTTCATTAAGCAACCTACGAGCAGTGGCGGACAATTGTATTTCAATTTGGGTAACATTTCTGAAGACGTGTTGAAAGACGGTCGCCGTTTTTATGAGAATGGTTTGAGTACCAGTGAAACCGTTGCTCGTGAAGATACCAGTACCTGGGCTCGTGTGCCGCGTAATCCGATTCAGGTGGCACAGGCATTCAGCAATATCGTAGCCGAAAGACCCCAGCAGGATGTGGGTTTTGACGGATTTACGGATGATCAGGAAAGAATTTTTAGAAAAGATTTTCTTGATAACTATTCAACGAATTACGGCAACACCGGTGGTTTTTCTTTACTCAATTCCGATCCTTCTTCTGACAATTACCGCCACTTCAGAGATGCGTTTTACAATAATACAAGATCGGGTATATTGGCGCGTTATAAACAGTTCAATAATCCGCATGGCAATAGTCCGGTTTCTACCAATGAACAATCTTATACCCCCGCCGCAACACTGTATCCCGATAATGAAGATCTCAATCGCGATAATACCTTGAATGAGATGGAAGAGTATTTTCAGTATGCGATTGACATCAAACCGAAAAATGCGCCTGAAATGCAGACGGGACAAAACTTTATTGCAGACAGACGCGATGTGGATATTCGTCTTGCGAATGGTAGCATGCGTACAGAGACATGGTATCTGTTTCGCATCCCGATTCAACAGTATCAGCTGAAAGTGGGCAATATACCCGATTTCAAATCCATTCGTTTTATGCGGATGTATATGACCGGATTTGAAGATTCATTAGTGTTGCGTTTTGGTAAGCTCGAGCTCGTGCGCAACATGTGGCGTACCTTTCCTTTTGAGTTGAGAGAAGATGGTACTTATGTAAAAATAGATCCCAATAGTCCGGCTACTTTTAATTTGTCTGCGGTAAATGTGGAAGAAAACGATCGTCGGGTTCCGGTGAATTATGTCATTCCTCCCGGCATCGAGCGGGTGCAGCAGCTGAGTAATAACGGCGTCAATCTCTTACAAAATGAGCAGTCGCTGAGTATGCAAATCTGTAATCTAAAAGATGGGGAAAGTCGTTCTGTTTTTAAATCTACCAATTTTGATTTCAGGCAATATAAGAGAGTCAGGATGTTTATCCATGCCGAGTCAAAAGGAAAAATTGATAATCTGAAAGATAATCATCTGTATGCCGTTATTCGTTTGGGTACCGATTTTATCAATAACTACTACGAGATTCGGATGCCTTTAAAAATTACCCGTTGGGGAAGTTTTCTGAAAGATTTTGAAGTGTGGCCGGCGGAAAATGAATTTGATCTGAATCTGGAAGAGCTGGTAAAGTTTAAATTAAAAAGAACAGGGAGCGTGTTGTCGCCTTTCAGTGAAGATAGGGGGAATGGAATCCGTTGGTCGGTGATGGGAAATCCCAATCTGGGAGAAGTGAAAGGTTTTTTGGTAGGCATCGAAAATGCAGCAGGGGATAACAGCGGCAATATCTGTGCTGAAGTTTGGATCAATGAATTGCGTTTAAGTGGTTTGGATGAAAAAGGAGGCTGGGCAGCAACCGGAAGGGTGGATGTGCAATTGGCTGATTTGGGAACTTTAACGCTCTCCGGCTCCGCAAGAAGTATTGGATTCGGAACAGTGGAACAGCGGGTTAATGAACGCAGTCGGGATTTCTTTACTCAGTTTGATGCTTCCACTACGCTTCAGTTAGGAAAACTATTGCCAAAATCCGTTGGACTTGAAATTCCTTTTTATGCCAGCTACTCGCAAACAGTTATTAATCCCGAATACGATCCTTTTGATCAGGATGTAAAATTCAAGGATAAGGTCAACAGTGTCGTCAATAAGGATTCCGTGCGAAAGCCTGCGCAGGATTTTACGGGCATTACCACTATTAACATTACCAATCTCAGAAAGAATAAAACAGGAGAAGGAAAACCAAGAGTGTATGATATCTCCAACTTTGATGTGAGTTATTCTTATACACAAACTCAAAAGAGAAATCCGCTGATAGAGAATGATGAACTGACCAAACATTATGCAGGGCTAGGATATAATTTCGCGCCGCAGCCGGCATTTGTGGAGCCGTTCAAAAAAATCATTAAGTACAGAAGCAGGTGGTGGAATATCCTGAAAGATTTCAACTTCAATCTCCGTCCGTCCTTATTAAGTTTCAGAGCCGATGTCACCCGACAGTTTGGTGCTACCCGCGCACGGGAAGTGCAGATACCCGGTGTTCCTCCAAGTCCGTTCAAAATTCCCGAGACTTACGACAAATTTTTCATTTTTGACCGAGTGTATAACATGAGATGGGATCTGACTCGTTCCATTAATGTGGATTTCTCCGCTACCAACAACGCACGTGTAGATGAGCCCAACGGAAGAATTGATACCCGCCAGAAAAGAGATTCCATTTTAACCAACTTCCTCAGAGGTGGCAGAAACGTGGTATATAGACAAACAGCGAACGCCTCCTATAATTTACCGCTCAGCAAAGTGCCTGCATTGGATTGGACAACCTTGCGCGTGAATTATGCAACCACCTATAATTGGGTAGGTGCTTCAAGAGTGGCGATCAAATTGGGAAATACCATCGAGAATTCACAGCAAAGAGTGATGACCGCTCAGCTTGATTTGAGTCGGCTTTATATGAAATCAAAATGGTTGACTGCATTGGAAAATCCTTCCGGTGGACAAAAAAATGTCAATCAACCCATGCCCGCAAAACTGAATCCAAAAGACACCGTAGGAAAAAGTAAAAAATATATTGCACGACTGATTAAACGTTTGAACAAGCAGGAAGCCAAACAAAATAAAACCTATCAGCCGGAATGGAGTACGGGTGGGAAAGTATTTGGGAACTTTCTTACTGCATTAAAAAATGTCAATATCAATTATACAGAGTCGTATAATTCAAGAGTGCCGGGCTTTACCGATGATCCGCGTCAGGTGGGTAATAACTGGACTTCCAACGCGCCGGGAATAGATTATGTATTCGGAAGACAGCCGGATGTAAAATGGTTGAATGCTGCCGCTTCAAAAGGGTGGATGACAAGGGATACTAATTTCAATTTCATGTTCACGCAGAGCTACAAACAGGAATTGAAACTGGAAGCGACCGTGCAGCCGATCCGAGATTTTAATATTGATATCAGTCTGACCCGCTCTTTCAGTAAAAACTATACCAGCTTATATAAGGATACTACCGGCTTGGGAAATTTTGGGAATCTGAATCCTTACGCTGCAGGAGGTTTCGATATCAGTTTTATTTCTTATCAAACACTTTTTCAAAAATATTCGGCAACGAGTCCGAGTGATGCCTTCCTAAAATTTGAAGCCAACAGAAAAATATTGAGTGAAAGATTGGGTACTTCAAATCCATATACCAATAATCAAATACAAAACGATGGATATTATAAAGGGTATGGACGCTATTCGCAAGATGTATTGATTTCCTCTTTCATTGCCGCTTATACCAATCAGGATCCGCAAAATATCGGATTGATCAGTCAAAGCAGCAGGAGTATCGATGACAATCCTTTCCGTCGTTTTATGCCTTATCCCAACTGGCGTTTAACTTATAACGGACTCACGCGTATTCCAGCTCTTGAGAAAGTGTTTACCAACTTTAGTATTACACATGCGTACAACAGTAATCTGAGTATGAATAATTTTGCTTCCGCATTATTGTTTGCGGATGCGCAAGGACTTGGATTTCCTTCTTTCATAGATACCGTCTCCAAAAACTTTGTTCCTTTTTTCATTGTGCCCAATATTACCATTACTGAAAAGTTTGCGCCTTTGGCGGGCGTGGATATCCAGCTTACCAATCAACTCAATTTGAAATTTGATTACGGCAGAACCCGTACCGTGAGTTTGAGTCTGATAGATTATCAGGTAAGCGAGGTAAGAAGCGTGGATATAACATTTGGTGCCGGATGGAGAAAACGCGGCATGAAATTTCCGTTTAAAATTCCATTCACCCGAGGCTCCAAACAACTAGAAAATGATATCAGTTTCCGCTTTGACATGACCTATCGCGACAATGCCATCTCCAACAATATTCTTGATCAGCGCAGCAGTATTCCTACAGGCGGACAAAAAGTGCTCAGCCTTAATCCCTCCATTGATTATGTATTGAATAACCGTATCCGGCTTCGTTTATTCATGGAACAAACGCGGGTGATCGGATATATCGCTACGCCTCCTCCCGTCGTCAACACCCGCGCAGGATTGCAGGTGAATATCAGTCTGGCACAGTAAGCTATTTATTTTTCTGTCATTCTACGTTCTGATTCTTTTCATTTTTTACGACTTTTTCTTGTTTGAAATTTATTATCTGTAAAGTAAAAAATCAGACACATATTCTATGAATCGTTTGCATAATAAAGTGGCGATCGTGACCGGTGCCGCATCCGGAATCGGAAAAGCAATTGCCGCGCTTTTTTTAAAAGAAGGAGCAAAAGTGGTGGCTACCGATAAACATGTAAAGCAGTTGGAGCTAATGGCGACGGAGTTCAGTGAGTACCATTTACAATTGATGTTTAAGTATGTGGACTTAAATAACGGTGCGGAAATAGAGG
>JAGWWM010000065.1 GCA_018970395.1 Bacteroidota bacterium
GCATCGGGGTGGGAACGGAAAAATTCCATACAAATATGCAATCCATCTTCGGGCAAAATAGTATCCGGATTCAGAAACAAAACATATTCTCCTTTTGCTTTTGCCAGCGCCTGATTGTTGGCTTTGGCAAAACCCTTGTTGTCACTGTTCCAGATAAAATGAACCGCAGGAAACCGTGGTTCAAGGTACGCCCGACTTCCGTCGGTTGAAGCGTTGTCCACCACCCATATTTCACCTTCCATGCCTGCCATCGCTTTTTGAACTGAATGCAGGCACTGCTCCAGAAAAAAGCGGACATTGTAATTAACGATGATAACCGAAAGTTGCATTGAACAGTGAGAAAGGTTTAATCTGCAAAATAAGTTTTATCTGCCTTTTGCCTTGTTTTTTATGGGAAAAGAATTAGAAATTCTCCGCTCTTTCTCTTCCTGCTTTATCTTTGAGTATGATTCGTCAGGTTTTAATGGAGGCGGCGGCAGCCGGAGCAGCACAGTTAGCGGGTTATTTCGGAAAAGAGTTTACCATTTCCAATAAAGAAGGACTCAACAATCTGGTTACAGAGGCTGATCATGCTTCTGAAAAAGCCATTATTGAAGTCATTCACCGACATTTTCCCAATCACTCCATCTTGGGAGAAGAGGGTGGGTCGCTGCAGAAAGAAGAAGGGTTCAGATGGATTGTAGATCCGATTGACGGCACGATCAATTTCGCCAATAATATTCCGCTTTGTTGCGTAAGCATTGGCGTAGAGAAAGAAGGTAAAGTGATTGCGGGCATTGTGCATAATCCGATTCTCAATGAATTATTTTATGCGGAAAAAGGGATGGGTGCCACGCTGAACAATCGCCCAATTCGGGTAAGTCAGAAAACACAGGTGGAACATTCCTGTCTGGTCACCGGGTTTCCCTATACTTATCTCGATCAGCCGAATAGTCCGCTCGATGTATTTGAACGACTGATTCGCAAAGGCATTCCGGTAAGAAGACTGGGTAGTGCGGCTATTGATTTATGCTGGGTTGCGGCCGGAAGGTTTGACGGTTTTTATGAGCATCATTTACAGCCCTGGGACAGTGCAGCAGGATTTTTAATCGTTGAAGAAGCAGGAGGAATGGTAACGGATTTTGACGGAAATGAATTTAGTCCGCACCAACCCCGAATTGTTGCTACGAACGGAAAAATTCATCCCGAATTATTACAATGGATTCAGGGTAAAAAACCCTGATCCTATATTTGAAAATATATGGCTGAAAGCAGAACAGAAATTGGTACTCTAGGGGAGTTTGGACTGATTGAACATCTCACCAAAAACATCGAGCAGCGACAGATATCCACGCTCGTAGGGGTTGGAGATGACGGAGCGGTGCTGGATCATTATGGACGGCAGACGGTTGTGTCCACCGATATGCTCATTGAAGGCGTTCATTTTGATCTAGCCTATACGCCACTGAAGCATCTCGGTTATAAATCGGTTATTGTCAATCTGAGTGACATTTATGCCATGAATGCCATCCCTACGCAACTGCTCATAAGTATCGCCATCAGTAATCGTTTCAGTGTGGAAGCCGTGGAAGAAATCTATGAAGGTATGCTTGCAGCCTGCGATCGTTATCATGTGGATCTTGTAGGAGGAGACACCACTTCTTCGTCGGGTGGATTAATCATCAGCATCACTGCAATAGGGGAAGTGAGTCCGGACAAATATGTAAAAAGAAGTACGGCGCAAAAAGGCGATCTGCTCTGTGTAAGCGGCGATTTAGGTGCCGCCTATCTGGGATTGTTATTGCTGGAAAGAGAAAAAAAGATTTTTCTTGAGTCGCCTCAGGTGCAGCCCAGTTTGGAAGAAAGAAAATACATTGTAGGGCGCCTGCTGCATCCGGAAGCTAGAAAAGATGTGATTGAATTCTTTGAGGAAAACGATTTCCGTCCTACCGCCATGATGGACATCAGCGACGGCTTGAGCAGCGAAGTATTGCATATTTGCAAACAAAGCGATCTCGGTGCGGTGTTGTATGAAGAAAAAATTCCCATTCATCCCGATGCCAAAGATTTTTGTTACACACTCGAGCTAGATCCCACCGCTTGCGCGTTGAGTGGAGGCGAAGATTACGAACTGCTGTTCACTGTCGCGCAAGCGGACTATGATAAAATCAAAGACATTGAAGGAATCTCCATCATCGGGTATATGACCGAAGCAGAAAAAGGGGCTACCATCCTTACCAAAGGAGGAAACAGCTATCCGCTAACGGCACAAGGCTGGAATGCATTTTCGTAATTCACGTATGAAAACAAGACAACTGATCTGCCTTTTCCTCCCCTCTTTCCTTTTTGCCTTCACCAGTTGCAAAATCGGAGAACTATGGCGTTTTAACCCGGAAAAAAAATACAGCCCGGAAGCAGTTCGTCAGGATTTGAAAGCAATGGAAAATGTCCTCAAAAAAAATCATCCATCTCTTTATTGGTACACAACTCCCTCGCAACTTGATTCTTCATTTCAGGCCGCTTACGCCTCGGTAAAAGATTCCATGAATGAAGCCTCGGTGCGCAATCTCTTCAATGAAGTAGCAGGTACTATCCGATGCGGACACACTTCCGTTCGTCATTCCAAACAATACAACCATTATATTGCCTGGAAATCAGTATCGGGCTTTCCACTGGGTATCAAAATCATTGACGACTCCACTACAGTCATTACCACCAACCTCAACCGAAAAGACTCTCTGCTTAGTCGCGGTGTGAAAGTGGTGAGTGTGAACGGTCTTTCTTCCAAACAACTCATTGATACCCTTTACCCATTAGTGCCGGTAGATGGCTTTGCGCATAATTTCAGCTATCAAACCCTCAGCAATAATTTTACCCGATTCTATAACAGTCGCTTCTCCTACGATACGCTTTATCCGATTCAATTTATCGACAGCAATGGAATCATTCGCACCGTTACACGCAAATACTATAACCGATACAGCGATACTTCCCAGCTATACATGTCTTTCAGAAAAGCGGCCAAAATTGTTCCGCCCACCAAAATACTTCGCAAGGAAATGTTGCGCAGTTTCTGGATTGATACCGCCGGCAGCTATGCGCTCATGCGTATCAATACCTTTTCGAGAGATATTCCGAGTGCATATATCAGAAAAAAATTCAAATTGCTTAAAAAGAAAAAAGTGCCGCACCTCATACTCGATTTGCGCAATAACGGAGGAGGATTGATCAGTCGATCGCTGCTGATGGCAAGAATGATACAACCGGGGTCTTTCCAATATGTGGATTCTATCGTATCACCTTACCGCACTTTGAAACGACCTGGCAGGGGAGAAGGAAAAATCACCTACCGACCCTGGATTAATCTGGGCATGCGCTTCTTAAGCAAAAAGAACAAGCACGGAGATTACCGATTCAAAGTCTTTACCAACAAAAAATATCGTCCGCATCGCTTCCACTATGAAGGAAAAATATGGGTGCTCACCGGAGGCAGTTCGTTTTCCGCCACTTCCATGCTGCTCGCGAATATCAAAGGACTTCCTAATGTACAAATCATCGGAGAAGAAACAGGTGGCGTTGCTTATGGAAATAACGGCGTATTTATTCCTGATCTTATTTTGCCCAATACCAAACTACGAATGCGCTTGCCCACCTATCGCATCATCAATAATCTTCGTTACCCCAATAATGGCAAGGGCGTATTGCCTGACATAGAAATCAAACCAACACAGGCAAGTATTCTCTACAATAAGGATATCAAAATGGAAAAGGCGGTGGAGCTGATTCAAGCGGAAAAATCCGGCAAGCCCTAATTTATTATGGAGAAATCGTCGCTGTCATTTAAAAACTGAAATTGGGTTCTCGTTTCATCGAGCAAGCTGCGTGATAATTCAATAGCGTGAAGCGCTTCTCCGCCATCCTGTTCCCACATAATATTCCCCAGCGGATCCACCACCATGCTGCA
>JAGWWM010000030.1 GCA_018970395.1 Bacteroidota bacterium
GAAGTGCTTTGTTTCTGCCGTTTCAATCGCTCGGACTCATCATTTGTGATGAGGAGCATGACGGCTCTTATAAACAGCAACAGCCAAGTCCGCGCTACCAAGCAAGAGATACTGCCATTTATTATGCCACACAACTGAAGGCGCATGTATTGCTGGGAAGCGGCACGCCTTCACTGGAAAGTTATTATCATGCCACGCAAGGCAAGTATGGCTGGGTAGCAATCAAAGAGCGTTACGGAGCGGGACAGTTACCGACAATGGAAGTAGTGGATACCAAGCCACTGTATAAATTAGCGAAGGAAAAAGTGGCTTTGTCTCCGCCGCTCCTCGAAGCGATAGGGCAGTCGGCAGAGGCAGGCAGACAAGTGATTTTGTTTCAGAACAGGAGAGGACATACGCCGCATCACGTGTGCAGTACTTGCGGATGGATTCCGCATTGCAGACATTGTGATGTGAGTTTAACCTATCATAAATTCAAGCACCGGCTGCAATGTCATTATTGCGGCACCCTTTATCCTGTAGTAGAGCGATGTGAAGCCTGCGGTTCAACGGATTTCATGAAACTGAACTTTGGCACCGAACGGGTAGAAGAACAGTTACAGGAATTGTTCCCTGCCCTGCGTATTGCCAGAATGGATTATGATACTGTTAGCGGAAAGACGGCGCACGACCAATTGATCCGACAGTTTGAACAACACAAAATTGATGTGCTCGTAGGTACGCAAATGGTGGTGAAGGGTTTGGATTTTGAGCAGGTAAATCTGGTGGGTATTCTGGATGCCGACGGTTTGATGAATACACCCGGCTTTCGAGTGAATGAACGCGCTTTTCAACTGATGGAACAGGTAAGTGGTAGGGCAGGAAGAAAAGATGCCACCGGGAAAGTATTGATACAGGCGGCCCAGACAGCGCATCCAGTACTTTCATTCGTAAAAGCGCATGATTATGAACAATTCTACGCTTTTGAGTTGGAGGGAAGAAAAAAATTTTCCTACCCTCCTTTTACCAAATTGATTCAGGTGTTGGTTAAACATCGGGATAAGGCGCAGGCGGATGCTGCCATTCGTTTTTTTTATGATTGTTTGCAGCCGGCTTATGGCAATTGTATTGTTGGCCCAGCAGCTCCTTCGGTAGAAAGAGTTCGTAATCAATACTTAATGGAATTGTTGCTAAAATTGCCGCGGGACGCGAGGGTAATAAAAGAAGTGAAGCAGACGTTATTGGATACAGAGGTTAAATTAAAACAATTGCAGGGCTTAAAGAACACAGTGGTGGTATTGGATGTAGATCCACTATAATTTAAAATTAAAGGGTATTTTTTTAGGTTCTACAATTTTTTGGCTATTTTTACTTTAACAAAACAATTTAAAACGATAAATTATGAGTCACCTCAACCATTTTCGCAGAGCAACATTTGTAATTCTTTTTTTGATTTCAGTTTATTTTACCCAGGCACAAGGATTCAGTTTGGGGCCTCAATTGGGTGCAAACATTGTTAGAATTGAAGGGGTAGAGCTGAAAGACGGATACAACCTAAGCTATCATGCAGGGGCTTTTGGCAGTATTAAATTAGGAGAAAAGTGGAATGCACAATTGGAAGTTCTTTGGTCACAATTGAAAGCGGAAAGAGTAGGGAACTTCCAGGCCATTTATACCGGACTTGAAACTCAAAACTGGAGTAATCCCAAACTGGATTATTTTACGATTCCCATTACTTTAAATTTTAAGCCTGGAAAATTATTAAGTTTTCAGGCAGGTGCTCAGTATGGAATTTTATTCAATAATAATTTAAGTATTGTTGATAATGGAAAAGCTGCATTCAACAGTGGTCAGTTGTCCGGAATTTTGGGGGTTAATTTGCACATAATGGGTTTTAGAATTTACGGAAGATATTTACTCGCTTTAGACGATGTAGCAAGTTTGGAACAAGTATCCCAACAGATAACTTCACAGGACACCTGGAAAACTTCAGTTATTCAAGTAGGGGCAGCGTTTGCGATATTCTAATTGGAAAGAATCAACTGACAAAAAGCTTTTACGCCTACGTCCAGTTTACTGTCATCCACATAAAAATCTGGAGTATGGTGTCCCCCGGCTTTAGGTTGATGGTCTTCATCTAATGGCTTGCCTCCCAGATTAAAGAAAAGGGCGGGGGCATGGTCGCCATAAAATGCAAAATCTTCCCCACCGGTACTCCATACTCTTTCCGTAACATTATGACTGCCGGCGGCTTTTCGGAGGGCAGGCAGTGATTGTTGCAATAAAGCAGGATCGTTATAGGTAACATTGGTTACTTTCTTAATGGTTACGATCGCCTCCGCACCATAAGCTTTGGCAATATTTTCAGCCGTTCGTTTGATTTTTTCATGCACATCCAGATGGATATTTTCATCCAGCGTACGGATAGTGCCACTGAAACTAACAGATTCAGGAATAATATTTTCTCTTACACCGCCCTCAATTTTACCCACTGTGATTACGACGGGAGAAGTGGTTAAATCTTCGGATCTGCTGACAATGGTTTGCAGTCCGTTAATGATTTGTGCCGACACCATAATAGGATCAATGCCGTTCCAGGGAGATGCTCCGTGAGCTCCTTTACCCTTTACGGTAATGTAAAACCAATCAACACTAGCCATAAATGCGCCACTTTTGTATTCTATTTTTCCAATGTCTAAGCCTGAAGAAATATGAAGGCCGAAAATCGCATCTACTTTAGGATTGTCCATTACGCCTTCTTTCACCATTAATGCTGCACCACCTTCTTCGTCTCCGGGTGCTCCTTCTTCTGCCGGCTGAAAGATGAATTTGACAGTGCCGGGTATCTCTTTTCGATGGGTAGCCAATACTTCAGCTGTGCCCATCAAAATGGCAACATGGGTATCGTGGCCACAGGCATGCATCACCGAAACAGTATCACCTAAGTATTCAGCTTTGGAGGTGGATTTGAAAGGAATATTGGTGCGTTCTTCAATCGGCAGGGCGTCCATATCAGCACGCAGGGCGATTACCGGTCCGGGTTTGCCGCCTTTTAAAATGCCTACCACGCCTGTTTTCGCTACTCCGGTTTTTACATCGATGCCGAGGGAGCGAAGATGATTTGCGATGTAAGCCATCGTCTGAAACTCGCGGTTTCCTAATTCAGGATGTTGATGAATATGTCTTCTCCAGGTTTGTATTTTGGGTAAAATATTTTCTGCGGCTTTATTGATTTTGTCTTCAATGGATTGGGCGCGGGAGCAAAGCGCAAGACAGCAGAAAAGCAGGAATGACGATATGAATTTCAAGCTGAAAAATTTAAAGTGAAGATAGTATTATTTAGCTGAAAGAAGGGGCGGGGCAGCAAGATTCAAACATCAAAACTTCCCTCTGATATACTGCCGAATAAATAAGAGATACTCTCCGATATCTTTTCTTTCTTTAAATATCTCCAGATTTTTTTCTGAAATGATAAACAGCTGATAGCTGTCGCGTTTCATCCAGGGAATGATATTCTTCATATCTGCGGAAACCTCATCATAATAGCCAAGACAGGAAGCCATGGCGGGGAAGGGGCCTAATTCTAGAAAATTAAATCCTTCTTTTGACTCAAATAAACGATGGCCTATATCTTCTGCTCCATGTCGGCTGCCATTATATCTTTGAAAAGCAATTTTAGCTTCTGACCGATACGTGGGATCCACATTTTCAAATTGTAATAACAAAACATAAGGCTCAGTTGCATTATAAAAATAAACCAGATCAATTTTTTCTTCCTTCGCCGGCATTAAAACCCTTCTTGATGTATCCGCTTTAGGGAAAGCAAAAAGGATGCTGCTGAAAGATCGGCTCAACCTTTCATGTGTTGCCCAGCTAATGCCTTCTCTTTGTTTCTCCAGCGGAATTTTTTGTGCAGGCAGTTTCTGATTACTCCAGAAATTATTTAAAGTGGTTATGATGGCTACAGGTTCTCTGAATACATCAATTTCCGGCAGGTCATCATAGGGGATGGGTAATAGAGGATCCTCTAAACGCTGTATTGGCGTTTCACACAAGTAGTTTTCTGTAGCTGCTTTTTTTTCAATCACTTCTTTTAACGTAGTTGCCTTGCTCACCATCGGTGATTGAGGAAACTGTGTTGCAATCTCATTAATAACATACAAGGCAAGACTATCTGCACCTGCTTTAACATGACCCAGTGCAACTACATACAAAAGTTGTGGGGTCCAGTATTTGTTTCCGTAAATAGCATCCGCTTGTTTTTTTTGAGCGATAGCATTTTCATAATCGCCTGCTTTGAAAAGTCTGTAAATATTTTCGTATAAGTCCGTTGGCTGTATGGCAACACTATCCGACTTGATTCCATTGGCTGCTTTTACAGCCTGGCTTTTTGGATAAGCTGCTTCAAGCTGCCGGAGATAGTTGCCGGATACATTGGTGTTTCCAATTTTTTTGTAACAATAGATAAGGTCAGATAATACAGATTCTTCTTTAGGATTTTGAGGAAATCTTTTTTGAATTATTTCCAGTACTCGAATGGCTTCCGGATAATCTTCCAGTTGATTTTTATAGATCCATACCTGTTGTAACAATGCTGCTAATATTTTTTCATTTGACAGTTTAAGCAGGGTGTCAGTTAATGGTAATTTGTCTTCAAGGGTGGCAAGAGAAAGATCCTGCTCGTCTCCGGCTTGATTGCCTCGAATAGGGGGTGAATTGACAGGATTCGAAACCTGGTCAATATCTCCATCTACCCCACCCGGATCTCCGGGAAAAAAATTATTTCTATTCGCATTGGCATCTAAAGCGGATTGTCTGCGCCAGTTATCATCATTGGGCCTTTTTCCCCACCGGCTATTGAATTCAGAAAACCCTTTTGATTTCTGCGTACTGTTATTGAAATACCAGCCCCCTGCATTTGAAGTTTGAATGAATAAGTCCGGCGCCTGATTGCCACTCACTGTAAATACTGCATTCCCTCCAAAGGAATCACTATCGATTTCTTTCAACCCCTTAGCTTTTCGAAGGGCTTTCAGTAATTTCTTCAGATATTGGGTTCGCTCTTCTTCCGGCATTCTGGCGATGGTCTGTAAACTATCTTCACGATGAACGATTGATATTTGCTCACATAAACTTTTTAGTTGTGTTCTTCTTTCTTCAATTTCAGTAGATTTAAAGGGAGCAGGTAAAGATGCCTGCAAGTTCAGACTATCATAAGCGGAGGCAGCTTGCGGATATTTTTTTTGATCGTCATATAAGGTTGCCAGTTTGAGATAAATTTTATTTTTGAGTTCGGCATTCTCTTTATTATAGTGGGCGCTTTTGAGGAGTAACTCAATCCCTCCGGCGGTATCTTTTTTTGCAATAGCGATTCCAGCTGCAGCAAAAAATAAAATGTCTTCAAATCCGTCAAATCGTTCTTTCCTCGCTAGTTGAATCAGCTGGGCTATATCATCGCCGGCATTAGGAAGATTAACCTGCTGCGCTTCATAAATACGTGCGTAAATATGCAAGACAGGATCAGGCGTGTGTTTTTTTGCTTTGGCAAAATAAGTGGCAGCATCTAAAGGTTTGTTCAGTTTTGTTTTCAACTGCCCCAAGAGATATTCCCATCTTGCCAAGTCCGACTTGTTGGATGCGTTGGGTAATGCCTTTTCCAAATAGTACGCCGTACTGTCCCATTGTTCCCGCCGATAATAAACATAAGCGAGTACCTCATCTAAAGAAGGTTGTAGTCTTTTCGGGAAATATTTATCTTTTTTCAATAAATGACATAAAGCGGTTGCTTCTGGAAGCAGACTGTCTGCAGCGTATGTTTTCGCCATCCATAGTAAGGCATCGTTTCGGCTGGGTGGGCGAGAAAGAATGCGTCTCCACCAGCCTTTTTTCTCGAGATTACTGATATTCAATTGTCCGTTCTGAGAACGTTTATTCCCGCCAACTACAATCAGGTATTCATCTTTTCCTTTGGGGAAGAAACGATAGTTCATGAATTGAAAAATCCGATAGGCGGAATCGTATTTCTGCCAGTAGAAGAAAGCCCTGCCGGCCAACAAATAAAGATTATCTATATAGCTGTTGCGGAGGTCGTGCAGTACAATACCGGCGGAAGCTTTATAAACGATGGAGTCAAGCTCAATTGAATCCGTTGCGGCGATCCGGGCAGGATCGTAATTATAGAAGGGCAATAAACTGGTAAATTCATCCTGATGCGCGCCCTTGGCGCGTGCAATCATATTCTCTATTTTAAGGTTCGCATTGTAATAGTAATTGTAATGGGTTACCATTCCCTGATAAAGTCGCCTCGAAATAGTGAATTTTTTATCCTCTGTTTTTTCTGACCCCAACGTACGATACCGGTATTTAGCCGGCTTGTCTAACGGTAAAATATAATCCGGCTGACTAAATCCCAATACAGGCAGCAAGAGGAGATACCCGACTAAAACGAAGCTTAATATGCGGAGAAAAGGTTTCAGGGAAATGTTCTAATTTTAATTCTTGTCAAAATTATTCTAAATCAGCTCAAAATAAGTTGCGAAAATGATAATTTCGGGCAAAAGCAGATAATTTCCTTAAAAGAAGACTATGTCCAGACTATTTCCCAATACCGACACTTTTAAAAGATTGCGAAATCGTTATCGGCTGGTTATTATCAATGATGATACTTTTGAGGAAATCGTAAAGTTTAAACTTACCCGAATGAGCGTATATGTTTCTTTCAGTATGATTTTTGTATTGCTCGTAGGGCTGACCGTTGCGCTGATTACCTTTACCAACCTCAAATATTATTTGCCGGGTTATGGTACACAATCTCAAAGAAAAGAATTGATTTACTATAAAAAAACGATTGATTCGCTTGAACAATCGGTAAAAAACAAAGAGCTCTACCTCACACATCTTAAACAGGTACTGGCTGGAGATGTGAAGGCCTTGTCGCAGCTGGATACTTCCCTGATTGAAGTGCCCGAATATGAAATCATTACCCAGTAAAAAGCGATTGTCTGATTATGCATGATTCAAAAAAAACGAATGGATTATATCATTATGCCGGACTCGCTATGCAGTGGCTGGCGATTTTGTTGCTCTCCGTTTGGGGCGGGAAGAAAGCCGATCAGGGTTTGAAATTTTCCAAGCCGGTGTTCTCTTGGCTATTGCCTGTCGTCGCAATTGTAATGCTGCTGTTTAAAGTGGTTAAAGATACTCGTTCCAGAAATTAAATACATTCAACTGTCAACTATGCTATCTTTTGTTCGTTTGCTTAATCCCATTACTTTTTTCTTGTTTATTCCCTTAAGCATTTTGCTTTTCATACTGCAACATGCGTTGCAGCGACTCGGCTTGGATGCCGGCGTTCTATTCACGGGAAATGTATTGCTGTATCTCATCACTACTGCCGCCTTATATTTTCATTACAAGGGCATGCAGCAAAAAAATCCCAATGCTTTTTTTAGAAATGTTTACGCTTCTATGATACTGCGGATGTTTATATGTATTTTGCTAGTATTAGTCTATGTATGGATTGTCGGCAATTCTTTCAATAAGCCTTCTTTACTGCTGTGTTTTGTATTCTATTTTTTATATTCTTTTGTGGAAGCCGGTCGAATTACACTTGCTTTGAAAAAAATGAAAGATGTCTAAACAGGAGATACCGCTGGAAGGATTGGGGGATTATCTGCCTGCCGGTGCTCTGGAACCTGTATTGGGGTATTTACATGCTTACAAAATCCATCTGACCATTACCCGTGCCAGGACTACTCTATTGGGAGATTACAAATATCAGGTGGGTGCATCTTATCACCGTATCAGTGTCAATGGCAATTTAAATCCCTATGCCTTTTTAATTACGCTTTTGCACGAACTGGCTCATCTGATGACCATGGTGCAGCATGGGTATAAAACAGCTCCTCATGGTAAGGAGTGGAAATTGATTTACGGAAAACTGCTGGAGGTTTTTATGCTACAAAAAATATTTCCTTCTGATATTGAAACTGCACTATCAGGATCATTGGCAAATCCACCTGCTTCCGGTTGCAGCGACCTTCCATTGATGAGGGTGTTGCGAAAATATGATAAGGGAAAGCCGCATTTATGCTTGATAGAAGAATTGAAGGAAGGGACTCACTTTCGCATTCAGGATGGCAGGGTTTTTCAAATTGGAAGCAAAGTCAGAAAAAGATACAAGGCAATAGAACTCGCTACTGGTCAAACTTATCTTTTCAGCGGCATTTATGAAGCTGAACCGGTGACGGTAAATGGTTAAAAGTATATCGGTTATTGGTTTGTAAATTTGCTTTTAATCTCCTCAATCATGCCCATACAACAAACTACATACTATCAACTGCAAAAATTCCTTTCGGAGAAAGGAGTGACCCTGGTGGCGGTTTCCAAAACCAAACCGGTAAGTGATATTGAGGAATTGTATGCTTTAGGACAAAGAGATTTCGGAGAAAATTATGTGCAAGAACTGGTGGACAAGCAGCCTTTGCTTCCTGCCGATATTCGCTGGCATTTTATCGGGCACCTGCAAAGGAATAAGGTAAAGTATATTGTACCTTTTGTGTACCTGATTCATAGTGTAGATAGTTTGAGGCTATTGCTGGAGATTGAAAAACAAGCGGCAAAAATCGGAAGACCTGTCAATGTATTACTGCAAATGTACATAGCAGGAGAGGAGACGAAATTTGGATTGGATGAAGTAGAACTCAATGAATTAATGCAACATATTCAGCTACATCCCTTGCAATTTGTTTCCATTAAAGGCATGATGGGAATGGCTTCTTTTGTAGAGGATCAAAAAATGCTTGAAAAAGAATTTGCTACCCTCTATTCTTTGTATAGCCGATTTAAAAATACTGCAATTCCCAATGTCAACTTGGAGATTTGTTCTATGGGGATGAGCGGAGATTATGCTTTAGCGATACAGCAAGGCAGCAATATGGTAAGGGTAGGGAGTCTCTTGTTCGGCGCGAGAAAGTAATACATCATCTTCTACTGTTTATGACAGCATTCATGTACTTTTTGCTTCTCAATTTTTGGGCTCAGATAGGGAATATCCAGACTCATGCCGCGTACAATCAATAATAAAGCTACCAATCCCATGACGTAGGGATAAATTCTTTTGATGCCGCTTCTGAAGCTGATACCAAAAAGATTTCCCAATACATTAACTGATAACATAGCAGGCAATGTTCCCATTCCGAATCCGGCCATAAACAAAACGCTTTCATAAACTCCTTCTGCTGCGATGGATCCGGCCATTGCCAGATACACAAATCCGCAGGGAAGGAATCCGTTTAGGACACCAATTGCAAATAGATTGGCAAACGATTTTTTTTGATAAAGTTTGCCGATTTGTTTTCTCACTCTATCAAATAATGGACTCAAGATGCTTTGGGTTTTCCTTACGCCGAATTGATCCATTGCCAAGTAGAATAGAATCAACAATCCCGCCGTTATGGATAACCATTGCTGCATCCCCGCTAAGGGTAAGCTTTTGCCAAAAAGACCAATCAGCAACCCGAACAAACTGTACGTTACTACTCTTCCCAGATTATA
The DNA here is from genome assembly GCA_018970395.1 of Bacteroidota bacterium. GTDB lineage: Bacteria > Bacteroidota > Bacteroidia > Chitinophagales > Chitinophagaceae > Lacibacter. The sequence goes on from JAGWWM010000030.1 coordinate 9,535, forward strand.
AAGTATCAACCCGGCATATCGTGCGGAACCCGTCAGATGTTGCACCGGTAACGACAATGCCAGCGGTCCGCACATGCCTACGCAATGAAAACTTCCTGCAAATCCCATCACTATTCCGCCAATAACCTGTGTTGTCATATCAATTGTTTGCAATGAATAGATCCTTCTCTTTGTAATAGGAAATTCCGGATGACTGCCAGCTCACTTTCACCCTGCGAAATCCAACTGTTTTACAAGGGATAAGCAACAAGGTATTTCCCGCAGTTAAACTGAAAGCTTTTTTAAGATCTTTTGTCGCATCATCCGGACAATAAATCCACACATTTCCGGTGAGCCTGGCATTTTTAAACGTATCCGCAAACTGTATGCTAACCGCCTGATTTGCGTAATCAATTGTCACAGCGTTTTCAATACTGTCTGCTCTATTGATCTCATCCAGTCTGTCCTGATACACCAGTTCCTGATCGTAATAATCTTTTGTTACTAGATCCTGGCTTTGTCTCATAGACATCACTACCAGAAATAGAATCCCAATAACAAACAAGAGGTATCCGGATATTATTTTTTTTCCCCAGCTCATAAAATAAAATTTAGTTATAGACTTCCGGGCCTATGAAATTCGCTTTGATAGTTTTGATTTTTTTACCCTTTTCATATAAGCCCAGTTTCAATTCAGTTTTCCAGTTTGTCACCTTATTCCTGTCCAGAATTACAAAGAATTGGCAATGACTGTAAGTTTCTTTCTTAAGCGTCATTGCTGCATTGCCGATGACTTTTATTTCTCCTGAGAGATTCTCCAGCTTGATGGCATAAGGAATGTCTTTATGTGTTTTGTTCGTCAGCTTTAAATTATACAGATTGCTGATTCTGCCATCAGGCATTGCTGTGTAAGTCATGCCGGCAGTACGCATCAGTCTTGCATCAAGATCAGAACGGCTCACCAGTAAAAAGACCAGTAAGGAAATTAACAATATCAACACACCCGAATAAGCCTTGATTCTAGTGTTGAATTTTAATCGCTCACCGAGGGCAATACTGTTTTCAGAAGCATAGCGGATCAGTCCGGCGGGCTTATGCACTTTTTTCATAATATCATCACAGGCGTCCATACAAGCCGTACAATTCACGCATTCCATTTGAGTACCGTTGCGAATATCAATGCCGGTCGGACAAACCCGCACGCAGGCATAACAATCAATGCAGTCGCCGAGAACATCCTCTTTATCTTCCTGGTGCATTTTTCCTCTGTGCTCTCCTCGTTTGTGATCATACGCCACTACAATGGAATTTTTATCCAGCAATACCCCTTGTAACCTGCCATACGGACATACCACAATACAAGCCTGCTCTCTGAACCACCAATACACAAAAAAGAAAACAGTGGTAAAAATGAACAGCGAAATTAAGGTGCCGATATGTGCTGCCGGTTCATGGATATATCCAATCAGCGTCTTCATGCCAATCAGATACGCCAGGAAAAAATTGGCAATGAGAAAGGATAGAAGAAAGAATACAATAAACTTGATACCTCTTTTGGTTATTTTCTCTGCATTCCATTTCATGGCACGTAACAGTCTTTGCTGCTGTGCATCGCCCTCAATCCAGTATTCTATTTTTCTGAAAACCATCTCCATAAAGATGGTTTGCGGACAAGCCCAGCCGCAGAACACCCGACCAAAGACAACAGTAAATAAAATCACAAAAACCATGAAGGTGAGCATCCCCAAGCCAAACAGAAAAAAATCCTGAGGCCAGAATATCATCCCGAATATTATGAACTTACGCTTGAGGATATTGAACATCAGCAAAGGTTCATCATGCACATAGAGGAAGGGGAGGGTAAAGAAAATAATCAAATACACAATGCTGAAAATGGTTCTCAGATTATAATATTTGCCCGAAGGTTTTTTAGGGAAAATGAAATTTCTTTTACCCTCCTTGCTGATGGTGGCTACTGAATCTCTGAAACTTTCTTGTGCAGTAAATGGAGTATGCATGATTAATCCAATCTGAATTATAATCCCGATGTCACATTTGCGATAGTGGAATCAGTTTTGTTCTCGATATACAAATCACCTTTAGGTGGCTGTGCCCCCGGAGGGTTAGTGCCGCGAAGCGTTTTGATATAACTCGATAAATAACTGATTTCCTTTGGCGTGAAGTTTTTCTCCCACGACTGCATGCCTTTATCCGGATAGCCGTATTTGATAGACTTGTAAATATCATTCAACGATCCTTTATGAATCCAGTAATCATCAGTGAGGTTGGGACCTGCTCCCCCTTCTCCCAAATTGCCATGACAGCTGCTGCACATGCCGGGTGCATGATAGAGTTGTTCTCCTCTGACAATACCCGCTTCATCGGCCATAGGTACTTTTTCTTCATCAATCTTATCCTTGTTCATCGCCTCATATTTTTCTTTTTCAATCTGAGCTTTGTCCATTTCAGCGATATATTCCTGCTCCGGACTTTGACCAACTTCCAATACATGGAAGTTCAGCAGATAGATGATGCCAACTACAATCGTAATGTAAAATCCATACTTCCACCAAGGCGGCAATGCATTATCCAGTTCACGAATACCATCATAATCATGATCAAGCATTACATCGGCTTCTCTTTCAACCGGAACAGCTTTGGTGAATTGTTTCTGATCGAATTTTTTCAACCACTTGATCCATTTGTTTTCCTCTGCAATTTTTTCTTTGCCGGGTATAACCGTCAGTTCATTGTAAAGGTTACGAATGAGAAATGTCAGTAAAGCAATGATGATTATTTCTGCACCTAATACGATTGTCAAAGCGTAAAATACTTCATGGCTTAATCCCCAGGTGGTCGTATCGGCAACCACAACCGTAGCGTCAGCGGTATCCTGCGCCCATAATTGATTGGAGGCTAGCAGTAATACTGCCACCATAAGTGTTTTGGGAAGCTTCATTTTTTGCTGCTTCTCCTGAACCATTTTTGCTAATGCGAGTACTACCTGTGTCAATCCCCAGATGACAAATACCAATACGACAGCCACAGTGATTAAAACGGTTTTCAAAGCTTCTGATGCCTCATTCGTTTTGACTGCGGCGACATCGGTTTGTGCGAGGACATCATTTGAGAAGAAGATCAGACTTGCCGCAAGGAGTAGTTTTAAATTTTTGATAAAAACGGTATTCATATCATTCATTTTAGAAATTAGTTAAATTCATTGGAAACATTTGTTGCTCTTTCTTTCCCATCCAACGGGATATTTGAAAGCATATCCACTCTTTTTTTATCCATTTTATATACCAGTACCAGTAAGACTACGAAGAATACAAAAAAGATGAATAATGAGAAGAGCGGATAGATGTTGATATTGTCTATTGTTTCTGCGTATTGTTTGATAAACTTGAACATACATTTATTGTTTTACAGTGTTGTTGTTTTTGTTTTTATCGATGTCTTTCCCCAGTCTTTGCAGATAGGCAATCATGGCGATGATTTCTTTGTCGGGTGCTACGCGAATACTGTCGTTGTAAAGATTTTTTGCAATCTCACCTGCCTGTTGCATCAAAGCAACATTGGCTATTTTCTCATAACCGGATTCGTATGGCACGCCCAGTGTTCTCATCGCATTGATTTTTGCCGCAGTGGTGGAGGTATCTAGTCTTTGTTCCAGTAAAATCGGATAGGCAGGCATGATTGAACCTTCACTCATGGAAGCCGGCTCGCGTAAATGCCTGAAATGCCAGCCATCACTCTTCTTTAAATTACCTACACCGGCTCTTGCCAAATCCGGTCCCGTGCGTTTACTTCCCCATTGGAAGGGATGATCATATACAAATTCACCTGCTTTCGAATATTCACCATATCGTTCTGTTTCACTTCTGAAAGGTCTTACCATCTGAGAGTGACATACATAACATCCTTCTCTGATATATAAATCTCTTCCCTGAAGTTCAAGTGGAGTGTATGGTTTTACACTGCTGATGGTTGGGATATTCGATTGGATTAAAAATGTTGGGACTAATTCAATAGCTCCACCAATGATCACTACAATCAGAGAAAATACCATGAGTTGTATGGGTTTTCTTTCAATCCAGCGATGCCAGTGTTCTCCTGCGTGTTTCTTTTCTTCTTTGATCAAGGGAGCGGCTTCTGCTGCTTCATCAGCTATTAATTTTCCTGCTTTTACTGTTTTATAAATATTATACACCATGATGAATACGCCTGCCAGGTATAAAGTGCCACCCAGAGAGCGCATCGCGTAGAAAGGTTTTAAATAAGTGACGGTTTCAAGAAAGGAATATTTGATTTGTCCGGCTTCTGTAAATTCTTTCCACATCGAGCTTTGGGTAAAACCGGCCCAGTACATGGGTACCGCATAGAAGATGATGCCCAGCGTTCCCAGCCAGAAATGCTGATTCGCCATTTTTTTAGAATACAGGTCTGTGCTGAATATTCTTGGAATCAACCAGTAGATGATGCCGAAAGTCAGCATGCCATTCCAACCTAATGCACCCACATGCACGTGCGCAATAATCCAATCGGTAAAGTGGCTGATTGCATTCACATTTTTTAAGGACAGCATCGGTCCTTCAAAAGTGGCCATGCCATAAGCCGTAATAGCCACGACGAGGAATTTTAAAATCACATCATCTCTTACTCTGTCCCAGGCTCCTCTTAAAGTTAATAAACCATTGATCATGCCGCCCCAGCTGGGGAAGATGAGCATGAAAGAAAATACCACCCCAAGCGACTGTGCCCAGTTGGGTAGCGCAGTGTATAACAAGTGATGCGGACCTGCCCAGATATACAGAAAAATCAAAGCCCAGAAGTGAATGATCGAAAGACGATATGAATACACTGGACGGTTGGCTGCTTTAGGCATGAAGTAATACATCAACCCCAAATACGGCGTAGTGAGAAAGAAGGCAACTGCATTATGTCCATACCACCATTGCACTAATGCATCTTGTACCCCTGCATACCACGAGTAACTCTTGAAAAAAGAAACCGGCAACTCAAAAGAGTTGACAACATGCAGCATGGCTACGGTAACAAAAGTGGCGATATAAAACCAGATGGCTACGTAGAGATGTTTTTCTCTTCTCTTTATGATGGTGCCAAACATGTTCCAGCCGAATACCACCCATATCAGTGTGATGGCAATGTCAATGGGCCATTCCAGTTCGGCATATTCTTTACCACTGGTAATGCCCATCGGGAGGGTAATTGCGGCTGCCACGATGATGAGCTGCCAGCCCCAAAAGTGAATCTTGCTCAGGGTGTCGCTGAACATCCGTGATTTACACAACCGTTGCAGTGAGTAGTACACCCCCATGAAAATGCCATTGCCCACAAAAGCGAAGATGACGGCATTGGTGTGCAGCGGACGAAGTCTGCCAAAAGAACCGTATTGTGTGATGTTGAGCGAAGGATAAATGAGCTGCAAGGCTACCCATAATCCACCCAGCATTCCTACAACGCCCCAGAGCATTGTAGCATAGGCGAAATTTTTCACAATCCTGTTGTCATAGTAGAATTTCTCTGTTTGCATTTGTTTCGAATTTTACTGTTTATTGTTTGAAGGGTTAAAAAGCTCTTTCGGTTTCTCTTCTTTATCGTCTAATAGCATTCTGATCGAGGGCGTGTAATCATCCTCATACTGATCGTCTTGAATGCTCCATATAAAAGCGGCCAGGAATGATCCGGCGATCAGGAGACTGCAAGCAATTAAAATCAACATCGCACTCATGTAGTCAGTATTTTTTGATTTAATTTTTGACCTGCCCAATTAGTCAACAGAATCGCCAGCCCCACAATTGTGATACTGCTGACCGGCATCAATATTGCCGCTACCACCGGTTGCAGTAAACCTTGCACCGCAAACGATAAGCCTGCGATATTGTATAGAATAGAAAAACTAAATCCGGCCAAAACAATTTTTTTATGGAGTTGAATATAACGGAGCAGGCTGGGGAGACGATACAAACTCTGTCCATCCATAATGGCATCGCTTGCAGGAGTGAAATGGGCATTGTTGTCATGAATGGCAATCCCTACATTCGCTTGCATCAGCGCACCTGCATCGTTAAGGCCGTCGCCAATCATCACGACCTTCTCGCCTTTTTCCTGTAAAGACTTTATGTAATTAAGTTTGTCTTCCGGACTTGCTTTAAATATCATAGGTACATCCTCGCCAATCATTTTTTTTAGTTCGGATTCTTCCGCATCATTGTCGCCCGATAGGATATGTATTTGATATTGGTTTTTTAAGGTTCTTAAACTAGCTTCTATACCGGTACGATAAGGTTTGCGTACTGTAAAATATCCTTTGTAGCTATTGCCGATATTAATATGTACTTCTGAGCTTTCAGGAGTTGATGGTTGATGACCGGTAACAAAATGCCCGGAGCCGATTTTTATATCTTGAATGCCATCATGGGCATGAATGCCTAAATTAAGGTGTTCTTCATAGGTTGCGAGGGCGGCTTCATTGGTATTGGATCTGGTTTTTAAATGATTGTGCAATGTTCGACTCAATATATGTGCTGAATGACCGGTAATATTTTTTATGAGATTGCTTTCAGATTCACTTAAAGGATTTCCATTATAAATTATTTCCGCCCGGTCGTTGGAATTAAGAGTTCCGGTTTTATCAAAAACGATATGCCGAATATCGGAGAGTGCTTCAATAACAGAAGCATTCTTGAGATAAAGCTGATGCTTTCCAATGATGCGCAGCATGTTGCCAAAAGTAAAAGTAGCAGTGAGCAACAGCGAGCAGGGACAGGCTACAATCAGGATAGAGGTAACTGCATTCAGCAGCTGAGAAGCATCGGTAAAATACCAATAGATGCTTGCTATGATTGCAATAGAAAACAGCGCCAGCGTAAAATACCTGCTCCAGGGATGAACGAATGAATCTTTATATGCTTTGGTTTTTTTAAAAACAGGATTATTCCAAAGTTCAGTGATATAGCTTTGAGAAGAAGACTTGATCGTCTTCAGCTGAATAGAGGCGCCTATTTGCTTGCCCCCTGCGTAAATCAAGTCTCCTTTGATTGCCTGATGGGTTGTCTTCTCCCCGTTTACAAAGCTGTAATCAATATTGGCATGATCACTCATGAGTATTGCATCAGCCGGAATGAGTTCATTGTTACGGATAATCATCCAGTCATTCACTGCCAGTTTACTGATGGGTATGCTGATTTCTTTTTGATCTCTTTTTACCATTACCCCCAATGGAAAATAGGACTGATATTTTCTGTCGAAAGAAAGTTTTTCATAAGTTTTATTTTGGAACCATCTTCCTGTCAGCATAAAAAAGATGATGCCGGTGCCGGAGTCGAGATAGCCCACTCCGATTCCACTCATGATTTCATAATAACTTCTCAGAAAAGTAATCAGGGTAGCTAGTGCAATCGGTGCATCAATATTAATTTCATTCTGACGTAAACCGGTTAGTGCATTTTTAAAAATCGGCGTAGCAGAGTAGAAGAGAACAGGCAAGGATAAAATAAAACTCAACCATGTGAAAGTGTGTTTCAAAGAGAGGGTTTCGATAGTGCCCCCGGAAAAATAATCAGGGAAGCTTAACATCATGATATTGGCAAAAGAAAAACCGGCCACTCCAATTTTGATAATGAGACTATTTCCGGAAGTGTTAACTTTTTTTGTATGGAGGGTGTCCTGAAGACTGATATTGGGTTCATAACCAACAAATGCCATTGTTTCCACTACTTTCCTGAGAGAAGTAATGGTTGGGTTAAAAGAAATGAAAATTTCCTTTTTCTGAAAATTAACCCGTGAGTGAATGATGCCCTTATCGAGAAGGTATAATTTTTCCAGCAGATAGATGCAGGAGGCGCAATGAATTTGAGGAATAGATAATTGCAGGTTGATCTGTTGTCGGCTTTTAAACAATGCCAGTTTATGGATGATCTCTTCATCTTCCAGATAGGCAAATTTTTCACCTGTGAATTTTCCTTTGGCTTTGATGCCTGCATGATCAGTGATAGTATAATAATTACAGAGATTGTTTTCCTTAAGCAACAGATAGACTTGTTTACAGCCGTTGCAGCAAAAAATTTTTTCCTCGAGTACTACGACTTCGGAACAGGGATCGCCGCAATGGTAACAGGAGGATTTTTGTATCATTTTTTATGCTGAATCAATAAACAATAAAAAGACCCTTATATCTTTTATTAGGTCAAAAAAAATCTTATTTGTTTTTCAGGAAAAATTTTCCTGTTTCCAGTTTCTCATTGAAATCTGCCAGCGTATTATTTTCAATCATGCTGATCAGATTTTTTTTAATGGCTTTGTATTCAAAGTGAACCGGACAGGGGTTCTTCTCCGAGCATACTTTCAGTCCGAGCACGCAATCTTTATAAAAACTGCCCCCATCTACCGCTTTCACAATATCGGCAATGGAGTTTTTGAGATCTGTATTATCCATATAAAAACCTCCATTGGGGCCTTTGGCAGAATGAAGCAATTTTCGTCTGCTGAGGTCTTGCATGATCTTCGCCATGAAATGTTCAGGCGCATCGGTGCCTTTGGCAATTTCCTTGATGCCCACGCGCAGATTTTCTTTTGATTTTTGCGCTACAAAAATCATGGCTTTGATCGCGTATTCGCAGGATTTAGAGAACATGTTATTTAATTTCGGTTTCAAAAATAGGTTAAAAAAAATAATAAAAGAGTTTTTTATCTTTTATTTTGAAATATCGCTTTCTCTGTTATATTTGTTGCATATTAAACCTACACAAGCTGTTTAACTAATGATTTATCGCCTTCTTTTTTCCGTATTCTTTTTAAACTGCTTATTAAGTGGCACTGCTCAGATTAAAATTAATGCAGGAGGAGAGCAGCTCAATTATGCAGATGCCAGCATTAGTTATGCCTTTATTGAAGGCAACGATTTCTCTGATTCAGTTTTGAAGCAATTTCCTTCCCAACAATGGCATCCGTTTAACACTACGAGACTTTCAATTGGTTTTAAGTCGGAATCACTCTGGCTCAGAATCCCTTTATCCACTATTGCAAGAAAAGGTTCCTTTGAAATACTGGAAATCAAAAATCCGCATATCAATTTTCTCAAAGTCTGGTTGTTGAAAAATGATACTATTGTAACATCTTTCCCGCTCACGGGAGATCATCTTCCTTTTTCGAGTAAGTCGCTGCCGGAACGGATTTTTTCTTTCCCGCTCAACACTGCTAACCATATATCTGACACACTTATTATAGCGGCGGAAAAAAGAAATACCACTTTTAAACTCGAGATAGATTTTTCTGATCAGCAAAAGCATATGCAATCTCTTCAAACTTCTATGATTTCCTGGGGCTTGATTTCTGGACTGGTCTGTATGCTGCTCATTATCAATATCTATCTTTTTTTCAGTTCCAGGGAGTGGGTGTATTGCTGGTATGGTTTGTATCTGTTCTTTTTTATGTGTTATATCGGTACGGACACCGGATTGTTTTTTGAGTATCTCTATCCCAATCTCCCGCAAATTAATGATTTGATCCGACCCTTATTTTTTACGCTATGCGTGATGCCCTTATTGTTATTTTATTCATCGCTCCTGGAGCTTTCGAAATATCTGCCTCGTTTATATCGTATTAACGCGATTGTTCTGACCATTTATGTTATTGCATTTTTAATAGCATTTGCTACTTGCCTAACGGCCGACCCGAATGTTTATCAGTTCTGGCTGAAGATTCAGAGTGTTTATACGCCGACGATTTTTTTACTGCTGATGGCTGAATCTGTTTATTGTGTTTGGGTAAGAATTCCTTTTGCTTATTTCGCTTTAGTTTCCTTTTTTGTTATCTCTTTCTTTATAGCCATGCTAAGCATGAGTCAGAATGATGTGCTTCCTGCCAATTGGCTCACCAATAACGCCCATTATATTGCAATGATTACGGATGCGCTGATTGTGGCTTTTTCGCTGGTCTATCGCTATAAATTATTTAAAAAGGAGTCGGAAGCTGTGCAAGAAAAATATATTCAGCAGCAGGAAAAAATATTTCATGAAACCTCTTTATGGCAGCAGCAGGAAATGGAGCGGATGTCTTCCTTGCTGCACGATTCTATTGGCGGAGATATCGGTATGCTTCGACTCAAGACAGAGACGATGGAGCTGACAAATGCTGGGAGAAATCAGCTGGCTTCAATTGTTCGCCGACTGGGAGACGAGGTGCGCTATATGAGTCATCATTTTTCCCCTGTTTTGTTAAAAGAAAGAGGATTGCATGATGCTTTACAGGATATTGTTCGACGCATGAGGGAAGATTTGAATATCGCAGTTCAGTTTGAATGGCTGGGAAATAAGGATAATCCTTCGTTTAAATATCAGATCATTGTTTATAGAATAGTTCAGGAATTGTTACAGAATATAAAGAAGCACGCACAGGCTACAGAAGTGATTGTACAAATTATGATGGAAGCTAAAAATATCGGCATCTATGTTGAAGATAATGGTCGGGGTCAAACGAAATCGAATGACATAAAAGACGGAATTGGATTAAAAAGCATCCGGCACCTGACGGAGTTGCTGAATGGAAAATTTGAGGTAAGTCCCGGAGAAGAGCATGGATTTGTAGTATCGGTGGAATTTGAGAGGCAGTAGAGGGCGAAATATTTTTCGCCCGAACATTTCATCTATATTTGTTTAAGCGAAACTATATAGTATATTTATTCACTATAAAAACATAGTGCCTAACACATGAGAAATCATAATATCGCTATTGCTGATGACCACCAATTGTTTACAGATGGAATTGCGGAGTTTATACCAAAGATTCCCTATACAAAAATTGTTTTTACGGTTAATACTACCACACAGTTAATCAAAAAATTAAAAAGGCATCGGGTAGATATTCTGATCCTCGATCTGAACCTGCCTCCGGACAATGGTTTACAGCTGATTGAGCCTTTGCGGACAATTTATCCTAATATGAAAATCTTTATTCTTTCCATGTACCAGCCCATTGATGTCGATCAGGATATTGCTACCTTGAATGCAGATGCTTACGTTTTAAAAACTTCCGGCAAGGAGGTGTTGCTCAAAGCTCTAGATGCCCTGATTGAGAATAAGAGATTCATAGATCCCAATCTTAATAATCAGCCAGCCCGTCAGGATGTATTTACCATGACTCTAAAGCTGACCAAAAGAGAAAAAGATATTGTGAATCTGATTGCAAAAGGTAAGTCTAATAAAGAAATTGCCGAATCTCTTTTTTTGAGTGAACTCACGGTCAAGACCCATCGAAAAAATATCAAAAATAAGCTGGGTGCCGACGGGAAATCAGACTTGATTTTTAAAAGTATCCGCTTGTTTTACTGATAAAAAATACTCCAAAGTGGGTATTTTTTGATGTCAAAGAATAATTAGTTTTACATCCGAAATTTATTCCAACATTTAAAATTCATTATTAATTGAACTTACAAACTTATATAATTAAGCATTAATAATTATTGATTCAATGCTTATAAAACTTATGAAAAACATCTTTTTTACTATAATCATACTGCATACAACTGCCACTGAATTTGTATACAACAAAATTCAATTCCTCAACTGCAATCTCTATTAATGGCTATGCAAAAAAACCACTCGCTTTTTGTCGAACAATACAAAATTATTAAAGGCAAAAACTTGTTATTGTTTGAAGCATATAAAAAAGTTGAAGGTTCAAAGTTAAAAGTGGTATCTAACCCGCAACCTACCACCTACAACTGCCAAATTTTCTCAACACTTCTAACTGTATTCCTGCTAATTTCAACCACAGGTTGGGGGCAGGTTACCATAACGCTGACAACTGGTACTTCTTGGACGGTACCAGCAAACGTTAATAGCATTAGAGTAGAATGTTGGGGAGGTGGGGGTGCTGGTGGTAGTGCAATGGGCTATTATTCTTTTGGCTTTGGTACAACAAAGGCATTTAGTGCGATTGCCGGAGGTGGGGCCGGGGGGGCTTATGCCAGAATAAATACTTTTTTTGTAGCACCAGGAGGTATTGTAAATTATTCAATTGGGGCTGGCGGTATTTCTTCTGTCATGAATGGAGTTGCAAATCCGGGAGGAGATACTTGGTTTAGTTCTAACTCAACTATATTAGCAAAAGGTGGTGCTGGTGCACTAAGTCTTGTTTGTAGTAGTTCTTCAGGTAATTTAAGGTGTTCTTCTGGCTGGGGCACTAGCAATGGAAGTATAGGCGATGTGGTTTACGCTGGTGGTAGTGGTGCCAGCGGTTCTACATATTCTGGGGGTGGAGGATCTAGTGCTGGCACAAGCTCTAAAGGGAATGATGCATCGAATGCGAATGGAGCAGCAGCGGTAACAGGAGGTGGAATTGGAGGTGATGGTCGAACTGCTAGTAATGGCAATGGTGTTGCTCCGGGAAGTGGCAATGGCGGTGGCGGTGGTGGAGCATGGGCTAGTTCAGATGAAATCCAAAGATTAGGAGGTAGCGGTGCTTCTGGTAAAATTATTATTACCTATTTTACTTCTCGATTTGGAGTTTTATACCACGGAAATGGAAATACTGGGGGATCTGTACCGTTAGATGGTAGCAGTCCTTATGCAAGTAATGGAGTAGTTACAGTTTTGGGGAATACGGGGTCTTTAGTTAAAACAGGTTTTATTTTTACTGGTTGGAATACAGCAGCAGATGGAAGTGGAACGGCTTATGAAGAAAATGAAATATTTAATATTTCTGCTAATACAACATTATTTGCACAATGGGGTGTACCTACGGCAACTGCAGCGAGTTCAATCTCAGATAATAGTTTTACTGCTAACTGGGAACCTGTAAATGGAGTATCCAGTTATCGACTGGATGTTGCAACAACAGACAATTTTTTTGGTCCTTCAGCAACTATTGCAGCTGAAGGTTTCGAGAATAAGTCATCGCTCTTCACAGAAACTACTGGAGCCGGTGCTTTTTATATAGGCAGTTCAAGTAATTTTGATGCTCCTGCTCTCTCCCCATTTTTTACTGAAGGTTCATATGGTTTTGGGAAATCTGCTGGTTCTGTTACACTTACTTCGTCTGCTATCAACACATCGGATTACTCAAGTGCTGAACTTTCATTTAATCTTGCTTCTTATAGTATAGGATCGTGGACTGATGGAGCTGATAATACGGATAATGTAACTGTAAGTATCAGTACAGATGGAGTTAACTATAAATCAACATTACGAGTCGTTGGTAATACAAATGCCAGATGGAGTTTCAATGCAACAGGGGCAGCTATCACTAATTACGATGGTGATAATAGTCCTGTTGTCTATAGCCCTGCTGCTGGAGGTAATAGAACAACAGATGGATATAGTAATATAACCGTT
>JAGWWM010000031.1 GCA_018970395.1 Bacteroidota bacterium
CGGGATATTGGTATTTCGAGGGCTGAACAGGAACTGATGAGTACTGCATTCCGTTATTAATTGAGTAAAAATAAAAAAGTCATATTTTATGCCAAAAAGTGTAAAATATTAATTGCCATAAATTCACAAAAAATGGTCACCGTTTTTCAACTCTGGCGACCATTTTATTATAAAATTTTAAAATGTAGAGAAACCAAGGCAATTATCTAACCGGATAGTGGAGGATATGGTGCGGTTTTGTGATTTTATCATTTAGAATAATACTTTTGAAATCAATTCAAATGCTCCTATTTATTTTAATAAATTTCTTTATTTTAGTATTGTCCTAATATGGCATGCATACCAAAACTTCTCTGAATATGTTTGATGCAGGAAGGTTCTTCTGTATGATTGTGTTTTTATATTGCTCTGTTTTTTCCACTCGTAAAGGAATAGGACAAAGTAGTTTTAGGACAATTGCATTTACTGGTAGCATCAATGATTTTAATGGTGCGGAACAATTTGTCGCAGCATCAGGCAATACCTCTTACGCAATTGCCTTTGATCAAACATATATTTATTTTGGAGCATTTCGTACAACTGGCGTTTTTGCTTCTGATCATGCTTTTACTTTCTATATCGATACCGATCCAAGAAATACGCTTAACTCAGGACAGGGTACTACACAAGGCCTTAATTATAATAACTTTACACCTACCTTACCTTTCAATGCAGATTTTTCTAGTCACACTACGGATTTGTATCCAGCGTATGATTTAAAAAAATGGAATGGCTTATATTGGGAATCTACCTTAGTTGCCACTACAACTTATAATAGTTCAACATCCAGAGAAGTCCGGATACCATTAGCACAATTAGGTATGCCTTCGTCATTGTATGTAACAATGTGGATAGGGTATGATGGGGGGATCTATAGTAATGCTCCTGGAACTGCAAATGAAGGGGTGGGCGCCACAAGAATTATCAACGGTTTTTTTGGTAGCTTCCCAGTGTATAAAACAGGTATAAATCCTGTCTCTTTTAGAACTCAAAATACTACAAATCCTGATGGTGGTGGTACTGCTATCCCCAATCTAAATTTATCATCTAATGGGGATATCAATGGCGATTTTGGTGACATCGTGATTGATTTAGCGGCAACCGGTACTGTTACTGGCACATCCTCCTTTTCCGGATCTCTTACGCTTTCCGGAACGTCTTCAAATCTAAACTTAGGCACACATCAACTCAATGTTGGGGGCAGAACTTTTGGATCTACCGGGCAAATAGTTATTAATAATACGGCTTCGATTCCAATTAACGGAACTTCTACCTCCGGGAGTGTCAATTTTTTAGGTAAAGGTTTAATTAGTGGTTCAAATCCTACACGGACTTTTGGTGCTAATTCAACTATTTCAATATCGAGTAGAGTGGATTTCGGAGGCTGTAGATTAAATGGAATTTTACTAATTAATTCGAATAGTGGGATTGTGTCAGATCCACCGATTTATGGTTTTGGCTCGACATTGATTTACAATTCTGGAGGTATATGTGAAGCCTATAATGAATGGAGGACTTCTGGCACATTTGGCATTAGCCCAGGGTTACCTTTCAATGTAATCATTCGAAATGGGACCATAGTAACTTTTGGTGGTTCCAATGCGCCTCGTCAAGTAAGTGGTAATATGTCAATAGAATCCGGTTCGGGCTTAACTTTATCTTCAAATGCAGGTGGCGATTTGTTTTTAGCTGGAGATTTTACTCAAAACGGCATACTTACGCCTAACAATCGCTCCATATTTTTGGTTGGGACGAACAATCAGTTACTTCGTGGTCATTTCAATTCAACTGAACCTTATTCTACCAATTGGATACCGCGTCTTTATATTGCAAAAACTGAAGGAGTCGTTACTGTAGGTGCGAATATTCGTGCGGGATTGTTGGATATTGCCGGAGCCGCCTTGACATTTGGTGGGAATTTTTCCATAACGGCTACTACAATCACTAATAATGGAACAATAAATATGGTGGATGGAAGTATGATGAATATAAATAGTTTAATCATTAACAACAGTGCACTGAATATGGTAGCCAATAGTAGTGTTAATATGGGCAATAATTCCTCTTGGAGTGGTAATGGCACAATTGGTGCACTTGGTATAATCAACTTCACTAATGGTAATATCTCCAGCACTTCCACTTTTCCGAATGTAAGGATATCTTCAGGTTCAGTAAATTTTAAGGGATGCACCTGTGCCGGCTATGCTACCATAGGAACATCCCTTGAAATGCAAGCTGCTTCATTGATTAATACTAATCCGCCTCTTTATGCCCCCGGCTCGACATTAATTTATAATGTCAGTGGCACTTATGAACGTGGTCTTGAATGGGGGCAGATTACACCGGGTGCACAGGGTTTCCCTTATCACGTTCTTGTTGATCCATCAACTGCCCTCCTTCTCGATTATGGATATCCTACAAATATTGAGATTTCCGGTAATCTAACTATACTCGGACAGGTTTCTATGGGGGCATTAAAAATTCCACTAAAAGTCGGCGGTAATTTGATAATTGGCGATAATTCGATTAATACAGGAAGTAGTTTAACACTTTCTACCAAACCTAATGGTGATTTATGGCTCAATGGTGACTTTATCAGGTATAATGATAATTTACTTGCATATGGGGATAGGGCAGTTTATTTAAAAGGAACAGCGAATGCTAAAATCAGTACTTTTCCAATTACTGCAGGAAATCCAACACAATTTTTTCGAGAGCTTATAATCGATAAAAATTCAACCTGCACAATCACTTTGAAATGTCCTGTAGGTATTGAAGCAGCTATGACTTTTTACAATGGATTGGTTGTTTCAGACTATTCAAATATACTGGTAATAAATGATAATGCTATTGTAACTGGTGCGAATGCTAACTCTTTCGTGAATGGGCCAGTACGGAAAATTGGTAATCAGGCATTTACATTTCCAGTGGGATCGGTGGTAGGTGGAGTCAACCATTTTCGCTCAATAAGTATTGCTGCTCCCGGTTCTCCATTCGATATATATGAGGCAGAATTTATCAGGGGGAATGCGCAAACAATGGGAAATGTTCAATCACCTATTGTTAGAGTAAGCCAGTGTGAATACTGGATGTTAAGTAGTCTAAACGGTGAAAGTAATTTAAATAATGTTACACTGACCTGGTCTTCTCAAAGTCCTTGCAATACAGGCAACTATGTTACCGATTTGAATGAGCTTACAGTAGCTAGACTTGTTTCAAATACTTGGATAAATCAAGGTAGAACTTCCTCTTCATTATCTAATCCGCCAATTACCGATTCCGGACAAATTGCCAGTGGATTTATTTCCGGAGTCAATAATCCTTCTTTTTTTACTTTGGCGAGCACCAGTATTGCTGAAAACTCACTTCCTTTTCAACTCCTTTCCTTCAAAGCTAAAATTAATGCTACAAAAGTACAATTAGACTGGTCGGTAGGGGGTAATGATGAGCAAAAAGAATATTTGGTGGAACATAGCATTGATGGAATCAAATTCAAGGTGATTTGGGTGGTAGTTGCCAAGGCTGCACTAGTACAGGCGGATTATACCATTATCCATCCTAATCCCGTTGACGGATTGAATTATTATCGCATTACTGCAGTGGCATTCAATAATAATAGAAATCAAAGCCATATCGCCCGTTTGTATATATGCAAAGCTGTGAAAATTAGCTTGTCGCCCAATCCTGTTATCTCCTCACTCAACCTGTTTATTGCTGAACCCGGAAAAATAAATAATGTAGCTCTATATAGTTTGACAGGAGAATTTTTGCAAGAATTCCATGGAGTTCAAACACAATATATGATTGATATGACTCGCTTTGCTAGGGGGCAATATTTGTTGCGTATCCGTTTGAATCAGGGAGACTTAACCATTCCATTTGTAAAACAGGAGTGAAGATGATGACAATACTTTAGCCGTCGACCATTTTGTTTTAAAATTTTAAAATGTAGCGAGGAGCAGACTTGAACTGCCGACCTTCGGGTTATGAATCCGACGCTCTAACCAGCTGAGCTACCTCGCCAAATATTTTTCAAAAGAACTTGAACTGCCGTCCGCCCACATGTGGGCGGAGCGGAACCTCGCCA
The DNA here is from genome assembly GCA_018970395.1 of Bacteroidota bacterium. Taxonomy (GTDB): domain Bacteria; phylum Bacteroidota; class Bacteroidia; order Chitinophagales; family Chitinophagaceae; genus Lacibacter. Next base: position 4,127 of record JAGWWM010000031.1, read on the forward strand.
AAAGGATTGCAAAAGTAATTAATCAACCTTTATCAGTAAAATCATTTTTCCGCTTTAATATTGACAACTAAATTACTTCTCCACCATGAAACGCTTCGTTTGAATTCCGGTCTTGGTCTGCAGTTGAATAAAATACTGCCCTTCAGACAAGTTGCTCAAATCAATTATCCTCTCAGCATTCAACTTTCCGATCCTTATTGTCTGACCTTGCAGATTCAAAATTGAGAATGGCATCGGAGTCAGATCTACATTTGGAAACGAAATATTTAAACTGGTTTTCGCAGGATTCGGAAACAATTGCCATTTAAATTTTGCACTAGGCTCTTGAGGCAAATTTGTAATTGTTTTAGTGGTTGTAAAACTCAAAATCCATGTCTTTTGCCCTCCTAATGTAAAGTTTGAAGGTGTCCAATTTTCAAAGCCTCCATTGTCAGTAATGGTAATGCTGTCCATAACCTTCTTTTCATACAAATCTGTTATATAGTAAGTTCCGGCCTTCAAATTCGTAAAGTCTAAACTCAAATTTGGTAAAATCGGATTGCTGCTAAAGTTAGAAACTACCAATACCATTTCATCTTTATATGCTCTTGCAAATGCCATAATCGAAGCACTTCCTGTTACAACCTCCTGATAATTGCCTGATTGTAAAGCAAGTTGTTGGTTACGAATTGAAATCAACTTTTTGTAATGGTTCAAAATAGAGTTGGGGTCGGCTTGCATGGCAGCCACATTATTGGTTTGCACATTTGCTCCAACGGTTTGCCAGGGATTTACATTACTAAATCCTGCCCTTGTGCCGCTCGTCCACTGCATGGGTTTACGTTTGTTTTCATCCACCCCACTTCCAATCAAACCAATTTCTTCGCCATAATAAATAAAGGGAATGCCGGGTAAAGTCAGGTATAAACTCGCTGCCAACTTCATTTGGTCATCATTTTCGCCCAAAATGGTATGTACCCGATTGATGTCGTGGTTGGTGAGAAAAGTAGCATAACTAATCCCGGGGTAAGAACGTTTGATGGTATTGAGATGCGCTTTTAATCTTGACGGGTTTTCATTGATCACGCCATCCAGTAAGTTATTTGCAAGTTCAAATTCAAAGCAGGCGTCCAATAAATTGGGTTGAACATACGGAACAACAGTGGAAGTTCCGGACCAAACTTCACCAACCGTGAACGCATTCGGATTTGTAGTCTTGTAGCTTTGATTAAAAAGTTTTAAATAATCGAAAGTTTCTTTGGTGCTTTCCAGTTGCGTACCATTTTCCACCAAATACTTAATGGCATCCAGCCGAAATCCATCAACGCCTTTTTTAAGCCAGAAGTCGGAGATGTTCAAAATTTCCTGCCTTACAGTAGGATGTTTAAAATTGAGATCAGGCATGCTGCTAGTAAACAAACCATAGTAGAATTGCCCATTCCTTTGATGCCAGACCTGTTGACCCCAGGGGCCTGTGTAACCCGGATTTCTTGGAGACCAAATGTACCAGTCGCGATAACCATTTTGGCTATTCACAGATTGAGTAAACCATGGGTGCTGACTCGAACTGTGATTGATGACTAAATCAATAATGACTTTTATTCCTCTTTTATGAGCCGAGTCTAACAATTCTTGAAAGTCAGCCATAGTGCCATAATCCGGTTCTGTTGCATAATAATTGGTTACATCATAACCATGATAACTGGGCGATTGCATCATTGGCATCAACCAAATGCCTTTTATACCCAAATCAGCATCTGTATTCGGATTTCCATCGTTCAGGTAATCCAATTTTTTAATAATTCCTCTGAAATCGCCAATGCCGTCATTGTTGCTATCGTAAAAACTGCGCACGAAAATTTCATAAAACACATCGCCATTCCACCAGCCTTTTGCAGCATTTGCCGTATCTAAAGGCAAGCAGGTGGCACAACTGCTAAAACAATTTCGAAGTGTTTTAGTCGATCCTTCATTCAACTTGAAACTGCGTTTCCCAATTCCTGAGCTGTCATTTACACTGCAAGCATTTGGCACCACTTCAACGTCTTGTATCGAATTGCCATTGATAAAAAGATACTTGTATTCGCCGGCAGGAAGGGTTAATTCACCTTCAAAAAAACCATCCTGATTCAAATCAGTCAATTGAAAAGAAGCGGGATCCCAATTTGAAGGAAATCCTGCAGCAGTTTGAAAATCACCCACCACCCGCACACACTGCGCCGATACTGTTGTGCCTGCCATATTCACAGAAAATAATACCACAGGATTACATTCATTAAACTTCACAACAGGTATCTTTAGCCCGTTTGATCCTATAGTTACTCTTCTGTCAAAAGTGCTGCCAACCGTACATTGACCCGGCGCATTTTCTGCACCAATCCAGGTGTTGCCGTTGATAAACTTGTAAGTGTACGTGCCGGATGGAATCTGAACTGTGAAATCAAATATGCTATCCTGATCTAAATCGGTCATTCGGCAAGTATCCGGATTCCAAATAGCGCCGTAGCCGGCTAAAGACTGAAAATCACCTGCTACGTGAACACCATTTGGAGAAATGGTTAACCCTTTCATGTTCACACTAAAAGTTACAGGAACATTTTGTGCAAGCATTTCCAAAGACAGACACATGAATAAGGATAGTAAAATAATGTAATAGCGGGAAATCATAAACCACATAATTTTCAATGAATTAGGATACGAAATTAGGCAAGACTTATAAGTTTAATCCTATAATCATAAAAACAATTTTACGATCATTCTCAGGCAATCGTGTATCAATGGTGATGTTATATTCTGCCCGGATAAACTTTCAGCGCAGCTTCCAGACAATCCATCGCCTGCGATAACGAAGCTTTCTCCAACACATAAGCCAGCCTGACTTCATTTTTACCTAAACCGGGCGTACTGTAAAATCCGGTTGCGGGTGCCAGCATCACCGTGGCGCCGTTATGACTAAATGATTCCAGTAACCACTGACAAAACCGATCGCTGTCATCAATGGGCAAGCGTGCAATTGCATAAAACGCACCGCCGGGTGTGGGACAATAGACACCGGGCATATTGTTGAGCCGATCAACCAGTAAATTTCTTCTGGACAAATATTCTGCTTTCGGCGCCTCAAAATAATGCTCGGGTAAATCTATTGCGGCTTCTCCCATTATCTGTGCAAGTCCGGGTGGACTTAATCTCGCTTGCGCAAATTTTAAGGCGGCATCATATACTGCCTTGTTCTTCGTGACCAATGCCCCCAAACGTGCACCGCAGGCGCTGTATCTTTTACTGATGGTATCCATCAATACTACATGCTGCTCCAATCCTTCCAGATGCATGGCACTTACATAGCTGCCATCATAACAAAACTCCCGATAAGCCTCATCGGAAAACAAATACAGATTATGTTTCAGACATATTTCACGCAATGCTTCCATTTCCTGTTTGCTGTACAAGTATCCGGTAGGATTATTCGGACTGCAAACCACAATGGCTTTTGTTTTAGGCGTAATCAATTGCTCAAAAGAAGCAATGGGTGGTAGTGCAAAGCCTGTTTCAATCGACGAAGTAACGGGCACTACGTTCACGCCGGCTGCACAGGCAAACCCATTATAATTCGCATAAAAGGGTTCGGGTATGATCACTTCATCGCCGGGATTTAAACAAGTCATGAAGCCGAATAAAATCGCTTCCGATCCTCCCGTAGTAATCATGATCTGATCATAATTGACATCAATGCCTACTTTCTTGTAGTACTGTGTCAATTTTCTCCTGTAGCTTTCATTTCCTGCACTATGACTATACTCTAATACTTTAATATCCGCATTCTTCACTGCCTGCATAATCTCAGGGGGCGTTTCCACATCGGGCTGCCCGATATTCAAATGAAAAACTTTTGTTCCCTTTTTCTTAGCAGCTTCTGCAAAGGGTACTAATTTTCTGATGGGTGAAGGCGGCATTTCCAATCCGCGCTGACTGATTTGTAACATGGGGCAAATTTAGTGACGGTTTATATAATTTATTGTCTGGTTCGTTTATCGCTGATCGTTTGTCGTTTATCGCAATTCGCGAAGAACGAAAGACGAACGACGATCAACCTTCCTTATGAATCTCACTCGTAAAATTGAATTCGATATCCGGATTATTCTGCCGCTCGGTATTTAAAAACCATTCACTCTGTGCCAGATAAACGGGCAAGCTGTCTTTGTCTGCCGCAATATTATTGGTTTTGAAACGCATGAAATCATCCAGCTTTTTTTGATCCTTGCTGGTAATCCAGCAGGCTTTGTAGTAGGGGAGAGAACGGAATTCGGCACTGGCGCCATATTCCTGCAGCAACCGGTATTGGATCACTTCAAACTGAAGTTCTCCTACACAACCGATGATTTTTTTGGTGCCGCCAAATTGCGTAAACAACTGTGCGACTCCTTCATCTGTCAATTGCAGCAACCCTTTTTCCAACTGCTTTGTTTTCATAGGATCTTTATTCACTACTTCTTTAAATAACTCAGGGGAGAAGGAGGGGATTCCTGTAAAATAAAAATCTTCACCTTCTGTTAAGGTATCGCCGATTTTAAAGTTGCCGGTATCAAATAATCCCACTACATCGCCGGGGTAAGCTTCTTCAATCACATCTTTTTGCCGCGCCATGAATGAATACGGATTGCTGAACCGCACATCCTTATCCAGCCGAACATGATGGTAGTATTTGTTGCGTTCAAATTTTCCCGAGCAGACTCTCAAAAATGCGATGCGGTCGCGATGCTTGGGATCAAGATTCGCATGAATCTTAAAGACAAAACCGCTGAATTTATCTTCCTGTACGTCAAGTTTTCTTGTAGAGGTTTCCCGACTTTGCGGCAGCGGCGAAATTTGGATAAAACTGTTGAGTAGTTCCTTCACTCCAAAATTATTTACAGCGCTTCCGAAAAATACAGGAGCGATTTTTCCTCTCAGATAATCCTCTGTATTCAGTGTGCCATATACGCCATCCACCAATTCCACATCTTCTCTTAAAACTTTTGCATCCAGTTCGCCTATTTTCTTTTCAAGGATTTCGTCATTCAGATTTTTGATTTCCACTACATCTTCATCACTCGCTTTGGTATTGGCAGTAAATAGAACCAGACTTTTATTCGTTAAATCATATACGCCTTTAAAATCTTTGCCGCTGTTTATAGGCCAGGTCATCGGATGCAATTGCAGATGCAATTCCTTTTCCACTTCTTCCAGCAAGTCAAATCGGTTCTTGCCGTCGCGATCCATTTTATTAATAAATACAATCACCGGTGTGTCGCGCATGCGACAAACTTCCATCAGTCTGCGGGTCTGATCTTCCACTCCGTTTACACTGTCAATCACAAGAATAACACTGTCAACTGCGGTTAATGTTCTGTAAGTGTCTTCTGCAAAATCTTTGTGTCCGGGCGTGTCTAATAAATTAATCAAGGTGCCATTGTATTCAAAAGTCATTACCGAAGTGGCCACCGAAATTCCTCTTTGTCGCTCGATCTCCATAAAATCGCTGGTAGCATGTTTTTTGATTTTATTACTTTTTACCGCACCCGCTACCTGTATGGCTCCTCCGAATAATAATAATTTTTCTGTAAGCGTTGTTTTACCGGCATCAGGGTGAGAGATGATGGCAAAGGTTCTTCTTTTGCTGATTTCGTTTGAATATTTCATTGTTGTTTCGCCTTTTTCAAGGCTTTCTTTTAAGGCGTGCAAAGTTAGGTAAGCATGCGCTACTCACTTCAATTTCGATTTAATTTCCTGCAACTTCAATAAGGCTTCTACTGGTGTGAGTCTATTGATGTCCAGATTTTCCAGCAGCTTGCGAATATCGTCAAAAGTTTGGCTGTGTACATCAAAAATGCTCAGTTGCATTTTAGGTGCGGAAATAGCTTTGAGTGTTTGCTCTGTAACAGGATGCGTTCTTTGCGCTTCTAGCTGTTGCAGTATTTCATTGGCACGGGAAATTAATTCGGGTGGCATGCCGGCCATTCTTGCTACATGAATACCAAAACTATGCACACTTCCGCCCTTTACCAGTTTGCGTAAAAAAACGATTTTATTGCCCACTTCTTGATTAGAAACATGGTAGTTTTTAATGCGTGCACATTTTTCTTCCAGCTCATTCAATTCATGATAGTGGGTAGCAAATAAGGTTTTAGGCTGCGATTCACATTGATGTAAAAATTCAGCGATACTCCAGGCAATGGATATGCCATCGTAAGTGGAAGTGCCGCGTCCGATTTCATCCAGTAGTACCAAACTTCTTCTGCTCAGGTTATTAATGATACTGGCTGTTTCATTCATCTCCACCATAAAAGTACTTTCACCTCCGCTCAGATTATCGCTGGCTCCCACGCGGGTAAAAATTTTATCGGTCAATGGAATGCTTGCAGCGGAAGCCGGCACATAACTTCCCATGTGCGCCATTAATACAATTAATCCGGTTTGCCGAAGCAATGCGCTTTTCCCACTCATATTCGGGCCGGTTAAAATAATAATTTGCTGTGCTTCCTGATCCAGTTGCAGATCGTTGGAGATATAGGGTTCGCCTGGCGGCAATTGCTGCTCAATCACCGGATGTCGGCCGGCTGTGATGGTCAATGCTTCTCCTTCGTGTATATCGGGTTTGCAATAGTGGTAGCGAAGTGCATTTTCAGCAAAAGTAGAAAGGCAGTCGAGTATGGATAATACCTGCGCATTCTGTTGTATGGGAATAATATAAGCCTGCAACTCCAGCAATAATTGTTCAAACAGCGCTGTTTCTATTTGCAGTATCTTCTCTTCAGCTCCAGTAATTTTTTCTTCGTATTCCTTCAGCTCGGGCGTAATGTATCGCTCCGCATTCGTAAGGGTTTGTTTGCGAATCCAGTTATCGGGTACTTTGGAACGATGGGTATGGGTCACTTCCAGATAATAACCAAATACCTGATTGTAGGCAATCTTAAGAGAAGGGATGCCGGTACTTTCACTTTCTCTTTGCTGGATACTTAGCAGGTACTCTTTCCCGTTGCGGGCAATATTTCTGAGCTCATCTAAATCAGCATTTACTCCTTGACGGATTACCTGTCCCTTCTGCACAGTTACGGGTGCATTTTCCTCCAGTGTGGCGATTATTTTTTCAGCGATGAAAGTGCAAGGGTTAATGGTATCACTGAGTCTTTGCAGATAGGTATTTGACTCGCGACTGCAACTTTCTTTAATGAGGGCCGTCAGTTCTAAAGATTTTGCCAGGTGCAACACCTCCCTCGGATTCATTTTTTTCAAAGGAAGTTTAGCAACCAGTCGCTCCATATCCCCACATTGTTTGATGAGTTGCCGCAGTTCAGTTCGCCAGTCACTTTTTTGAATCAGATATTCAACAGTATCCAGCCGTTCTTCAATTCCCTTTTTTTCTTTTAGCGGTAACAGAATCCACCTGCGCAGCAACCGAGCTCCCATTGGAGAAACGGTATGGTCAATGGCTTTAAGTAAAGTAGCGCCGTTAGTCTGACCGGAATCTACTAACTCCAGATTCCGTACGCTGAATCGATCCATCCAAAGATGTTGCGTGATCTGTATTTTTTTCAGGGCTGTGATATGACCAATATTCGGATGTTCGGTATCGCGCAGGTAATGAAGGATGGCACCTGCTGCAACGGTGCCGGGGGTTGATGCTTCAATGCCAAAACCTTTCAGGGAGTGGGTTTCAAAATGCTTAAGTAACAGTTCATAAGTATAGGTTTCCTGAAAAATCCATTCATCGAGTTGATAGGTATAAAAATGTTCTCCGAAATTTTCGCGAAATAATTTCTGAAAGGGGCGGGCAAAAATGATTTCCGCCGGTCGCAGACTTTGCAGCAGCTTATCCGCTTCTTCTTTATTGCCGCCTGCCACCAAAAATTCACCGGTACTCATGTCGAGAAAAGCCAGTCCAAATTGTTCCCTCTCAAAATGTACTGCCGCTAAAAAATTATTGCTGTTGAGATCCAGTAATTTTTCATTGGTGGCAATGCCGGGGGTGAGTAATTCTGTAACCCCTCTTTTTACAATCCCTTTGGCTTGTTTGGGATCTTCGAGCTGGTCGCAGATGGCCACCCGAAAACCGGCTTTAACCAGTTTGTGCACATAGGTATCGAGTGCATGGTGGGGAAATCCGGCCAGTTCACTTTCTGATGCAGCTCCATTATTTCGTTTCGTGAGGGTAATACCCAGCACGCGGGAGGCATGAACGGCATCCTGCCCGAATGTTTCATAAAAATCACCTACTCTGAAAAGCAGGATGGCATCGGGGTACTTTGCCTTAATAGACCGATGCTGTTGCATTAATGGGGTATCGCCAGAAGATTTTGCCATGCGGGGTGACAAATTTAGTAGAATAATTGTTTTGAATATTAAAGTGGAAAACCCTACCTTTGCCCTCCAAAATTTGTTTTTATGGCAAGAGTTTGTCAGCTCACAGGGAAAGTTCCGGTCACCGGAAATCGCGTTTCTCACTCGAATATCAAGACGAAGCGCAGATTTCTGCCCAATTTACAAACCAAACGCTTCTACCTGGCAGAAGAAGATAAATGGGTAACATTGAAGTTGTCAACTGAAGCAATTCGCACGGTGAATAAAAGAGGTTTATACAGTGTGGTAAAAGAATTGCGCGCGCGCGGCGAAAAAATCTAATCTTTTTAAATTATTGTTATGGCAAAGAAAGGAAACAGGGTTCAGGTAATTTTAGAGTGTACGGAGCATAAAGCTTCCGGTAAGCCCGGCACCAGCCGTTACATCTCTACTAAGAATAAAAAGAATACCCCCGAACGTTTGGAGTTGAAAAAATTCAATCCCATTCTCAAAAAAGTTACAGTTCATAAAGAAATTAAATAATCAATCAGTTCGTAATCCGGACAGATAAAATAGAACGATCATGGCAAAACAAGCTAAAACGGCGATTAAAACAAAAGATCAAAAAGCGGCTGCAGAAGCTAAGAACTGGAGTAAGGTTATTAAAGCGGTGCGCAGTCCAAAAACCGGCGCATACACTTTCAAAGAAGCTATTATTCACAAAGACAAAGTGAAAGATTTTTTAGCGCAGAAATAATTTCGGTGTTATAAAAGTTATGTAGCTGTCATTTTATTATGGCAGCTTTTTTTTATTTATACAATGAACGATTATGGGATTTTTTAAAAAATTATTTGGAGGCAAGGCGCAAGATGAAGAGAGCTTATCGCAAGGACTGGAAAAAACTAAAGAAGGTTTTTTAAGTAAGCTGACGCGTGCAATTGCCGGGAAGAGTACGGTGGATGCAGAGGTGCTGGATCAGTTGGAAGAGGCATTAATCAGTTCAGATGTGGGCGTAGATACTACGCTTTCCATTATTCAAAAAATAGAAGCTCGGGTAGCAAAAGATAAATACATCAACACCAAAGAGTTGAATCGTATTTTGCAGGAAGAGATTCAGGGCATGCTGGCGAATACAACACAACTGCCCGAATACCTCACGACTGATTCATCTTTCAAAAAGCCTTATGTTATTTTAATAGTGGGCGTGAATGGGGTAGGAAAGACAACTACTATTGGTAAGCTGGCGTACCAGTTTAAACAAGCCGGCAAGTCAGTAATGTTGGGTGCGGCAGATACCTTTCGTGCCGCGGCAGTAGATCAGTTAACCATTTGGAGTGAGCGCATAGGCGTACCGATTGTAAAAAAAGAAATGGGTAGCGATCCGGCATCTGTCGCATTTGATGCAGTCAATAGTGCTGTTGCAAAGGGTGTAGATATTTTAATCATAGATACTGCGGGAAGATTGCATACCAAAACGCATTTGATGGATGAGTTGAGTAAAATCAAACGCGTGATTCAGAAAGTCATTCCGGATGCGCCGCATGAAGTGTTGCTGGTATTGGATGGTTCTACCGGACAGAATGCCATAGAGCAGGCAAAACAATTCACCGCAGCCACAGAAGTTAGCGGCATGGTAATTACTAAATTGGACGGAACAGCAAAAGGAGGAGTGGTACTGGCAATAGCTCATCAGTTTAAAATACCGGTTCGTTTTATTGGAGTGGGAGAGAAGATGGAAGACTTACTGATATTTGATGCGCAGCAGTTCGTAGCCGGTTTATTCAGTTTGAAATAGAGCATAAAAAAACCTCCTTGTAAAAGGAGGCTTTTTGAATTCGGATTCTTGCGAATCTTATTTCTTTTTAGGAGCAGCTTTTTTAGCAGCTTTCTTTTTAGGAGCAGCTTTCTTTTTTGGAGCTGCTTTCTTTGCCGCTTTTTTAGGAGCTGCCTTTTTTACTGCTTTTTTAGCAGCTTTTTTAGGAGCAGCTTTTTTAGCAGCTTTCTTTTTTGTTGCCATTTTTTAGAATTTAACGGTTAGTTAATAAATGTTAACAGGGTAAAAATAAATAAAATTTGTAAATAAAAAAATTTTTATCCTGCAACAGCAACCGGAGCAACAGATACAAATGTTTTATTGTTCTTTCCTTTTCTGAATTCTACTACACCATCAGCAAGCGCAAATAAAGTATAATCTCTTCCGACGCCAACATTTTTTCCAGGGTGATAAACAGTGCCGCGTTGACGTATAATAATATTTCCGGAAGCAGCCGGCTGACCTCCGTAAATTTTTACACCTAATCTTTTACTTTGAGAATCGCGTCCGTTTTTTACACTTCCTTCTCCTTTCTTATGTGCCATGATCGAAAATTTTATTGAATGATAAAATGCGTGCTTGAATTAAAAAAATTACGCAATGCTGGTAATTTTAATTTGAGTATACAAAGTACGGTGTCCTTTCTTTTTACGGAAACCTTTTCTTCTTTTCATTTTAAAAGCAATAACTGTCTTGCCTTTTTTTTCAGCTACGATTTCAGCGTTTACTTTTGCTTTTACTGTTGATCCTGTTTCTACAGAACTGCCGTTATCCAGCAACAATACATCATCAAAAGAAACCGAATCACCGGCATTGCCACTTAAATGCGGAACATATAAACTTTGACCGGCTGAAACCCTGTATTGCTGACCGGCGATTTTTACGATTGCAAACATAAAATTGATATTAGGGCTGCAAAGGTAAGGCTATTTTTCTTTTCTCCTCAATGATTCGCCCTTTTTTTTAATCCACAATTCCCGAAAATCATCAGTTTTTCAGGATAAAATGCCTGAATGAAGGTATTTTTGCCGGCTAGAACGGGATGTTTAAATGAAAATTAAATCTACACTGGCCATTCCTTTTGCCGGGCTTATCTATAAAAAAGTTCAACGGCAAAAGCTGACCGCAGTTTTCGACCAGGATCATTGGCTGAAGCAGTTGATTCAAACAGGCAAGAAGACGGATATCGGTAAAGAGATGCATTTGCAGGAGGTTACTGATTATCCGGGTTTTCGACAAGCCGTCCCCCTTCGGGAATATGAAGCTTTCCGTCCTTACATAGATCAGATCATTGAAGGTCGCCATAATGTTTTATGGAAAGGCCGCCCGCTCTATTTCGCCAAAACTTCCGGCACAACCAGCGGCGTTAAATATATTCCCATCACTAAAGATTCCGTGAGCAACCATTTCGGTACGGCACGCAATGCAGCGCTTTGTTATGCTGCGGAAACAGGGAACACTTCTTTTTTTGACGGCAAATTGATTTTTTTATCGGGCTCACCCGAACTGGAAAGAGTAGGAGGGATTCCTACCGGCAGATTGAGCGGGATATCCAACCATCTCATTCCCGGCTACCTGCGCGGCAATCAGCTTCCTTCTTATGAAACCAATTGCATAGAAGAGTGGGAAGAAAAATTAAAAAAGATAGTAGATGAGACACTTCATCAAAACATGACGCTCATTAGCGGTATCCCGCCATGGGTGCAGATGTATTTTGATGAATTGATCAATCGCACCGGTAAAAAAGTAGGAGATATATTCCCCGGCTTTAAGGTGCTCATTCAAGGTGGTGTTAACTTCGAGCCCTATCGTGCAAAGCTTTTTGAAAGTATCGGAAGAAAAGTGGATTGCATTGAGGTATTTCCAGCAAGTGAAGGTTTTTTCGCTTTTCAGGATTCACAGGAAGCCGAAGGCATGCTGCTCAATACCAATGACGGTATCTTCTATGAATTTATTCCCCTCAAGGAATTACATAAGGAAAATCCGGTTCGACTTCCGCTCTATGAAGTGAAAAAAGGAGAGCAGTATGCGCTGGTGATTTCAACCAATGCGGGACTTTGGGGATATATGATTGGTGACATCGTGAAATTTGTTTCTACTAACCCATATCGGGTGATTGTGTCAGGAAGAACCAAACATTATATCTCCGCTTTCGGAGAACATGTAATTGGAGAAGAAGTAGAAGATAGTTTACAATACGCTTCAGAAAAACATGTCGCAAGAATCATTGAGTTTACGGTGGCGCCGATGGTGCAGCAAGGTTCCGGAAAAAGTTATCATGAATGGTTGATTGAATTTGATAATATGCCCGCTGATTTGGAAGCTTTTCGGGCAACACTGGATCAGGAGATGCGCAAAAAGAATATCTATTATGATGATCTGATTGCCGGCAATATATTGCAGCCGCTGGTGATTACTCCCATTCGCAAAAACGGGTTTATCGATTATATGAAAAGTATTGGTAAATTGGGAGGTCAAAATAAAGTCCCAAGGTTGAGTAACGAAAGAACATTAGCAGATGCGCTGACCGCATTCCGCTTACACCCATAGTAAGTATATGAAAAAAAGAATTGCCATATTTGGTTCTACCGGCTCTATCGGTACACAGGCACTTGATGTAATTACTGCACATCCGGAATTGTTTGAGGTGGAAATACTCACGGCGCACAGCAATGATGAATTGCTGATTCAACAAGCGCTGCAGCATCAACCCAATGCAGTGGTGATTGTGGATGAAAAAAAATATCAGACTGTTAAAAATGCACTTGCAGGTACCGATGTAAAAGTATTTACGGGAGAAAAATCACTGGAAGAAGTAGCGGCTTTCGATACCTACGATATGATGCTTGCTGCCATTGTGGGTTTTGCAGGGTTGTCACCCACGCTTCAGGCTGTATCCAATAAGAAAGCGGTTGCCCTTGCCAATAAAGAAACACTCGTGGTTGCCGGTGATTTGGTAATGAGCAAAGCGGTGGAGCATAAATCGCCCATGCTGCCGGTGGACAGTGAGCATTCTGCCATCTTCCAATGTTTAATCGGTGAACACAGAAATCCGATTGAAAAAATTATTCTTACCGCAAGCGGGGGTCCTTTCAGAGGGAAAAAACCTAATTTTTTGCTGAATGTAAAAAGAGATCATGCCCTGCAGCATCCCAACTGGAGTATGGGCGCAAAGATTACTATTGACTCTGCCACGCTGATGAATAAAGGACTGGAAATGATTGAGGCGAAATGGTTGTTTAATCTGCGGCCCGATCAGATACAGGTAGTGATTCATCCACAAAGCATCATTCATAGTATGGTGCAATTTGAAGATGGAAGTATTAAAGCGCAAATGGGATTGCCGGATATGAAATTACCCATTCAGTATGCGCTTGGATTTCCGCATCGTCTCGCCAATGATTTCCCGCGTTATGATTTTAAAAAAGTAAATACCCTCACTTTTGAAGAACCAGATCTCAGAACCTTTAGAAATCTGGCGCTGGCAATGGATGCTTTGCAAAAAGGCGGCAATCTTCCCTGCGTACTGAATGCAGCGAATGAAATTGCAGTATGGGCCTTTCTCCGCAATCGTATCGGATTTTTGGATATGACAGATGTGATCGAAAAAACGATGCAGCATGTTACCCACATTGAAAAACCAACGCTCGATGAATATTTTGAAACAGACGCTGAAGCGCGCAGTTATGCCGCCTCTCTGATTCGTTTATAAGGCGTTAAATCTTTGTAAGTCTGCACGAATACTCGGATATTTGCAGCCATCTAACATTTTAATTTTTTCACCGCTATGCTATTATCTGTCAGTGCCGCTGAGTTGGGTATCAAAGCAGGTCAGCTTATTCTCTCCTTATCCATTCTGATTATTTTTCACGAATTCGGCCACTATATTACTGCCCGATGGTTTAAATGCAGAGTAGAAAAATTCTTTCTTTTCTTCGATCCCTGGTTTGCAGTATTTAAAAAGAAAGTAGGAGAAACCGTTTACGGTATTGGATGGCTGCCTTTGGGTGGCTATGTGAAAATTGCAGGGATGATAGATGAGAGTATGGATAAGGAAGCGATGGCTCAACCGCCACAACCCTGGGAATTCAGAAGTAAGCCTGCCTGGCAAAGACTCATCATCATGATCGGAGGGGTAACGGTGAATGTGTTGCTGGCTTTTATTATTTATGCAATGATTCTTTTTGTATGGGGAGAAAAACATATTACGGTATCGAGTTTGAAAAACGGCATCTGGATTACTGACAGTGTACTCATGCAAAGTGGCCTGAAAAATGGAGATAAAATTTTAAGCGTAAACGGAAATGCTGTTCCTTATTTTGAGCAGTTGAATGCTGCGGTCATAACCGGAAATACGATCCTGGTAGAACGAGATGGAAAAAAAGTGCAGATACAATTGCCGGTGAATCTCATTGAACAAATTGTAGAAACCAAACAAAAAAGAGGCATGCTGATCATGCCTCGCGTGCCGGCGATCGTTGGACAGTTTGCAAAAAATGATACCGGTTTTGCTGTCAAAGCAGGACTGAAAGAAGGAGACATCATCACAGCGGTGGATGGAACACCCGTTCAATTCTTTGATGAAATGTCGCCCCTTATCGGTGCGCATAAAAATGGATCAGTTCAGCTGAGTGTAAACAGACAAGGACAATCCCTTACCCTGACCAGTAGCGTCAATGAAGAGGGTAAGATAGGCATTGGAATTTTGAGCAATGAGTCCTATGAAAAAATGGGGGTGTTGTCTGTTGAAAGAAAGAAATACAGTCTGGCTGCTGCTTTTCCAGCCGGTGTGTCAAAAACATTCGATAAACTTGGATTTTATGTCAACCAGTTTAAATTGATTTTGAATCCTGATACAGGTGCTTACAAAGGCATTGGCGGATTTAAGTCAATGGGTTCTGTTTTTCCTGCCGAATGGGATTGGGAATCTTTTTGGAACATCACTGCTTTTTTCAGCATTGTACTTGCATTTATGAATTTATTGCCGATCCCTGCATTGGATGGCGGACATGTATTGTTTACGCTGGTGGAGATGATTACCGGTCGTAAGCCCGGACAGAAATTTTTGGAATACGCACAGATGGCAGGGATGATTATTCTATTTGGACTGCTCATTTACGCCAATGCCAATGATTTCTTCGGTTGGAATAAGTAGAAGACGCAATGCATTGCGTCTTCGTTGATTTGTTTATTTGTTGATGCGTGAAGGGGTGAAAAATTTTCGCCCTTACTTATTGAGGGTTGAGTGTTTAGGCGAAGTAAATCATCCCTAACTTTGCGTCCTCAACTCTTTAAAATGAATCCTCTTAAACACTATTCTATTTTTCTGTTTATACTTGTTCTATTATCCTGCGGTGAAGCGGAGCAGAAGGTTGTTGAAACTCCAAAAGGAGATGAAGAAAAAGTGGCGGCAATTACAGATTCCACTACTCAAAGCATTCAGCAATTATTGCAATCCTACTATGCGCTCAAAGATGCACTGGTGACTTCTGATTCCGCGAAGGCTGCTTTGTTATCAGAGAGATTGGCGCAACAATCCGATTCAATTAACTTGTCTTCTTTGCAACAAAAAGATGAAGCATTGTATGCTTCCGTCAAAGCATTGCCCGGTACCATCAAGACGTCGGCGCTTTCTTTGGCACAAGCCAAAAAACTTGAAGCACAAAGAACCATTTTTGAAACGGTCTCCGACAACATGTATGAGCTCGTTAAAACAATCAAGCCTTCCGGCATCACCACCTATCAGCAATATTGTCCGATGGCATTCGGAGATGAAGGCGCTTCATGGCTGAGCGACAGCGCTCAAATCAATAATCCTTATCTGGGTGTCAAGCATCCTACCTGGGGGAATAAAATGCTGCACTGCGGCGAAGTGAAAGAAACCCTGAATTTCCAATAACCTCCCATTTCATGCGTGTACCCTTTTTTATTTCTTTTACGTTTTTATTATTCATTCAAGATGGATATCTCTTTGCGCAGGAAAAATTTACTCTGAGCGGTTATGTGAAAGACAGTACCAGTAATGAAACGATCATTGGTGCTACGGTTACAGTACAAGGGGTAAAAAAAGGAATTACTGCCAATCAGTATGGATTTTATTCGGTTACGCTTTCGCAGGCGCGCTATCGCATTCTCATCTCTCATATAGGATATGAAACTTATGAAACAGAATTGTTGCTCGATAAAAACACTACGCTTACTTGCAAACTCTTGCCTCGTGTGGCGCAGTCAAAAGAAATTGTGATTAATGCCGGTAAAAGGGAAGCCAATATCAAAGCAGCGCAGTTGGGAAAATTTGAGATGAGCATGACCCGCATCAAAAATGTACCGGCGCTTGCGGGAGAAGTGGATCCGATGAAAGTATTGCAACTGCTGCCGGGGGTACGCAATGCGGGAGAAGGCAACAGCGGGTTGTACGTGAGAGGGGGAGGGCCGGATCAGAATTTGATTTTATTGGATGATGCGATTGTATATAACCCCGGACATCTTTTTGGTTTCTTTTCCGTGTTCAACAGCGATGCGCTAAAAAATGTGAGTCTCATCAAAGGCGGCATGCCGGCACAATATGGTGGTCGTATCAGCAGTGTGGTGGATGTAGTGATGAAAGATGGCAACAGCAAACAATTTCAGGCAGAAGGAGGCATTGGTACTATTTCTTCCCGCTTATCTCTACAAGGACCGCTCATCAAAGAAAAAGCTTCTTTCATGGTCTCTGCAAGAAGGACCTATATTGATGTTTTGGTGCGGCCTTTTATCAGTAAAACAAGTCCTTTCTCCGGATCGGGTTATTTTTTTTACGACTTGAATGCCAAGGTGAATTATCGCTTCAGTGATAAAGACCGGGTGTATTTGAGCGGGTATTTCGGAAGGGATGTCTTTAATTTCAGAAATGCGGAACGTTCTTTCAGCACGCGTATTCCCTGGGGAAATGCTACCGGTACCATCCGCTGGAACCACGTGTTTAGCAGCCGCTTGTTTTCCAATACCTCGCTAATCTGGAATGATTATCGTTTTCAGTTTGAAGGCGGACAAGAAAATTTTAAAATCAACTTTAATTCATCCGTTCGAGATTTAACGGTAAAATCTGATTTTGATTACTATCCTGCTTCCGGTCACCAGTTGAAATTTGGGTTCATATTTACAAGGCATCGTTTCAATCCGCAAACCACTACCGGAGAGAGTGCAGGACAGCAATTCAGTCCGCAGACAGTGAACATCAAATACGCGAATCAGCTGGGATTGTATGTGCAGGACGACTGGGAAGTGAATGAAAAATTGCAGCTTAACTACGGCGTTCGCTGGTCGCTTTTTCAGCAGATAGGTCCTTATACAAAATTTAATCGCGATGCAGATGGGAATACAAAGGATAGTTTAGTGTACACGCCGGGAAAAATAGTGCAGCAGTATAACGGACTGGAACCGCGCGTTACGATGCGATATAGTCTGGGACAAACCTCTTCCTTCAAAGCCGGTGTTACCCGCAATATGCAGTTCATTCATTTAGTAACGAATGCCGGTACTACATTGCCTACCGATATTTGGGTGCCGAGTACCTATCGGGTGCGACCGCAGATTGGCTGGCAATACAGCGCGGGTTATTTCCGAAATTTCAAGGACAATATGTGGGAGACTTCCATCGAGGCGTATTACAAAACCATGGAAAACCAGATTGAATACAAGGAAGGGTTTACACCCGGTATTGGCGATCAGGAGGAAAATTTTGTTTTTGGGAAAGGGTGGAGTTATGGGGTAGAATGTTATCTCAATAAGGCAAGAGGAAAATGGACCGGATGGATTGGATATTCATTATCTTGGACATGGAGAAGATTTGAATCCTTGAACAATGGCAATAAATTTCCCAGTCGCTATGATCGTCGGCACGATCTGAGCATCGTAATGAATTATCAGGCAAGTGAGCGTTGGAAATTGTCGGGTGTATGGGTCTATGGAACCGGCAATGCGTTTACTTTGCCCGAGCGATTTTTCTTAGTAGAGGGCGTGTTGACGCAGCAATTCAGTTCCATCAATCAGTATCGCATGCCTTCCTATCATCGGATGGATTTTTCCGCCATTTATACCCCCAAAAAATCACTCAACAGAAAATGGAAATCGGAATGGGTGTTTAGCGTGTACAATGTCTATAGCCGCCAAAATCCCTATTTCATTTACTTCACCCAAACCGGCAGTCCCTTGCAGGGTAATTTAGAAGTAGAGGCGCGGCAGGTTTCCTTATTCCCTATTATACCGGCGGTAACGTATAATTTTAAGTTCTGAGCCATTGTTGTCAGGGAAAAATTTGAATGGGAAGACTTTTAAAACAAGAATTAACTTTTTTGATGATTGATTATTTCACGCAAAGCTGCAAAGAGGCAAAGCTCGCAAAGGACGTCATGTTGAGCGATAGCGAATTTATCCCGAGAATCGGGAACATCTCAAGAAGAACTCAAAAGTCAAAGGTCAAAAGCAATTAAAACTTTTTGGTTTTGCCTTTTGAT
>JAGWWM010000066.1 GCA_018970395.1 Bacteroidota bacterium
GTTACTGCTTTGCCAGGGTCAAGGGATTTACTAACCCCACTTTGTGCATTTACTTTAGATCCGTCACCCAGGGTTATGTGACCAACAATGCCAGCCTGGCCTCCAATCATCACCCCTTTTCCAATTTTAGTGCTTCCGCTGATTCCAGCCTGCGCGGCAATAACGGTACTGCTTCCGATCTCAACATTATGGGCCACCTGAATCAGATTGTCAAGTTTGGCTCCTTTACGAATGATAGTAGAACCTATGGTGGCTCTGTCGATAGTAGTATTCGCGCCAATTTCAACTTGATCCTCCACCACTACATTTCCGATCTGCGGTACTTTTTTTAAGCTGCCATCGGGTTGGGGGGCAAAACCAAAACCATCTCCTCCCAGCACCGTACCGGCATGAATAATCACATCGTTACCCAATACACATTGATGATAAATTTTCACTCCCGGATGCAGTACACATCCTTTTCCTATTACCACATCATCGCCAATATAGCAGTTGGGATAGATTTTAGTATGATCTCCTATTTTGGCGCGTTCGCCCACATAACTAAATGCACCGAGATAAATTTCATTTCCTAATTGTGCGCTTGCTGCTACAAAACTGGGTTGCTCGATTCCGCTTAGTTGTTGCTGACGTAATTCCTGGTATTTGGAAAGTAAAGTAGCAAAGGCAGAATACGCATCGGGTACGCGAATTAATGTAGCTTCTGTTTTTTCCCGGGGTTGAAAATTATCATTGACAATAACTACAGAAGCGTTGGTGGTGTAGAAAAACTCTTCGTATTTAGGATTAGCCAGAAAGGAAAGTTGTCCGGCGCTTGCTTCTTCAATTTTTCCAAACGCATGCACCGATGCCATTGGATTTCCCTCCACCGTTCCCTGAATTAACTGGGCAATCTGTGCTGCGGTAAACGCCATCATATTACTGCGGGGTTGTTTTGAGTGTTCCTGGATAACACACGTATTGCTTTTTTATTTCTCCGTAGGAAAGGCTGCTTCCATAATTGATCAACGCATTGTCTACTGCGGAGATATCTTTTACCTGTCCGTCTTTAAAAAGAATATGAATTCTTTCGTCTTTCGGGTTGTAGGTAGTGTTGCGGGCTTCTCCCGTAAACACAAAGTAAGCGGCCTCTTGTTCTGTAATCCCCAGCTGAGTAGCAGTTTCTTTTCGAAGTGCATCCAGCGTAGTGATTGCTGTTGGATCTGGGGTAAAGCGTATTTTAAGAAGCTGCCTGTTTACAATCAGCTTGCTTAATGCAGCCAGCACCGGATCTTGATGATTACACCAGTTTTTTATGCTGGCCATGACATCATGATCATCAAGACGACAAAATAGATCTAAATGCTGCTTGATGTTACCAGAGGCTTGTCGATTTTGTAAAAAAAAGTCAAGGGCATCGGTAGCTGCTTTTACCACAATTCCACCCGCAATCAATTCTTGTGCTCTTCGTAAGGCATGTACCAAGGTCATTTCTGCGCTGACTACTGTTTTATGGAGGTAGACCTGCCAATACATGAGCCGGCGGCTGATCAAAAACTTTTCAATCGAAAAAATAGCTTTCTCCTCCACCATCAATTGTCCTTCATGGACGGTGAGCATTTTAAGAATCCGGTCATAGCCAATCACACCTTCTGCAACTCCGGTAAAAAAACTATCTCGGTTTAAATAGTCCATTCGGTCCACATCCAGTTGTCCGGACACCAATTGATGAAGAAATTTTTTCGGGTATTGATCCGTAAAAATTGCAATGGCTGTGGTGAGTTGCCCTTTGAATTCCTCGTTCAGTTTCTCCATAATCAACAGGGAAAGCTGCTCATGATGAACACCAGGAATTAGTTCTTTTTCTAAGGCATGCGAAAAAGGTCCATGACCACAATCGTGAAGAAGGATTGCCAGTTTTGCACCCAGTTCTTCTTCAGGAGAAATGTCAATACCCTTACTCTTTAGTTCATTCAAGGCAATACCCATTAGATGATAGGCGCCCAACGAATGATGTAAACGAGAATGCATGGCCCCCGGGTATACCAAATGCGCAAAAGCCATTTGGTGTATGTTCCGTAAACGCTGATAATAGGGATGTGAAACTACCGCCAAAATCAAGGGATGATCAATGGTAATAAAACCATAGACCGGATCGTTGATGATTTTTCGGGTAGTGGGAATTGTTTTCATTTTTGTTAAAGCCAGCAAGGCAGCCTGCAAAAGTACGAAGGGGACCTTTAAAAAGCTAAATTTGAACTTATGGCACTAGCCCGGATAATTTGGGTGGACGACGAGATTGAGAGTTTACGCTCCCAGCAATTGTTTTTGGAAAACAAAGGCTACGCAGTTCAAACCTTTAATAATGGATTTGAAGCAATCGATTATGTCCGCGAACACCCCGTGGATGTGGTGCTGATTGATGAAAGTATGCCGGGTATTACGGGTTTGGAAACACTGGCCAAGATCAAAGAGATCAATCGTTCGCTCCCCGTGGTATTGATTACCAAAAATGAAACAGAGAATTTGATGGACGACGCCATTGGCTCTCAAATCAGCGATTACCTGATCAAACCCGTGAATCCCAACCAGGTGTTGCTCAGCCTCAAAAAAATTATTGACAACAAACGATTAGTAGCAGAGAAAACCACCTCGGCCTATCAACAACAATTTCGTCATTTATTTACGGCACTTAACAGTGATCCCGATCATAAAGAGTGGCGTGATATTTATAAAAAACTCGTGTATTGGGAGCTGGAGATGCAACGCACCGACAGCCCGGAGATGGAAGATGTATTGCAATCGCAAAAAACAGAAGCCAATACAGAGTTTTTCAAATTTATTTCTCGTCATTACGCAAGTTGGATCCAAGTAGCATCGGATACTACGCCAACCATGAGTCATACCTTGCTCAAGCGCAAAGTATTTCCCTTGCTAAAAAAGGGGACACCCGTTTTTTTTGTATTGATCGATAACCTTCGATTTGATCAGTGGAAAGCTATTGAGCCCGTACTATCTGCCAGTTTTCGATTAACCGAGGAAGATAGCTTTTATAGCATTTTACCAACGGCTACACAGTATGCAAGGAATTCTCTTTTTGCAGGATTACTACCGGCTGAAATTGAAAAAAAGTTTCCGCATTGCTGGAAGAATGATGAAGAGGAGGGTGGTAAAAACCTGCATGAGGAAGAATTACTTCGTGCGCAGTTAAAGGAGGCAGGGTTGGGAGACCTTCGTTTTTCCTATACCAAAGTGGTTAACAATCAATCCGGCCAGGAGCTTCAACAGCAGATTCATAATCTCATGGGCAATGACCTCAATGTGATTGTTTACAATTTTGTGGATATGCTCAGTCATGCACGCACCGAGATGGAAGTGCTCAAAGAATTGGCAGGCGATGAAAAAAGTTACCGAAGCGTTACCCGTTCCTGGTTTGAACATTCTCCTTTGCATCAGGCGCTCCGCCGGGTAGCTGATAAACCACTCACCTTGGTTATTGCTACCGATCATGGGAGTGTGCGTGTTAAAACGCCCGCGCGTGTGGTTGGCGATAAGCAAACTACTACCAACCTACGTTATAAACATGGTCGCAATTTGCAATATGAACCCCGTGATGTGCTGGCATTCCGGGAGCCCAGGCAGGCAGGGCTACCATCACCCGCTATCAATTCTTCTTACATCTTTGCCAAAGGAGATTTGTTTTTGTGTTACCCCAATAATTACAATCACTACGCCAATTATTACCGAAATACTTTTCAACACGGGGGAATCAGTTTGGAGGAAATGATTGTCCCGGTTATAACATTACAATC
>JAGWWM010000007.1 GCA_018970395.1 Bacteroidota bacterium
CCACTTTTTCCTTCGCTAATTTATACAGTGGCTTGGTATCCACTACTTCCATTGTCGGTAACTGTCCCGCTCCGTAACGCTCTTTGATTGCTACCCAGCCATACTTGCCTTGCGTGGCATGATAGTAGCTCTCCAGTGAAGGAGTACCGCTTCCCAGCAATACATGCGCTTTCAGTTGCGTAGCATAATAAATGGCAGTATCTCTTGCTTGGTAGCGCGGACTTGGCTGTTGCTGTTTATAAGAGCCGTCATGCTCCTCATCACAAATGATGAGTCCGAGCGATTGAAACGGCAGAAACAAAGCACTTCTTGCACCCACTACCGCCCGCAACTGTCCGGTTCTGATTTTATGCCAGATCTCTATTCTTTCATTCTGACTGAACTTGCTGTGATAAATCCCGATGTATCCGCCGAATTGTTGCTCCAGTCTTCTGATGATCTGCGCGGTCAAGGCAATTTCCGGTAAGAGATACAGCACTTGTTGACCGCGCAGGATGGTCTCCTCAATGAGTTTGCTGTATAGTTGTGTTTTACCGCTGCCGGTTACGCCGTGCAGCAGACAAACTGTATTCTTTTCAAAGGAACGATGAATATCGTCGAGCGCCTGTTGTTGCTTTTCAGAAAGCGTAAAATCAAGCGACATTTTCAGTGGTAAAGTATGCAGCCGATCCACTGCCTTATACTGCACCTGTACGATTCCCTTTTCCGCCAGTCCTTTAAGCTGAGCATCAGAGGCGCCGCTTTTTTTGAGCAGCGATGATTTGGCCACTTCTCCTTCCGTTTTCTGCAAGTGCAAAAAAGATAAAAGCAGTTCCAGTTGCTTGGGGGCTCTTGCCCAGTTATTCAACAGCTCACTTAATTTTTCTTCCGCACTATATGCAGGATTCAATACAACATAAGCTTCTTTCTTAATGGTGTAAGATTCTTTAAGCGACTCCCATACCCGACAGATTTGTTTTTCAATCAAGCGTTTCACTACAGGATACACCTGTGCCTGATCAAGCAACTGCTGCACTTCCGGCAAACGCAGTTCTTTCCGAATCTGCAATGCCTCCGCTACTAAAAATTCCTGATCGTCGAGAGCGGAGAAATCATCTCCTGCTTCTTCATTAAAAACCAATATGGTTTCACTGCTTAGTTTAAAATGCGCCGGCAAAGCAGCCGCCATCACTTCTCCTTCGCTGCACAGATAATAATCCGCCATCCATTTCCAAAGCGATAATTGCTCAGCATGTACCACCGGTTCTGTGTCGAGCACATTCAAAATTGGTTTGGGATCAAAAGCATCCGGCTTTTTATGATGTACAGACTTTACAATGCCGGCATAGCTTTTATTGCGCAATGCCACTTCCACCCGAATGCCTGCTTTCACCTGCGCTTTTAAATGTTCCGGAACACTCCACGTAAGCGTACGCGGCAAAGCAAGGGGGATGATGATGTCTGCGTAAAATATGGGTAGAGTGTGAATGATGGTCATATGATGAGATGAGACGCGATGCATCACGTCTTTATGTTGATTCGTTGATTCGCTTGTCCGCCTGCAGCGTCAGTTGCGGGCGGATTGATTCGTTGAGTTGTTTAGAGGTTTAGAAACCTACAACTTCCAACCTACAACTTCCAACCTACAACCTACAACCTAAAACCTACCGTATCCACGAGGCCTTATATTCTCGCAGCTTCGCTTCCATCACATCATATACTTTCTGTCTCAATACGGGCAGGTCTGCTTCGGTATAGCCAGCCGGACTGATGGCATCGAGATACACGGTTCTTAATTTGCCCGGATTAATGGTCAGCAAACTGCTCCAGTGCATCCGATCCACGGCATCCAGAAAAAGCAAAGGTTTAATGGGCGTTTGGGTTTGTATCGCAAGCCGGAAAGCGCCGTCATAAAACTTGGATAAAGGTACATTGCTTTCATTGAAAGTGCCTTCAGGTGCAATGTAAATGGAAATACCGTCATGCAACAATTCTTTTAACTCCGCTACGCTTCTCGCACGGGCTTCGGCACAGGAACGATTCACGGTTACAACCCCTGCTTTATAAATGATTCCAAACAAGGGAATATCTCCTACCTCCGCTTTTCCCAATCCTTTGAGTGGACTGCGAACGGCTTGCAGCAGTTGGGGAATATCCATATAGGAGTTATGATTGCTCACGAAAATATAGGATTTCCCCTTTTCCAATTCGGCCTCTACAATCCGCTGGTGACGAATCCCAATCAGCCATAACCACACATCCGACCAAATATGTGCCAATCTCATCACGGCCAATCCTTTTTGTTTTTTATTAAATCTCGCTAAGAGTAATGCAAAGGGCATCACTACCAACAAGATCAGCACAAACATCAGAATGGCATAAAACGCATAAATTCTTTGTAGCATAATAAAAAATGGCTGCGAAGATAACCAGAATCATTGAGTGAAAAATCAAAAGGCAAAACCAGAAAAGAGTTAGCAGTTGGGAAGTTTCAATACATTTGTCAAAAAAATATGACCTCTCCTATTGTTGGAATTATCATGGGCAGTGACAGTGACCTTCCAGTAATGCAAGGCGCAGCAGATATACTGCAACAATTTGGAATTGAATATGAAATCACGCTTGTATCCGCACATCGCACCCCCCATCGGCTGGTCGCATATGCAGAACAAGCAAGAAGCAGGGGCTTGCAGGTTATTATTGCGGGGGCAGGAGGAGCAGCACATCTGCCCGGCATGGTTGCCTCCATCACTACGCTTCCCGTTATTGGGGTGCCGGTAAAATCATCTAATTCCATTGATGGATGGGACAGCATATTATCCATTCTACAAATGCCGAACGGCGTTCCGGTGGCAACTGTTGCACTGAATGGTGCTAAGAATGCGGGAATCCTTGCCGCACAAATACTCAGCATAAATAATCCTGCCTTAGCCGATCGCTTGCATGGCTACAAACAACAAATACAGTCTGAAGTAGAAAACAAAATACAAAAAATGAAATCTTCCGGATTGAACAATCAGTTTGATGTCGGCTGAGTAAGTACTATCATCCGTGTATCATTTTCCGGGAAATGCCGGTAGATTTGCTCGAGCCATTGTGCTCCGTAAGCAGCGTAATAAGACAACATATTTTCACTGCGTTCCTGCAAATTTCCTCCAGGGAATAATTGTGTTTTCAATCGTTCTATTTGAGCAGTCGCGTCTTTGAATTTTCTTTTTTCCGCGCGCAGCATTTTATTTTCGAGTGCTTCTACTTTCTTCAATATGGAATG
This sequence comes from Bacteroidota bacterium, assembly GCA_018970395.1. Classification (GTDB taxonomy): domain Bacteria; phylum Bacteroidota; class Bacteroidia; order Chitinophagales; family Chitinophagaceae; genus Lacibacter. The sequence goes on from JAGWWM010000007.1 coordinate 3,251, forward strand.
ATGCAATGCGTTGGAATGCGTCTGTAAAGTAACATCTGTTTGTCCGGCGATGTCAGCTATTTTTTCAAAGAGTTTTTTCAATTCTGCTTTCTCATCGGTCAGACTAAGTTGATGTCCGGAGTGGCGCTTCGTATATGTTTTAATACATTCTGCTGTGGGTCTAAAAATTTCGCTGGAAGAGAAACCCAGCTGACACAACTTTTCATCTTGACGGTTCGTTAGCATCATCACTGAATGCCTGAGCCATAGTACAGGAAAAGGAATTTGGTATTGTTGAAAAAGCGGTTGTAGTTGTAGCCAATAGGCAATTTCACCGGCGCCACCGATATAGGCGAGGTTGGGTAGAATTTTTTCCTGGAAGAGCGGCCGAAGGATCACATTCGGACTAAATGATTCGGGGTGCTGATGCAGCAGGTTAAGGATTTCTTCCTGACTGAATCGGAGCGAGGTGTTGACTACCTTGAAATCATTGCCCTCCCGTTCAATGCGTTCACGTATGTTATCTTTCAGATAAAACAAGTTGATAGGTCGTGCATTTGCTTGCCAGTCTGCTGTATTAGGAAAATACGCCTTAGTTTTTTGCAAAACCTCATACGCTGTATGCTCGCATAAATCTGCTTTCATCTCCTCTCTGAAAGAAGATTTGAACGCAGCATGATCAGGAATTAAAACAACGAGTCCATATTGTCCCATCAAATGATGCACCCATTCAAAAGTAGCTTGTGCTATTGTTTTCCCCTGCGCATAACAAACCCGCAATGCGTTCATCATCTGCTCTGCAAAAGGAAGCATGCTCAGTTGTTTTTCTGCCTCATTAAGGATTTTCAACAAATCATTATCAATGATCATTCTGCCAAAAGCACCGGTTTGCCGGGTGCTCCACTGATACTTTTTTCCATTGATTGTAAAATGACTCAGTTCATTAAAATCAGCATCTTCCGATCCCATAAAATAGACCGGCACAAAATGATGTTCTGGAATTGCTTTGGATAATTGTTCCACAATGCGAATCGTATGCAATAACTTATAGACAAAATAGAGCGGTCCGGTTAGCAGATTAGGCTGATGTGCGGTGGTAATGGTAAACGTATTTTGTTTTCCAAGCAGGTTGATAGCGGCAACTACTTCTGCAGCGGGAGCAATGTCTTTGTATTGTTGTTGGAGTTGTGCGACAAGTTGTTGTCTATCGAAAGTGGTTTGCTGACGAACCAAAATCGCATTTCGTACACCTTCAACATCAGGAGTATGGGAGAAGAAAGGACGCAAATCAGGGTGCCGATCCAGATAATTCAGGATTAGTTGGGAAAAATACCCGGTATCACGAAAATCGAGCGTATGTGAGCGCCACTCCATACAGATTATTGTTCCTGCTTATATCTTTCATTCAGTCCTTCAATTACTTCAGCGGTTATATTGAGTGTAGTATCCTTATAATATACAGTCAGATTTCCTTCTCCGGTAGAAAAAATGAATTGATAACCGGCCGTTTTATTGTACTCTTCAAGGTAATCATTAATCTTCTTCTGAATTTCATCCAATGCTTTAGATTGATTGGAAAGATGCTGATTCAGCAACTGCTCTCTTTTTTCACTGAGCGCCTGATACCTGGTCTGATATTCGATTTGAAACTTTTCCGCCTCCTGCTGGGTAATGGACTGTCCTCGCTTTAAAAAATTAACCCGATCGTTTTCCAGTTTTTTTACTTCTGACTCAATGGTATTTTCAATCCCTTGCTTTTCACGCTCGAGTTCTTTTTGACGTAACTTAAAATAGGTGTACTTTTCTTTGATGCTGTCAAGATCAATATAGGCCAATCGGCTTGTTGCAGCAGCCCCCGAATCTTTAGGGTTCGCATGATTCTTTTTTGGGACAGCTAAATTGCCGGGTTGTTTGAACTGAAGGTAGAACAGAACCGCTACGGCCGCGAAAAGAACACCGATTGTAACTGGATAAATTTTATTCATAACTCAAATTAATTGATGGTAAAAATACTTCCGTTTGCGTTATCAATTTGGTAAATAGTTATTTGATAAAAAAGAGGCTGTCTTTTCAGACAGCCTCTTTGATCAGATATTACTTAGATTATTCATCAATATCAAAGCTCAACACTTCTTTAGCAACCTGTAAAGCTTCCATTTCTTCCTTACTTCCCACAATCATATTCTCGAATTCGCGCAATCCGGTTCCGGCAGGGATGGAATGACCGGTAATCACGTTTTCTTTTAATCCGAGGAGGAAGTCAGTTTTACCCTGGATAGCTGCTGTGCTAAGTACTTTCGTAGTTTCCTGGAAGGAAGCTGCGGAGATCCAGCTTTGTACCCCGAGAGAAGCTTTGGTAATTCCGAGCAGTACCGGCTGTGCAGTAGCAGGATTGGCATCACGCACTTCAACCAGTTTTTTATCCGCTCTTCTTAAGATGCTGTTTTCTTCTCTTAATTCACGAAGTGTTACAATCTGACCCTGACGGAAATGAGCACTTTCTCCTACTTCCACTACTACTTTCTTGTCAAAGATGCGATCATTTTCTTCGATGAATTCGAAACGATCTACCAGATCTTCCTGGAGGAATTTACTGTCGCCCGCTTCAATGATTTCTACTTTCTTCATCATCTGACGTACGATTACTTCGATATGTTTATCGTTGATACGCACCCCTTGTAAGCGATATACTTCCTGGATTTCATTCACTACATACTCCTGAACGGCAAAAGGTCCTTTAATGGTGAGAATATCACCCGGTGCAATTTGTCCGTCACTCAATGGAGCACCTGCTTTCACGAAATCTCCTTCCTGTGCAAGGATCTGACGGGTAAGCGGCACGAGATATTTTTTCGTTACCTCATCTTTACTCGTAACGATTATTTCTCTGTTACCTCTCTTGATAGGACCGTAAGATACGACGCCGTCAATTTCTGAAACGATGGCAGGGTTACCCGGATTTCTTGCTTCAAACAATTCAGTAACGCGGGGAAGACCACCGGTGATATCGCGCAGTTTGCTCAGGATTCTTGGAATTTTCACCAATACCTGACCGGCTTCTACTGCGTCACCTTCTTCTATCACAATATGTGAACCTACCGGCAGGTTGTAAGATTTGGCTTCTTTCGAACCTTCTACTACCAATGCAGGGATTCTGGTTTTGTCTTTTGATTCAATTACCACTTTTTCGCGGTGACCGGTTTGTTCATCCGCTTCTTCGCGGAAGGTGACCCCTTCAATGATATTTTCGAACCTGATTTTACCGGAAACTTCCGCCACTACTACGTTGTTGAACGGATCCCAGGTACAGATGGTTTCACCTTTTTTGATTTTCTGACCATTCTTAACTTGTAAAGTAGCACCGTAAGGAATATGCATGGTGTTCAGCAATCTGTCGGATGCTTCATCCACGCATCTCATTTCACCGGTACGACCGATTACAATTTGCACTTTATTGCCTTCGTTATTCACAGCGGCTACAGTACGAATGGCATCGAATTGAAGCGTACCATCGAATTTGGCAACGAGTGAAGACTCAACAGAAGCGGAACCTGCAACCCCACCCACGTGGAAAGTACGCAGCGTCAGCTGTGTACCGGGCTCACCGATTGATTGTGCAGCAATGATACCCACAGCATCTCCTTTCTGTGCAATCACACCGGTTGCGAGGTTTTTACCATAACATTTCACACACACACCACGCTTACTTTCGCAGGTAAGAACAGAACGAATTTCAACTGTTTCTATACCTGCTTCTTCAATACGCTTCGCGATTTCAGAGGTAATTTCTTCTCCGGCCTCAATGATCAGTGCTTCGGTTTGAGGATGATAAAGATTATGCAAAGAAGTTCTTCCTTCAATACGATCACTCAGTGATTCAATGATATCCTCATTATCTTTCAGCGCGCTGGTGGCAATGCCACGAAGCGTGCCGCAATCTTCTTCAGAAATAACCACATCCTGTGCTACATCCACCAGACGACGGGTTAAGTAACCGGCATCCGCTGTTTTCAAGGCCGTATCTGCCAGACCTTTACGAGCACCGTGCGTAGAGATGAAGTAATCCAATACGCTCAATCCGTCTTTGAAATTACTCAATACCGGATTTTCAATGATCTCACTGCCGGTAGAACCGGATTTTCTGGGTTTCGCCATCAATCCTCTGATACCTGCCAACTGTTTTACCTGCTGCTTACTTCCCCTTGCTCCTGAATCAAGCATCATATACACGGAGTTGAATCCTTGCTTATCGGTCGCCATCTCACGAATGAGGGTTTCAGTTACGCGTGTATCCACACGACTCCAGATATCAATGATTTGGTTATAACGTTCGTTGTTGGTAATCAATCCCATATTGTAGTTATCCCATACTTCCGCCACTTCACCTTGCGCTGCATCCACGAGTTCCTGTTTGATTTCAGGGATGATAAGGTCATTGATATTGAAGGACAATCCGCCGCGGAATGCCATACGGAATCCAAGTTGTTTGATATCATCGAGGAACTTCGCTGTTTGAGGCACGTCGGTAATATCAATGATTTCTCCAATGATTTCACGGAGATTCTTCTTAGTGAGAAGGGCGTTTACGAAACCTACTTCTTTGGGAACAAATTCATTGAAGATCACTCGACCTACAGTAGTCTCGATGAGTTTTTTCACGAGCGCACCGTTTTCACGCACATTGGTTTTTACTTTGATGTAAGCGTGGAGATCAATGCGTCCTTCGTTGTAAGCGATGATGACTTCTTCTGAAGAATAGAAAGCTTTACCTTCTCCTTTCACTACTTCAGCACCCTGCGTTTTTTTACCTTTTGAAATATAGTATAATCCCAACACCATGTCCTGAGAAGGAAGGGTAATAGGCGTACCATTCTGAGGGTTCAGGATATTATGAGAAGCCAGCATCAGCAATTGTGCTTCCAAAATAGCGGCATTGCTCAACGGAACGTGCACGGCCATCTGGTCACCATCGAAGTCGGCGTTGAAAGCCGAAGTAACGAGCGGGTGAAGCTGAATTGCTTTTCCTTCAATCAATTTAGGCTGAAACGCCTGAATAGATAAGCGGTGAAGCGTTGGGGCGCGGTTGAGCATCACAGGATGTCCTTTCAAAATGTTTTCGAGAATATCCCAAATGACCGCTTCTTTCTTATCTACTAATTTTCTTGCACTCTTAACTGTCTTAACTATTCCTCTTTCAATGAGTTTGCGGATAATAAATGGTTTGAACAACTCTGCCGCCATGTCTTTAGGTAATCCACATTCGTGAATTTTCAATTCAGGACCTACGACGATTACAGAACGACCGGAATAATCCACCCTTTTACCCAATAGATTTTGACGGAAACGTCCTTGTTTACCTTTCAATACATCACTCAGTGATTTTAAAGCACGTCCACCTTCCGCTTTAACAGCGTTGGATTTACGGGAATTATCGAATAAGCTGTCAATAGCTTCCTGCAACATTCTTTTCTCATTACGCAAAATCACTTCAGGCGCTTTGATTTCCATCAAACGCTTTAAGCGGTTGTTACGAATGATTACGCGACGATATAAATCGTTTAAATCAGAAGAAGCGAAACGTCCGCCATCAAGAGGAACGAGCGGTCTTAATTCCGGGGGAATAACAGGGATGTACTGCATCACCATCCACTCCGGACGATTGGTGATATTTTCGTTGGCATCACGGAAAGATTCCACCACACTCAAACGCTTCAATGCATCAGCTTTTCTTTGTTGTGAAGTTTCTTCCGCAGCTGCAGTACGCAATTTGTAACTGAGGTCATCCAGATTGATACGAGCCAACAGATCATGAATCGCTTCAGCGCCCATTTTAGCGATGAACTTTTGAGGATCTTCATCAGGCAGGTACTGATTTTCTTTGGGAAGTGTATCGAGGATATCGAGGTACTCTTCTTCCGTTAACAAATCACCCTGATTTAAATTCTCCTTGATACCGCCTTGAATCACCACATAGCGTTCGTAGTAAACGATGGTCTCCATTTTTTTGGAGCTCATGCCCAAAAGATAGCCAATCTTATTCGGTAGCGATTTGAAATACCAGATATGCACAATGGGTACGACCAGTTTGATGTGACCCATACGCTCACGACGCACTTTCTTCTCTGTTACTTCTACTCCGCAACGATCACAAACGATGCCTTTGTAACGGATTCTTTTGTATTTACCGCAGGCGCATTCATAGTCTTTTACCGGGCCGAATATTTTTTCGCAGAATAATCCATCTCTTTCCGGCTTATACGTACGGTAGTTGATGGTTTCCGGCTTTAATACTTCGCCGTAGCTGCGCTCCAGTATGGAATCGGGCGAAGCCAATCCAATCGTAATTTTTGAAAAATTGGGTCGCTGACGATTATCTTTTCTGAATGACATATTTAAGTTTAGTTTTTGAGTGATTGAATGATGATTCGCTTAACCGTTTTGCCTTCCATTATTCCTCAAATTTTAAATCAAGTCCCAGTCCTCTTAATTCGTGCACAAGTACGTTGAACGATTCAGGTACGCCGGGCTTGGGAACATTGTCGCCTTTCACAATAGATTCATACGCTTTTGCTCGGCCCATGATATCATCGGATTTAAGCGTCAATAATTCCTGAAGAATATTGGAAGCTCCATAAGCTTCAAGTGCCCACACCTCCATTTCACCGAAACGTTGTCCACCGAACTGTGCTTTACCACCCAGCGGTTGCTGTGTAATAAGGCTGTATGGCCCGATAGAACGTGCGTGCATTTTGTCATCCACCATGTGATGCAGTTTGATCATGTAAATGATACCCACTGTTGCTTTCTGGTGGAATCTTTCTCCTGTTTCTCCGTCGTACAGATAAGTATGACCGAATGTGGGAAGATTGGCTTTGGAAATATGTTCTGCGATCTCTTCAACCGTAGCACCATCGAAGATGGGGGTTGCAAATTTAACGCCCAGTTCCTGGCCTGCCCAGCCCAGGACGGTTTCATAAATCTGACCGAGGTTCATCCGGCTTGGTACACCGAGCGGATTCAGTACGATATCCACAGGTGTTCCGTCTTCGAGGAACGGCATGTCTTCCGCCCTTACGATTTTAGCCACAATGCCTTTGTTACCGTGGCGACCCGCCATTTTATCCCCTACTTTCAGTTTACGTTTAACCGCAAGATATACTTTAGCGAGTTTCAATACACCGGCAGGTAATTCATCTCCGATAGAGATATTGAATTTCTCCCTTTTGTAGCGACCTAACTCTTCGTTGTATTTGATGCTGTAGTTATGCAACAACTGATTGATGAGCTCATCGGTATGCGCATCTCCGGTCCAGCCGAGTGGGTTGACATTCTGATAGTCAATAGCGGCCAGATTTTTAGCATTGAATTTAACGCCTTTACCGATTTGTACTTCTCCGAAATTGTTGCTGACACCTGCGGAGGTTTTATCTTTCAATAAGGCCTGCAGTTTCTGTACTAACAAATCGAGAAGGTCGTTGATATTTTTCTCGTGGATTTTTTCAGTTTTTTCCAGCAACGCTTTTTCGCGCAGTTTCGCGTTCTTGTCTTTTTTAGCACGCTGGAATAATTTTCTGTCAATCACCACACCTTCTGTTCCGCTGGGTGCTTTCAATGAAGCATCTTTGGCATCACCGGCTTTTTCACCGAAGATGGCGCGGAGTAGTTTTTCTTCCGGCGTAGGATCACTTTCTCCTTTAGGAGTGATTTTACCAATAAGGATATCGCCTTCCTTAATCGCCGCTCCGATGCGAATAATACCATTCTGATCTAGGTCTTTTGTCGCTTCTTCACTTACGTTGGGGATATCGGCGGTTAATTCTTCTTCTCCCAGTTTGGTATCTCTTACTTCCAGTTCAAATTCTTCAATGTGGATGGAAGTGAAGAGGTCATCTTTAACGATTTTTTCGCTGATAACAATGGCATCTTCGAAGTTGTAACCTTTCCAGGGCATGAATGCCACTTTAAGATTTCTTCCCAATGCGAGCTCACCGTCTTTAGTAGCATAACCTTCGGTGAGGAAGTCGCCTTCTTTTACCGATTGCCCTTTCAGAACACTGGGTTTCAAGTTGATACAAGTGCTTTGGTTCGTTTTAATGAACTTGGTGAGTTTATATACTTTTAAATCTTCTTCGAAGCTAACCAGTTTTTGTTCATCATTGCGAGTGTATCGTACATGAATTTCGTTGGCATCCACATATTCCACTACCCCACTGCCTTCAGCCGTCAGCTGAATACGGGAGTCTTTGGCCGCCATGGCTTCCAGTCCGGTACCAACGATAGGCACTTGAGGACGGAGGAGGGGAACAGCCTGCCGTTGCATGTTGGATCCCATCAGGGCACGGTTGGCATCATCGTGCTCAAGGAACGGAATCAGAGAAGCACTCAATCCAACAATCTGATTAGGCGCCACGTCCATATATTCTACTTCACTCTTCTCGAGTATCGGGAAGTCGCCACTTTCACGAGAGCGTACCTTTTCTTCTACAATGTTACCTTTTTCGTCTACGGCAATATTTACCTGAGCGATCTTTGCTGTATCTTCTTCTTCAGCACTCAGATAGGTCAATTGTTTCATGTCCACTTTACCAGACTGCACCTTACGGTAAGGTGTTTCGATAAAGCCCATATCATTCACTTTTGCATGCACGCAAAGGGTAGAAATCAAACCGATATTTGGTCCTTCCGGGGTTTCAATCGTACACAGACGACCATAGTGTGAATAGTGAACGTCGCGCACCTCGAAACCGGCACGGTCTCTGCTCAAACCACCTGGTCCGAGAGCGGAGATACGACGCTTGTGCGTAATTTCTGATAGCGGATTGGTCTGATCGAGGAACTGTGACAACTGAGAAGTTCCGAAGAAGGAGTTGATAACAGAGGAAAGCGTTCTCGCGTTGATAAGATCCACTGGCGTGAATACTTCATTATCACGCACATTCATACGCTCACGGATGGTACGAGCCATACGAGCCAAACCCACACCGAACTGCGCATACAACTGCTCTCCAACCGTACGTACCCGACGATTACTGAGGTGATCGATATCATCAATTTCTTCTTTAGCATTGGTTAATTTAACCAGATACTTGATAATTGAAATGATGTCATCTTTGGTTAATACTTTTTTATCGAGCGGGAACTCAAGGTTGAGCTTACGATTGATTTTATAACGACCTACTTCACCCAGATCATAACGTTTGTCGCTGAAGAACAATTTATCAATGATACCACGAGCGGTTTCGTTATCAGGCGCATCTGAACCGCGCAACTGGCGATAGATATGTTTCACCGCTTCCAGTTCACTGTTGGAAGTATCTTTATTGAGCGTATTGTAGATGATTGCATAATCACCGCTCACTTCTTCTTTCTGAATGAAAACATTTTTCACACCCAGTTCGAGGATCAGATCGATAGCTGCTTCATCTAAAACAGAGTCACGCTCAAGCACGACTTCATTTCTTTCAATACTTACTACTTCTCCGGTATCGGGATCTACGAAATCTTCCACCCAACTGCGTAATACGCGGGCGGCAAGACGTTTGCCTTCAAATTTTTTCAGCGTCTTTTTATCGGCAGAAACCTGATCTGCCATACCAAACAATTCGAGGATATCTTTATCAGTCTCGAATCCGATGGAACGCAGTAAAGTGGTTACCGGGAATTTTTTCTTTCTGTCGATGTATGCATACATGACATTATTAATGTCAGTAGCAAACTCCATCCATGCGCCTTTGAAAGGAATCACACGGGCAGAGAATATTTTAGTACCGTTGGGGTGAATGCTTTGTCCGAAGAATACACCGGGTGAGCGATGAAGCTGACTTACCACTACCCTTTCTGCGCCATTCACTACGAAAGTGCCACGAGGAGTCATATACGGAATATTTCCGAGAAACACATCCTGAACGATGGTTTGGAAGTCCACATGCTCTTCATCATTACAGCTCAAGCGAAGTTTAGCTTTCAATGGAACTGCGTAGGTAAGACCACGCTCCATACACTCTTCGATAGTGTAGCGGGGCGGGTCTATAAAATAATCCAAAAATTCAAGCACAAAAATGTTGCGTGTGTCGGAAATCGGAAAGTTCTCTTTAAAAACTTTAAAGAGTCCTTCATTGTTACGCTTATCAGGCGTCGTTTCCAACTGGAAAAAATCTTTGAAGGATTGAATTTGAATGCCGAGTAAATCGGGAATTCCAGCGAGATGCTTAACTTTTCCGAAGTTAATTCGCTTTTGAGATGCAGCTTGTGTTGATGCCATACAATTACAACCGGTTTTTAAAGTTTGTGCACAAGAATAGCAGCTTGCTTTTCAAAAAAAGCAAGATATTGATATTCAGTTACTTATGACTGATGTTGGGCGCCAATTGCTATTCAGCCTAAATTTAGGGACGGCAAAGGTAAGGAATTTGCCGGATTGGAACAAAATTTGATACGTGTAATTTTTTAAACCTTTATCATTAACAAAAAAACCTTCGAACTAACCTTCTTTTGCAAAATGCTGGTGAAAAAGCGGAATGGTATCAATTCCTTTGTAATAATTGAAGAGATCATATTTTTCATTGGGACTGTGCAGATTATCGCTATCTAACCCAAAACCCATAAATACAATTTTTACCCCCAATTCTTTTTCAAAAAGGGCGCATATTGGAATACTTCCGCCACCTCTTACCGGAACCGGTGCTTTCCCGAAACTCTCCTGAATGGCTGCAGCTGCTGCCCGGTACGCCTTACTGTCGATTGGTGTCATATAGGGTTCTCCACCATGATGTTCCGTCGCTTTAACCGTCACCCCCGCAGGTGCAATCGATTCAAAATAGTGCAGCAATTTCCGAGTAATATCCTCCGAACTTTGATTCGGTACCAATCGGGCAGATATTTTAGCATACGCTTTGGAAGGCAAAACGGTTTTGGCCCCCTCTCCTGTGTATCCGCCCCAGATACCGTTTAATTCCAAGGTTGGGCGAATGCCTGTTCTTTCGTTGGTAGTGAATCCTTTTTCTCCCCAAAGTTCGCGCACACCCAAATCATTTCTGTAAGCTGCTTCATCAAATGGAGCCGCTGCCATCAGTGCTCTTTCCTCAGCAGTGGCTTGCGCAACATCATCATAAAATCCGGGAATGGTAATATGATTATTTTCATCGTGACAACTTGCAATCATTTTTGCCAGTATCGTAATGGGATTGGCAACTGCACCGCCATAAACACCGCTATGTAAATCGCGGTTGGGCCCTGTTACTTCCACTTCTATATAACTTAATCCGCGCACGCCAATATCAATAGAAGGCGTATCCATGCTAATCATCGCCGTATCGCTAATCAGAATAACATCCGACTTCAGCAAAGTCTTGTTGGCTTTTACAAAATCACTCAGATGAACGCTTCCAATTTCTTCCTCACCTTCAATCAGAAATTTAATGTTGGTGCAAATGGCATTGGTTTGCACCATCGCCTCCAGTGCCTTTACGTGCATGTAAAATTGTCCCTTATCATCACAGGCGCCGCGCGCAAATATCTTATCTTCTTTTATCACCGGCTCAAAAGGAGGGCTGTCCCACAATTCCAAAGGATCTGCGGGCTGCACATCATAGTGACCATACACCAATACGGTTGGCCAGGAAGGATCTGTTATTTTTTCTGCATAAACAATCGGATGACCGGGGGTTGAGAAAATTTCCGCCTTATCTACCCCGGCTTCCAGCAATCGTTTTTGCACCATTTCAGCACAGGCTTTCATATCCGCCGAATGCTCGGATCTTGCGCTAATGGATGGAATTTTCAAGAGCGCGATTAATTCATCTACATAACGCTGACGTTGGGAGAGGTTATAGCTTTTAATATCTGGCATAGCGGATCAATTTAAGTGGGCGAAAATACACTTTTTAAAATGAAGTTATTGAGGCAAATTATAAAAGAAACGAGAACGATTGATCCTCAAATCCCTCAACACCGAGGACTTCGGACTGATGGTAATGTTGAAAGAACGAAAAATACCCAACGGCGTAACATTGATACTCATCTGCCAGCAATGCAAATCGCGCGATACCGAAGCTGTGAGATACTGTATCTGGCGCGTTACAAAATCATAGGATCCCTGTCCCTGTATTTTCCATTTTTCCGTTAGATTAAAATCTCCGTTGAAATTGAGCGACTGCGTAACAAGTGTATTAAATCCGGTGTAATCAGGCTTGAGTTGTCTTGAAACATTCAGCGCATAAGAAAAATTGAGACTCCAGGGAATATTAAAATCGGCATACTCGGTGGGATTTTGCCGAATCATATTTACCTCCCGGTTATATTCATCATAGCCGCTGCTTCTTTCTCGGGTGTATTCCTGTTGCTCTTTTTCTTTCTTTTCATCTTTGGGTTTACTTCTGAAACTGGCATTAATGGCAAGAAAACCACTCACAAATCTACCGGGTGAAAACTTGCCCCCCTGCCAGGTGTAGGCACGGGTTCTTCTTCCAAAAGCATCCTGCTGATAAGGAGATACAATCGCGTTACCGGTGAGATTAATTATTTGCAAAATATTACTACGGAAATAAATATTGAAATCACTCAACGCAAAAGAATCTGCCAACATATTATACCCGCCGCTAACACCAAAACCATCAATCAGCCGAACTTTTTTTACCGCCTCCTCACTGCTGTCTTTTTTATTACGGACTTTCATCTCAATATTATTATCCAGCGTAAAACTTACAAAACCCGATTCTCCCTCCGACAATCCTCCAAACAAGGATCCCTCAAACCGATTGAAGCGAAAGCGATTGCCATTCGCATCTACCTGTGTTTCGTACCATTGATCCCTGGCGAGATCAGGTCTGTAACTCAAGCCAATGGTTGGGCGAATGACATGTCGGATCGCCTGCAACGAACTTTTTTTTCTGAAGTTCAAGGTACCAAATAGTGCAGTACTCAGATTCAAACCCAAACTCATCTGATTGCCTCTATAAAAGCCTTTGGAAACAGTAGTATCCACTTTATTCTGAATACTATTCCAGCTTCTCACAAAAGACTGAGCATACCATATTTCTTCATAACTGATGGCAGGCCCAACCTGTAGAAATCCGATAGCCGGCAAAGAAAGCTGAATAGGAATGCTGTGTCGCGCACCCCATTGAAAAGTGTCAATCAGCTGACGCAAGCTTACGGCACTGTCATAGAAAGAAAACTGATTGCGGAAATTCCCTATATACCCTACCCCAAGCTTCTCATACCATTTAGCCGACCCCACAAAGGTTTTTTTCTGGAATGGATAAATCGTATTCACTGTAAACCCTACATCAGGCAGACTGATATTATATAGCCGAGTAAGATTATTCTGATTATGATTGGCATTGACGGTAAGATTATAGGGCTTGCCGACCCAGGTTTTTTGATAGGAAATACTTGAATTCAACGCATTGTTAAAGTTTTGCTGTGGCACGTTGGCCAAATACTGATTAAAGAGTGTCGTTGCGATATTCACGCTGGCACTGAAGTTTTGTCCCGGTCTTGCTTTCCCGTCCACGGAATGATTCCATTGCAATGAAAAACTTCGGGTGGGTGGCTGGTAATCGGGGTCTCCTTCAAAGCCAAATTTGTTACTCAGAAAACTCAAATTGAAAGCGCCATTGTAACGATATCTCTTTCGGTAATTGGGATTAAGAAACACATTCCATGATCCATAGGAATAGATGTTACCACGCAGGGTAACATCCCAGTAATCCCCCAGAGCTTTATAATAACCCATTCCTTCCAATCCTAAGCCCAGTTGCTGATTGACGGTAAACTGCGGAATAATCAACCCTGTTCTTCTTCCCTGTTTCAAAGGGAATAGTCCGAATGGTAAACCTATCGGGATAGGCACTCCTTCAAATTCAGGACGAACAAATCCGGTAACCGCCACTTTTTCACTAACCATCTTTACTCTTCTGGCCCGAAAAGCAAAATGCGGCGTATCAAAATTACAGGAAGTAAAGCGCGCCTTGCCCGCAAAATAAGTATCAGGCGTTATTCTTTTAACCCGTTGACCATACACAAACATTTCCCCCTCCTGCGTATAAGTGCCGCTGGTCAATCCTCGTTGACTTTTAAAATTATACCGAATGGTATCGCTGGTAAATGCTTTATCTCCCTGTTTAAAAGTGGGGGTTCCCACCTGGCGGTTGGCAGAATCCTTTACGGGATAAGCAGTGAGTATCTGTGAATTTTGATCGACCTGAATAACAGCGGATTTCAGTTGAATATCTTTGTAATCTATTTTCCCATCGTTGTATAAAAAGATTTTCTCCGATCTTAAATCCACCACGACGGAGTCGGTTGCCGAATACTTTACCGGCTCATCAATGGAATCTTTAGCCATTTTGAAGGCAATCGTATCAGTTGCAGGAAGAATCGTATCCTTCATTGGGAAAAACAGGCTTCCCTTCCCTTCAGCTTTACACCCCCAATGCCCCTCTCCTGCTCGGACAGGATTTGAACCGGCCAACGAAAGAACAATACAAGTGAACAAGCACCACTCCCAACAAAAAAAAATATTTTTAACTTTGACTTGCCGCAACATAATAATTAGCGGCAAAAATAGTTTCTTTTTAGGCAACTAAACCCATCAAAAATACATTTATGAAGAACTGGATTTTTTCAATACTGATCATAATCTGTCTAGGACTAATAACCATTTCCTTTACATACCGTCCGGAATTCAATCAGGGCGCTGGTAAGATCAATACCATTATTATTGATGCCGGTCACGGATTTAAAGGATCTCTCACTGCAAGGGATGGGGCGATGGGATTTGAAGGAACAGAGGATGAAATTTCATATGAAGTAAGCAAGAAGGTTGTAGCAGAAATTGAAAAACAAATGCCCGGTGTAAAAGTACTGGAATCCAGACCTACTCCTTATTTCGTAACGCTGAAACAAAGATCTGACTTCGCGAACAGCAACAAGGGAAATCTTTTTGTCTCCATTCATTGCAATTATGCGCCTAAAATTAGAGAAGTCGTGAAAGAAGGAACCCGTCAGGAAACCTATTATGTAAAATCGGGCAAAAAAGGGAAAAAAGTCAAAAAGACAAGACAGGTTCCTAATTATAAAACTTATTCACAATCGAATCCCGCACATGGGACTGAAACGTACGTTTTTGCCGCTCATAAAACAGAAGATAAAGAAGACATCATCATGGAGAACGGGGATATTTTTCAAAATGAAAAAGATGATGAAACCCTCAACGTCAATATCAATGATCCCGTCGTTAAACAACAGGTTGCCCTTTGGACCAAGCAGTTCTTTGCGGGCAGTGTCAAATTAGCCAGTTTGGTTGAAGAAGAATTTGTAAAAATCGGCAGAGCCAGTCGTGGTGTCAAACAAAGACAAAAAGGAATCTGGGTATTACAGGCAACCGCCATGCCTAGCATTTTAATCGAATTAGGTTTTCTATCTCATCGGGAAGAAGAAGCTTTTCTCATGAGTCAGGAAGGTCAGCAGATGATGGCCGAAAGTATAGCCGGCGCCATTAAAAAATACAAGGATATTGTAGAAAAAAACAATCACACCACTTCGGTTTCTGCTAAGCAATAACCGAACAGCACTTGTTCCATAATCTTTGATTGCTGTTAGGTTGGCAAGCTGAAACATTTCATACATTTGTGCGCGACAGCTGTCATGTAAAATGACCTGTATAAATAAAAGGCATGCAAATATCAAACGAAACGAAAGTAGGTGCACTTACCGTGATATCCGTAACCCTTCTGGTACTTGGTTATAATTTTTTAAAAGGTAAAACACTTACCAGAAAAACCAATCTCATTTATGCCAGATTCAGTAATGTAGGCGCTCTTGAAAACTCAAGTCCGGTAAAAATAAACGGATTTAAGATTGGCAATGTATACGACATCAGTGCTGCCAACGAATCAGTGAGTGAAGTAATCGTTGGCATAAATCTGGAACAGAAAGTACAGATTCCCGAAAATTCCACCGCAACGATCCTCAATAATATTACAGGAACCACTTCCCTTCAAATTGTACCCGGCAATTCCAAACAATTGATCAAACTGGGGGATACTCTGTCTTCTAACCCAAATCCGGATATTATGAGCACGATCATGAATAATCTCACGCCGGTAATGACTTCGATAAAAACCACTGTTGACTCCTTACAACATACGGTAAAGGCACTGAATCAGATTTTAAATACCACTACTCAAAATCATATCAAAGACATTGCCGCCAATCTTAATAAATCTTCCGAAAGTCTGAGCATACTGTTAGATGAAAAGGAAGGAAGTCTTGCAAAAACATTAAAAAACACAGAACAATTTACCGCACAACTCAATAAAGAATCATCCAACATTCGCAGCATTATATCGAATCTTAAAACCACCAGCGATGAACTGGCAGCAGCGGATATTAAAACTTCTGTAGAAAGAATTAATGCAACACTTACCGATATCAGAGAAATATTACAGAAAGCTAAATCAAAAGAGGGTAGTCTCGGATTATTGCTCAATGATCCGAAACTCTATAACAATCTCCAACAGACCAGTAGAAGTCTGACTATTTTACTCGATGACATCAAAACACATCCCAAAAGATATATCAATGTGTCCGTATTTGGCAAAAAAGACAAATCAAAACCATTGGTTGCCCCGCTTGCCGATTCCGCTCAAAACGGTTCTAATGAATAAGTTTATCCAGACTCAATGGTTGTTCATTTTTTATTTTGTTCCTGCCACCATTTCAGCACAGGGAAGTGAGGGAGATCGCTTGGTTCAGATTCAAAATGCAAACCGATTTTTTTTCCGTTCCAATAATGCAGGGCAACAACTTCAAATGATGGCCGGGAACGTACGCATGATTCAGGGAAGAACTATTTTTCAGGCGGACAGTATCGTGTATAATGAACAAACTCTTTTTCTGGAAGGTTTTGGTAACGTACATATCATAGATAAAGATTCCATTCATATTTACTCCAATTATCTGCTCTATGATGGGAAAGAGCGAATGGCACATTTCAAGGATAAGGTAAAACTTTCAGATGGCAATGGAGTGCTTTATACCGGCCTACTCGATTACGATATGAAAGGCAAATACGGAAGTTATCGGGAGGGTGGCAGAATAGAAACAGACGGCACTATTCTTACCAGTAAAAGCGGATATTATTACGGAAACGTAAAAAATGTATATTTCTACGGGAATGTAAAAATGGTAAACAGTGAAATGACACTGGAGACCGATTCCCTGCTTTACAATACCGGAAGCCGTGTCTCTACTTTCATTGCACCCACCACTATTACCAGCGGCAAATCGGTAGTGCAAACGAAAAAAGGAAGCTATGATTCAAAAGAAAAAAAAGCCAGATTTGAAGGGAGAGCCAAAATAAAAGACAGCAGCTCGGTACTTGAAGCAAACGATATTCATTTTGATGATGCTTCCGGACTGGGGGAGGCAAAAGGAAAAGTATGGTTTAAAGACACGGTACAAAATATTTTACTATCCGGCAATCGCATTTATTTTAATAAAATCAAAAACAGTTTCTTGGCTACTGAAAAACCTGTGATGGTGATTGTGCAGGAAGAAGATTCCATCTTTGTAGCAGCTGATACTATTTATTCAGGACTGATGGCAGATCTGCCTTCCGGAAAAGGAAAATATATCCGCCAGTTTGTTGCCCCCTTAAGCATTACACAAAAAAAGGGAACAACTGTTTCTTCGACCGATACGCTTCGCTTCATTACCGCTTTTAAAAATGTGCGCATTTACAACGACTCCCTTCAGGCGGTGGGTGACAGCTTGTATTACAGCACGGTTGACAGTGTTTTTGAACTGTATTACAATCCGGTAGCCTGGAGCAAAGAGAATCAGATTTCCGGCGATACAATGTTCATCAAGACCAGAGATAAAAAGCCGGCAAGAATACAAGTAATCAATAATGGCTTCATGATACAGCAGGAAAATCTGAAGGCATCTTTCTACAATCAAATCAAGGGGCGGATCATTGATGGCTATTTTAAGGAAGGGAAGATTGATAATGTGATTGCTTCCGGCAGCGCCGAGAGCATTTATTTTATTAAGAATGAAGACAGTGCTTATGTTGGCATGAATAAAAGCGCCGCTGATCGGATTCAGATTTTTTTTGACGGAAGAAGCGCTTACAAGATCAAATTTGACCGCACCATTCAAGGCATCAATTATCCTATCCGAAAAATTCCGGCGGAGGATAAAAAGTTAAGAGCTTTTGAATGGAAAGAAGCGCGCAGACCCAAAAACAAAAATGAGCTGTTTCAATAAAGGGAGAATAGCCCTTGCCATTCTGTGAAAGGAATAAAAAGTAGCGCATGCCTTTACATTACCTGAAACGTAATTTTATATCACCTCTGCTTGAGTTTATTCATGACAGTCGTGCCATTGGAGTCTGTATTCTTTTCTGTACAACATTATCTTTAGTAATTAGCAATACCTCTGCCGGTCAAACTTATATTCATTTCTGGGAAACAGAATTTCATCTTCCCAACTTTTTACCCCACAGCTTGCTACACTGGATCAATGATGGATTGATGACCTTGTTTTTTTTACTGGCGGGAATGGAAATTAAAAGAGAGATCCTTCAAGGGGAATTATCTTCTTTTAAAAAAGCGATCATGCCGGCACTCGCTGCAGTTGGCGGCATGGCAGTGCCTGCATTCATTTTTGTGCTCTTTAATTTAGACAAACCAACGGCAGGAGGATGGGGCATTCCGATGGCAACGGATATTGCATTTTCGCTGGGTATTGCGTCTTTATTAGGGAAACAGGTTCCCTTAGCTTTAAAAATTTTCTTAACCGCCTTAGCAATTATTGATGATTTAGGTGCCATACTCGCGATTGCTGTTTTTTACAGCAGTGAGATTCAGTTTGAATACCTGGCAGGTGCATTGTTGTGTTTGATTTTTTTATTGATCCGATTAAGGATGAAAAAGAAATTAGGGATATGGAATCTTGTAGCCGGCATTTTGCTTTGGCTCTTTCTGTACCATTCCGGTATTCACGCTACAATTGCCGGAGTATTAATCGCATTCACAATTGCGCCTGCCGATTTGATTCAATTAGAAAACCGTTTACACCATCCTGTTAATTTTTTGATTATCCCATTATTTGTACTGGCAAACAGTGCGATCGTGATTTCAGATAGTTTTTGGTCTGACCTTCCAACGCCGCTAAGCATCGGCATCATCGTTGGTTTATTGCCGGGTAAACCACTGGGGATTTTTCTTTTTTGTCAATTAGGTATTCGTTTGAAATGGGGAGAACTTCCGGCAGGTATTACCAACCGTCATTTAACCGGTTTAGGATTGCTGGCATCCATCGGATTTACGATGAGCATCTTCATCAGTCTGCTTGCCTTCCCTTCTTTTGACTATCAAAATATCAGCAAAACTGCAGTAATGGTAGCGGCTCTTTTAGGTATCTTATTATCAGTGATGTGGTTTAAAGTAGTAGTAGGAAGAAGTCGTTAAGATTTCGGATGCGCTTTGGCATGAATATCCTTCAGCTTTTCTATGGTATTATGGGTATAAACCTGGGTGGCAGCCAGACTGCTATGTCCCAATAAAGCTTTCACCGCATTTAAATCTGCACCATTGTTCATCAAATGAGTCGCAAAACTATGTCGCAATACGTGCGGACTTTTCTTTTCTATGGTGGTCACTAATTCCAGGTATTTTTTTATCAAGTTCTGCACATATCTGGGATGAAGCGGCTTGCCGTTTTCCTGCACGAGAAAAAAAACACTTTCCACTTGTGGCAAGAATGTCGTTCTTTCTTGTTTGTATTCCGTTAACGCCCGGCACAATTCATCCTCCATGGGAATAAACCGTTCTTTATTGCCTTTACCTAAAATCTTAAGCTGCCTTCTGCTCATATCAACCTGTTCATCTTTTAAATTGGTTAACTCGCTGAGACGCATGCCGGTTGCATAAAAAAGCATGAAGACCATTTTCTCTACCCTGCCCTTCCAGTCGTCCGGGAAAGTTACATAGCTGAATAATGTCTCCATATCTTTCTTTTCCACATACACCGGCAGTCGTTTCGATATTTTCGGGGCTACCAGTAATGCGGCAGGATTGGTTTTCACCCAACCTTTTCTCAATAGAAAGCGATAAAAAGATTTAACGGCAGAGATTCTGCGATTAATGGATTTTGCACTATGCCCCTGCTCTTTCATGGAAGCAAGCCATCCTCGTATCATGGGCGCTTGTATATCCGACAAGCCCTCTGTTTCATATTGCTCCTTTAAAAAAAGAAATAAAAAATTCAAATCTGAAGAATAAGACTCAATGGTCGGCAAAGCATAGCGTTTTTCAAACCGGAGATAATCCAGGAATGCCAGTACTTCTTGTATTGGTTGAGGTTCAGACATGCGAACAGCCGTGAATTTACTTAAAATCCACGGCTGTTCCAAAAAGTCTGAAGGGGAATCAAAGTTCTATTTTCCCGCTGGAAATTTGTTGCTTATAAATAGCTTTCAAAATTTCACCTCTTCTTCTTACAGAAGGTTTGGTGAATGACTGACGCTCTCTGAGTTGCAAAAGCGTTTTGCTTTTTTCGTACTTTTTCTTGTACTTCTTAAGGGCTCTGTCTATGTTTTCGCAGTCTTTTGAATCAATGATTAACATAATGATATACCTCCCATTTGTTTTAGGTTGGCAAAGATAAGGGGTTGTTTTGAAATAGCAAAACTCCCCAAATTTTCATGATGTATGGTTAATTTGCAGTCATGTTTACAGGCATAATTGAATCAATGGGTACGATAGAAAGCATCCTGCCCTCGGAAGAAAACCTTTCATTTATCATCTCCTCCCCCATTTCAAGGGAATTAAAACCGGATCAAAGCGTTGCCCATAATGGCGTGTGCCTTACTGTTGAATCTGTAGAAGGGAATCAGCATCGTATTACGGCGGTGAAGGAGACACTCGACAAAACCAATCTCGGAAGCTGGAAAGTCCATGATAAAATCAATCTGGAACGCTGTTTGTCCTTATCCGATCGCCTGGATGGTCATATTGTGCAGGGACATGTGGACTGCACCGGTATCTGTATTCAAAAATCTGCAGCTGGCGGAAGCTGGGTTTATTCTTTTGAAATTCCGAAAGAGCATGCCGGATTGATTGTAGAGAAAGGATCCATATGTCTGAATGGCATCAGTTTGACCCTCTTCGATGTGCAAACCCATCAGTTTTCCGTCACCATCATCCCCTATACCTTTGAGCATACGTCCATTCAGCAAGTGGAAGTTGGACATCAGGTGAATATTGAGTTTGATATCATTGGGAAATACATCCTCCGAAACGAAATTTTACGAACCAGACCGTAAATTCACTATCCCAAAAGTCACCTATTAATCCTATTGCCTGTGCCGGCAAGCAGGTGTATTTTGCACTTCCAATTAATCCATATCCTAAACCCATTACAATGAAAACTCAATTATCTGTCATCGTACCCGTCCGCAACCAGGCGGAGCAGCTTATTCCCTTTTATTACGAACTAATTAAATTCCTCCCCGAATCGCATGAAATTATCTGGGTCAATAATGCCAGTGAGGATGCGACGGATGCCGAAATCGAAGCCCTTAGTGTTCAGGATAATCGTATGATAGGAATTAATCTGAAAAAACAATCCGGAACAGATGCAGCCGTTATGGCCGGACTCGATTATGCCACCGGAGAATACATCATCATCATGAAAGGAGATATGCAGCATCCTCCTTCCATGATTGCTCCCATTTTATCAGCATTACAAAACGGATTCGATATCGTAAACACAAGCATCAGCAATAAAAAGCGTGTTCCTTTACTGACGAAATGGATGATGGACGGCTGTTATGCGCTACTGAAAAAATACCATGCCACTGAACTTATTGAAGACTTGAGCGAGTTAAGAGGCTTCAAAAAAAATGTAGTAAATGATATTCTCTTCATAAAAGAAAAATATTTTTTCCCGGGAAATTATTTCAACTGGACTTCTTATCGGTCAACTCAACTTCACTACAAAAGCAGAAATACTGATATCGAAAACATTCAATATACATTCTCCCATTTAAAAAAACTAAGTCGGGAGGTATTGCAGAAAGGATTACCGGGTTTCTTAAAAACAGGTTTGGTGTTGGGCAGTGTCATTTGTATCGCTTCTCTTTACTTTATTTTTACCTTTTTATACGCTTTTTCCAAAGGCAATCCGGTACCCCCAAGCGCATTGAGTCTTTCCGCACTGGTATTTGCAGGAGGATTACAAATAGTAGTCTATAGTTCTTACAAGAAAAAAATAAAGGAAGAATTATTCCGCTTATGCAGCAGTCATCATTATACAATAAAAAATATCATCCACTAGTCGAAACGCAAAGCTTCTACCGGACGAATCCTTCTTACCAAAAAAGAGGGCAATAATAAAACCAGGAAACAAACGAGAAGGGTTACGATATCAACCCACACGATCTGCCACCAGATTAGTTTAACCGGTGCTTCTCGTATGTAGTAGGCGGATTCATCTAACCGTATGAATCCGGTTGCCTGTTGAATCAAAGCGATTGCCAACCCGAGCGCAGTACCCCATATTACCCCTTTGAATCCGATGCGAATGCCCTGTCTCCAAAAAACACTTTGTACTTGTACATCAGTAGCGCCAACCGCCTTCAGTAAACCAATCATTTTACTTCTCTCCAGTACCAGTATGAGCAGGCAGGAAACCAAATTGATGACAGCGACGATGCACATGATAATAATAATCATTCTTCGGTTGACATCCTGCAAATTCAGCCAGTCGAATAAATTGGGATAGAGTTGATCCAATGGCGTGGCAAACCAGGAAACGGGCAGTGCGTCCATCAACGATCCCGCTACCTTTGCTTCCTTTCCCTGATCATGCAAGCTTACTTCATATCCTGAAATAGAGAGACTATCTGCCCCACTTATCTTTTGAAGAAAAGAAAGCGGGATCCAGGCAAAGCTTCTGTCATATTCTTCAATTGCGGTTTTATAAATTCCGCTGACCTTAACCGGACGAACCCGAGAAGCATTGCCATCTTTAGACATAAAATAAACAAATGCTTTATCTCCTACCTTTAATTGTAAAATTCTGGCAGTATAAGCCGAGATTACAATTTCAGGGGAACCCGTTTGAACTGACATCCATTTGCCATCTTGTAAAAAAGGGAGCATCCGTTCGACAGAAAAATTGACATCTACCCCTTTTAGAAAAAGGCCTTCGATGGAAGTATTGCTTTTGAGCAAGCCCGCTTTTAACGCATATGCATCCACCTGTTTTACATCCGGATGCTGAGCGATTATCTTATAAATTGAATCCGATGCTTTACCTGATATTTCTGCAGTAAAATTATCGGATGAGACCCCTTGTTCCTGTACTCTGATATTCCCCCAAAAATGATACACTTTTTTAGCAATCGCATCCTGAAATCCGGCTACAAAAGCCAGAGTCAGTATCATCACCGCTACACTAAAGGCAGTAGCAATTACAGATAATCTGGTTACAAAGGAAGATAATCCTACCTGCCCGGATCCCGCCAGCTTTTTTGCTATAAAAGAAACAATTTGCAATCTGCTTACCTTTGATACATTGTAAAACTAATCAGTTTCCAGCAACATGCATATCAAATTTTCCGGCATCCTTCTAATTTTTATTTTCAGTAGCCTGTCAGCCTTTTGCCAGCTAAGTGACTTTATAGCAAATCCGAATATTCATTCTATCAAATTTCATCCTAACGGAGATCCGTTGAGTTATCCTATTATCCGCTTAGGCAGCAGCGACAGGCTTGAACTTCATTTTGATGATATGGATGCCGATGTGAAATACTATTCCTACACCTTTGTATTGTGTAATGCCGACTGGACGATAGCAAATCTGAGTCAATTTGACTACATGAATGGATTTTCAAACGTCAGGATCAATACGTATCGCAATTCTAATACAGCCCTAACCAGATACACACATTATACCTGCGAGGTACCCGGCAAAAACACTTACCCCACCCGGAGCGGTAATTACATATTAAAAGTATTTATCAATGGCGATACTACGCAACTGGCTTTTTCAAAACGTTTTCTCGTATTGGACAATCGCGCTTCTTCTAGTATAAAAATCCTACAACCCTTCAATACGCAGTTATTCAAATCCCATCAAAAAGTTCAGTTTACTGTCAATGTACAAACCCTGAGGCCCACCAATATATTTCAGCAGATTAAAGTAGTCATCTTGCAGAATTACCGCTGGAATCAGGCAATAGAAAATATTCGGCCTACTCTTGTTCGACAAAATATACTGGAATACAATACAGAGAATGAAAGTCTGTTTCCTGCACAAAAAGAATGGCGCTGGGTAAATCTGAGTAGTCTTAGGCTGCAAACAGACCGCATTGAGAAAGGAGAATATACCAATACCGGACAAACTCTTTTCATCAAGCCCGACGGCGAACGAAACGGATTGAGATACATGTATTATCGGGACATGAATGGATTGTATCAGTTGAATGATATGGAAGGGAGAAATCCTTACTGGCAAGCTGATTATGCGACCGTTGTTTTTCGTTATTTACCGGCTGCAGGACAACCTTATCATGATAAAGATTTATACGTGTATGGAGAGTTTACCAATTATGAATTAACGGATCGTTACAAAATGCGCTTCAATGATGTAACAGGCATGTATGAAGGAAGCATTTTCATGAAGCAGGGCAACTATGATTATATGTATTTGATAAAAGACAGGAAAACAGGGAATGCTGAGGCGAGTGTTACGGAAGGCAACTGGTGGGAAACAGAAAATAATTACACCCTGTTGGTTTATTATAAACCATTAGGTGGAAGAGTGGAAGAATTAGTATCCGTAACACAGGTAAATTCACTGGCGAATAGACCCACAATCGAAACGCGACAATTTTAAAAAATTTTGTTCTTTTAAAATCCTAAGCCTTTCAATACCTATCTTTGCACCGGCAGGTCTTACACGACCAGCTCCTGCTGAACTCCCCCAGGGTGGGAACACAGCAAGGGTAAGCGGTTGTAGCGGTGCGATGGAAGTAACCTGCCTTTTTTACCTATCTATCAAGCAAGTTTACCAATGAAATTTTTTATTGATACAGCCAATCTTTCACAAATCAAAGAAGCAAACGATTTGGGCATTCTGGATGGTGTGACAACCAATCCCTCGTTAATGGCAAAGGAAGGCATCAAAGGTGAATCTGCTGTTTTTCAGCATTACAAAACGATCTGTGAGCTGGTAAATGGAGACATCAGCGCGGAGGTATTGAGCACTGATTTTGAAGGCATGGTTGAGGAAGGGAAAAAGCTGGCAGCCATTCATCCCAACATAGTGGTGAAGGTACCGATGATCAAGGAGGGAGTAAAGGCGTTAAAGTGGTTTACAGACAATGGCATCAAAACCAATTGTACATTGGTATTTAGTGCTGGTCAGGCTATATTGGCTGCTAAGGCAGGCGCTACCTATGTATCTCCTTTTATAGGAAGAATTGATGACAGCGGCTGGGATGGAATGCTGCTGATAAAGCAAATTGCGAATATTTATCAATTACAAGGTTTCAAAACGCAAATATTAGCAGCATCTATCAGAAATGCCAATCATATTATTGCCGCAGCAGAAGCAGGCGCCCATGTCTGTACCTGTCCCTTAGATTCAATATTAGGATTGCTAAAGCATCCACTGACTGATATCGGGTTAGCCAAATTTCTTGAAGACGCGAAGAAATTTGCTTAGTCTTTGACACAACGAACAGAAAGACCGTTACGTTTATCCAGGTTCACCCCATCTACTCCGGCATTATCTGCATAAATTGTTCTGGACCAGGCAAAGTTGCCGGTGTAGGACGATGAAGTCCACCACATTGCAACCGTTCCGATAGCATTAAAATTACCTTTCTCTGTTCTATAACCACCGGGTAAAGCATCAAAGCCGCTTTTAGGATGATTAGCAGAAACGGTTGAGTCACCCCAATTAAATCCAGCCCTTTTTAATTGATCCCCAACTTTGGCATCTATACCTCTTTCTTCAAACTCATCTATTTCATTAGCAGGCATTCCCAGATACTTTTCCAGTTTCTTCCATTCAGAATCAGTAGGAACATGCCAACCCACAGGGCAAATTAACTGTTTATCGGACAGTGCATACCAATTATAAAGTTTCCCATATATTTTTTCAAAGGTAGCATCTAGCTGATAGTAACAAAAGCCGGGGGCATCAGTGAAAGACCATTTTGCGCTATCTGAAACTAATGGTATTGGTATCCCATTTCTGAATCTGGAAACTCTTAAATTTTCCGCCATCCATATTTGATTACCTATTTTAAAGGTTTGATATCGATTGGAATCAATATCGTATACCTCACCCTTTATATCGTTTTTTACATTTACTTGTGCAAAACATTGGTTAAGTAAAAGGGTAAGAAAAAATAACAAACCCGGGATTAAACCGGGTTTGACAAAAAATGTAATCTTCATTCGATAACTAACTTTTATTAAATAGTCTTTGAAAGAATTTCTTCTTTTTGAGTTCTGTATCTCCGTAACCGTATCCATAGCCATAGCCGTATCCGTATCCGTATCCGTAACCGTAACCTTTACCTCCCAATTCCACGCCATTCACCAAAACAGCCATATTATTAATTTTTTTCTCTTTAAAAAGATTGATACCAATATCAAGCATCCGTTTATCCAATTTATTAGCTCTCACTACATAAATAAATACATCGGATTTTGAAGTAATCATAATTGTATCCGTTACAAGACCTATTGGAGCAGTGTCAACTACAATAAAATCAAAACGTTGTCTAAGTAAATCAAATAATTCATCCAATCTGTTTCTCAATAATAATTCAGCAGGATTTGGGGGAATAGGGCCGGAAGCAATGAAGGAAAAATTAGCATTATTGGGGTCAATATGAATTAGTTCATCAATACTCAGGTTGGCATCTGAAAGAAAATTAGATACTCCTTTTTTAGAATCAG
This sequence comes from Bacteroidota bacterium, assembly GCA_018970395.1. Lineage (GTDB taxonomy): Bacteria > Bacteroidota > Bacteroidia > Chitinophagales > Chitinophagaceae > Lacibacter. The sequence goes on from JAGWWM010000007.1 coordinate 30,220, forward strand.
AAATATTGAGATATTGTAAAACCTTTGGAGATCTTAGATCCAGCCCTAGCAATAAAGTTTTTTTCCCGGAAAGAGCCAATGTTTGTGCCAAATTAATGGAAGTAAAGGTTTTGCCTTCCTGGGCAATGGTGGATGTTACAAAAATTATTTTCCCGTCATTTTTAGTCGTATCTAACATAAAGTTAATATTGGTACGCAGCAGACGGTATGCTTCTGCTATGCCGGTTCTTACACCATGGCCTACCACTACTTTTTTATCAGAAGTAACTTTAGCCAAGGGTATTTCTCCAATTACCGGTAGCCCAATTTTTTCAACATCTTTTCGACCATGAATTTTATTATCTAAAATGTCTCTGACATATAAAATAAGAGCAGGAACGACCAAACCAACCAACAATGCTCCCAAAAGAATAATTGTTTTTTTAGGTGCGACGGGTTTTCTTTCGCTGAATGCATAGTCTACTACTTTTGTGTTGGCAACAGAAGCAGCAAGTGTAATCTCATTTTCTTCTCTTTTTTGGAGAAGAAACAAATAAAGGGTTTCTTTTATCTGTTGTTGCCTCATTATGTTCCTGTATTCTTTCTCATATTGTGGAATAGAAGCAATCCGAGATTGATACTCTCGTTCCTTGAGGTTTAGATTATTAAGCTGAAGTTGTAGCAACGACTTCATATTTTTTAAGCTTTCACGAAGACTGGATTTTAGACCGGATAATTGTCCTTCTATTTTTTGAATAACAGGACTCTTCTCACTTGAATTTTGCAACAATTTTTTACGCTCAAGAATCAGCTGATTAAACTGGTTTGTCATGAGTAAAACAGATTGATCAGAAATTCCCAAATTGGCCGGGAGCAACTCATCGTAGCCATTTCGCTTGGCGATGTAGTCATTTAAATAATCAGCCAAACTCAATTGAATATTGGCTTCTGTAATTGCCTTGTCGGTTTCACCTTCTTTTTTAAGATAAACGGCAGCATCTGATGCTACATCTACTAGTTTATACTTAGTTTTATATTGTTGTCCCTCTGACTCAACATCGGCTAATTCATCAACAATATATTTCATTCTTTCGTTGATAAACTTGCTGGTAATGCTGGCAACTTCATTTTTATCAGTAATGGTTGAAGTCTTATGTTGATTAATCAGCTCATTAAGGATAGCATGATTTTTATCAATATTTGTTCCTTTTAATCCAAGTTGAATAATAGTAGCTTCTTTTTTTATTAAATCAATTTTTAAGCTAGATTGTAAATTATCCACTACCTCGTACAAGGGTACAATATTTACATAAACTGTATTCCCGAACCAACTGCTGGAGAATTGATTCGATTTTTTAATGTTAATCTTACCTGTGGTAAGATTAACCGATTGGTCAAATGAAAAATCGCCAATTGATCTACGATTCTCTTTATCATAAATAGAAATCTTGTAATTATCGATTATTCTAATCTCTAAAGACTCTTTCATTTCATAAAAAAGACTGTCGGTTTTATTGGCAGATTCAATTACAAGGGGAGCGTTTAGGTATAAAACCTGAGTTTTAATATTAATATTAGTCCCGTCAAAAGATTGGGTTACATTAAGATTTAATTTCTTGGCAGTATTTTCAATGAGGGTTCTGGATTTGAAAATTTCCAGTTCATTATCTACGTTAGCAGATACCCCCCCCATTACGCCAATCAAATCCTTTAACACTCCTAGTCCCGCTAAAGATCCTGTTTTTTGATCCTCTTTAATGAGTACGCTTGCGTTGGATTGATAGACCGGAGTTTTATTTATCAGGTAAAAAAAAGCCGCTGTAACGGAAATGATCAAACAAATTAAAAACCACTTCCAGTGAAACAGATACTTATCTACAATCTCCCTAAGATTCATCTCCTGATCATCGAGCAAATTATTGTTTTTAAGGTTGTCCATTATTGCCTGGTAATTAGAGTGATGGTGGTAATTATCAAAGAAGTAACAGAAATGATAATTGATGCCGTTTTGCCAACTAAAGTGGATTCATATCGGGCTGTCGGATTGGGCTCAACATAAACAACATCATTCTGTGTAAGATAATATACCGAAGAATTAAAAATATCCTTACTTGTTAAATCAATCCTATATTCTTTTTTGATACCATTTACATCTCTAACTACTAAAATATTCTTTCGTACACCGGTAGGCTTGAGATCTCCAGCCAAACCGATTGCTTCCAAAATTGTAATTCTTTCGTTGGGAATTTTGAAGGTTCCTGGATTTTTTACCTCTCCTAAAACAGTAATCTTATAATTTTGAATTTGAATTTGAACAACGGGATTCTTCAAGTAATCGTTTAATCTTTTTTCTATCAATGCAACCGCCTGCATACGGGATAATCCGGCAACTTTTATCAAACCCAGAATTGGCAATTTAATTTCTCCCTTCTCATCTACCAGATACCCAAAAGCAGCAGGATTACCAATCAGATAGCCGTTATTAAAAGTTGAATTACCGGACAGGGGCAAATTGAATGGAGCAGCAGATTCCACATCATCACAAGTAACCGTCACAGATAAAAAATCATCGGTTTTAATGAAAGGAGTGTAATTTTTATTGAGTGAGGATGAGTCAGCACTACCAGCTGTTTGAAAATAAACTAGATTTTCACGAGTTTTACAGGAAAAAAAAAGAAAAAAAGATAGGAAAACGAGTGTAAACTTATAAGAATTCATAAATTATCTAAAGTGCAAAAGTAGCGTAAAAAGGCGAGACAATCCCATTAATAGGCATTTTTTTCCCCTTTGAACATGTTGTAAATAGTTAGAAGTAAAATCTTTAAATCCAAAAGAAAGCTCCAATTTTCAATATACCAAATATCATGTTCAATTCTATTTTGCATATCTGAAAGAGATTTGGTTTCACCCCTGAAACCATTTACCTGAGCCCATCCGGTGATGCCGGGTTTTGTAAAATGTCGCAATTTATACGTGCTAATAAGCTGAAGAAATTGATCATCTAATTGAATAGGATGCGGTCTAGGCCCCACAATAGACATTTGACCGAAAAAGACATTAAAAAACTGAGGCAATTCATCTAGGTTCGATTTTCTGAGAAAAGCACCAATTTTAGTAACTCTGAAATCATTTTGTGTTGCTTGAACAAAAATTTCGTCATGAACTCGCATCGAACGAAATTTATAACATGTGAAATGAAGATTGTTCTCACCGGAACGAATCTGTTTAAAAAATGCAGGCCCCTTAGAGCTTAATTTAACAGCAATGATTAAAATAGGGAAAAGCCATGAAAAAATAAATAATATTATGAAAAGTGAGAATATAATATCAAAAAGACGTTTTACCAATTTATTGGTTACATACTCCAGAGGCTCATGGCGCAATGAAATAACAGGAAGGTTATCATAATAACTGATTTGAACTCTTGAAGATCCGGAGTAATTAGTAAGATCCGGGATTAATCTAATTCTGCAGGAATATTGATTAGCCAATTGATTTAAATGGTCTATGATCGAAGAATTATCTCTATCTAGAGAAATAAAAATTTCATGAACTATATTAGTGGCAAGAAATGATTCGATTTTTTCAATGCCACCGCCAAAATTTTCAGGCTTAGGCAGTTCATTACTTTGAGAGTCGGAATCAAAATAAGATAATATTCTATATCCTAGACCCAAATCGGCTTTTAAAATATCGCCAATTTTATACCCATTTTTATTCAGGCCTACAATGATTACGTTTCTGAAATTAAATCCTTTTTTTCGTAGGCGTTTAATTGTTAAAAAAGAAAATATCCTTATTAGAAAAAGCGAAATAAATAGAAAAAGGAAAAAATAGATCATCCTAATGGGAGAAATGTCATCATATTGTAAAAGAACGACAAGCGTAGAAACGATACCAATATAAAGGATAAATATTTTAACAGATTTATTTAAAATAGATTCAATTTTTTCAAATCTGAAAAATTGATACGGATTTGAATTCAAAACAAAAAATATCCAAACTAAATTTACAAAAAGCCAAACAGTTCTTGGCTCGTTTCTAAACAAACGGTCAAGGTTTCCGTAATAGAATAAAAACGATAATGGGTAAATTAAATTTATAAAGCATAAATCAATTAAAAAGAGAAAAGGCTTAATGTATATTGAATATCTTAAAGATTTCATATTAATTAATGCAAGACACTATGAGGCGTCTAGTTCATGAATCAGTAAATTTAAGATAAATTTGAAAAATTACTTAAAACTTATGAGGAGGAATGCACACTTCGAATTCTGGATCGAAGGAAATTTAATAAAAGCAGACAAATAAATAAAGAATTGGTTATAAAATAGCGCCTGAATAACCGTTTGGGTTCCTGAAACAATCTGAATAACCATTCGAGGCTCATTTCTTGCATCCATTGGGGGGCCCTTTTTTGCATTCCAATCACAACAGGAAGTGCGCCACCAACTCCTATCATGCAAGCATTTATTTTTCCTTTCATCTTAGCCATCCATTTTTCTTGCTTCGGACATCCCAATACCACAAAAACTAATTGCGCGCCAGACTGATTAATTGTGTTGATTATCTCAATTTCTTCATCATTAGTTAAAGAACGAAATGGAGGACTGTAATAATAATGATTTGTAATTCCGGGATATTGAGATGAGATGTGATTTTTTGTTAAGGAAAGCATTTCAACGGTACCTCCAAAAACAAACACAGATAAGTCTAAAGAAGCTGCCTTTTTTAATAAATCAGGCAATAAATCAAAACCGGTTGCTCTTTCATGTTTAAGGCCAAATAAAAATTTAATAGACTTAACAAGAGCCATTCCATCAGCAGCAACAACATCAGCATTATTCACCTTAGACGCAAAATCGGCATCTAAATAGGCTTCTATAGTCATATGCACATTAGCCAGACACACATAAGACGATTGTCGATTTTTGGAAAAATCTATGATTTTATTTAAAATATTTTGATAAGACAGATTATTAATATTTAAAGATATTAATTGGAATTTATCTGATTTCATAACGAATGCAAAGGATAATTTAGAAAGCAAGCGTAAATTGTATATTAAAGATTAATGGCACTGAAATCCATTTTTTTAAATACATTACATTTTCCGTTCACAGTAACATCAACAATTGATTTATTATTACTTTCAAAAGCTTCTCGAGCAAGTTTGTAAGCTAATTCTGACCGCAGTAAATCAGGCAGCTGCCATAAAATTCCTTTAGGAAAATAATCAGGATGAAAATGGCTTTCATCTTTTTCCTGAGTTCGGTATTCAATTTTATTCGGTTCTCCTTTTTCTTTAAAATTATGATCTAATCCAAGAATATATACTTCATCAAAACCCATGAAAAAAATGAGTTGTAGCGCTGCGAAAGTTACTGTCCCTCCACCATATAACCCGCTTAACGGATTAGTGGAGAATTTATCATTGATGCTGAATCTGTATCTGACAAAGTTTATATCCGTGTTATTGGAGAATAATTTACGTTCGCTCCAGTTGTAAAACTTAACAGAATTAATCTGATTAAAATCATCTTTGAACTGCCTAAGGACAAATTCATTCGAAATAATATGATAGGTAGGTTCAAAATTCAATTCATCTTTAAGTAAATAAATTCTATTTAAGCCAAATGTAATTTCGTTTTTTAGGAGATGCAAATTCATTGATTTTAAACTCGGTCCATTGGCAATTAAAAAACAACGTTTGCCTTTATGAAGATCCTGATAATAGGATAATTTTTTTTGACTCAGAATGCCTTCTTCTGAGAAGTACCAGGTATAGATAGAAGGCAAGTTCTTGATTCTATTCAGTAAAGCAGTATAAATTCTTTGAAAGGAGAGTTCATTAATATTAAATCTCATAAATAAGTTTAAAAATCGGATTTAGTTGTATTGATTTGAAATAATCTGTATTTAGCGTAAAAAATTGACAAAATTACAACAGACAAAAAAACAAAGAGCGCGTTTTGAAAATACATTCCAAAAAAGGACTCTGTAATTCCAATAAAAATAAAATATAAAATAAACCCTAAAAGGGCATTTGCAAACTTATCATCATCATTCCAGAGCTTTTGAATTAGTTGTACAATTTCTCGAATCATTAGCATAAAGAATAATAGGCCAATATAACCATAATCAAAAAATACAATTAAGGTAGAATTGTGAGGAGTAATCAATTCGCTATTTTTCCACCTTCCAAATAAGTAAGACCAAAACTTAGAAACTCCCGAAATATAATGACCATATTCGCCATAGCCAATTAAATGAATAGGTTTAAAATTGGAAATCTCAATTAAGGAAAATAACCAAACAGTCAGGCGCCCATTTACAGAAGTAATTTCCTCAGTATCTCTTGTCATAAAATTGAAAATATTGTAATTTTCCAATAATTTGAGCACAAACAAGAAGAGAAGAGGTAAAATAATAGGCATTAATGGGATGGCGTAAAGAAACTTTTTAAAATTAAAGTGTCTGATTATCCAAACCAAGGCAAAAACAAATACCGGAAATAATAATGATGCTCTTGAATCAAGCAAAAAAAGGATAGCTATTAAACAAATAATTATTGAAAAAACAAGAATTCTATTTTTAGATGAATAAAAGACATATGTAATTGATAGAAAAAAAACCATCCCAACTACACTAGCAAAGCTGTTAATGCCTGAAACTAGAGGGAATTGAACACGGTCAATATTAATGCCAATGTTTGCTAACATAAGCGCCTTCCCTATTGATAAATCTTGTTGAATATCAAGATTTATCCCGGATGCCCAAAATGCCAAGTTTAAAAAAGCATAAACTCCAAAGGGGAGTATGATGTAAAAAAACAAGAGTTCAAAAAATAAGACCTTTTTATTTTTAAATATCCATGCATAATGAAGAATAAGCGATAAAAAGAAAAGCATGAATTCAATTCCAGAATACATTGTATAACCAAATGACAATTGAGGCTTATTTGTTCGAAAAATACCAATCAGTACAATAAAAGACATTGTAAAGAGGAAAGGAGAAATAAATATTTTTTTAAACTTTAATTTATGTAAAAGATAAAAATTGAAACTTCCTAATAAGATAATTGAAAGCGATTGAAATATAAAATTATCTGAAATTAAACGAAAAGATAAAAGGACGATAATAAAAATTAATGAATAAATTTTCAAGGGATAGTTTTAAAATTTAATCAATTATAAGCCATTAATAAGCGACAGAAATGCAAAGTCATCATTGTACTTATTCAAAAAAATATCTGATTTAGAAAAAGAATGAACCGCCGAATCAAGCTCAGACAAGTCAAAAACAGAAATTAAATTAGGGTAGTCGAAAAATTGTAAATGTAAAAAACTGTTTTCCCTTACAATAATTGGTTTTCTTAACTGAATAGCACGACCAAAAAAACCCGATGGCCTGTTATTCGTATAAAATGAGTAAATAAAATCACAATTATTCATAAGATAAAACAACTCTTCATTCGACACATATCTATTAATGACAAAACAATTTGGAAGATTGCTTATATGAAAAAAATCAGACGATGACATTTCACCGGCAAAAAGAAAATTTAAATTATTATAATTTCCCGTGTTTAGAAAATTTAATAACTCAGTTCGTGAGCGTTGTTCATTAAATCTTCCTGGAACTAAGATTAACTTGCCTGCCTGATTAAAAAAGGTCTCAGATAATTCAGGGGGCATATCTGATTGAATATTTAAATAGGGCAAATCCCATAGTTGAGGGTCAAACATGAAGGCATTTACAAATTTTTCAATATCTTTTTGGTAGGGCGTATTTTTATGAATTGAGACAATAGTAGTAGTTGAAAAGTTTTTTATGAAAAAAAATAAAGACTTTTTTATAAATGATTTAAAGAATTTAATAGTACTGCTTTTAAAAAAGCATTTTTTTATTGATTTATGTTCATAAAAATATTCAGTTCTAACACTAATGGCTATTCCTTTCCCTCCCCAAATACCTCTTAATAAAATTATTGGAAAGAAAATTAAATCTGCATAGTCAATATCAAGGAAAATAATTTTATCTCTTGAAAAAAGAATTTTCAATTTAGGAAAAGATGACTTTACATTATTTAAACCAATAAATTTAGAAAATAATAAAAAATAGTCGTCATGATGACAGGTTCTATTGGCAGAAAAACAAACAATTTTTTTTCCTTTAGGCATTGATAAAGTCTTTAAGTTCCATTCTAGGATAAACTTCTAATTTGCCACCTTTAGTACAATTAAAAATGTTTCTATTGTGTGCTTCGTAAAATTCAAGAGCCAATTTATAGTGGATTTCAGAACCAAGCAAATCTGGAATTTGCCAGTTCATTCCATTACTGAAATATTCAGAAGAAAAATGGTTAGGATCAGATTTGCCTGATTTAACTGTCATATTTGAGGATCCTTCTGTAATGAAGCTATGATCACATCCAACAAGAGCAACACTTTTAAAGCCAAGATGAAAAGCAACCTGTAAAGCAACATACGTTACTGTATAACCTTGACAAACTGAGCCTGAAATATCACCGGCAAATCTTAGTTGAAATGGCAAAGAATGAATATAATTAATGTTTTTACCTGAATGTATAAATTTGGAAGCCGAACTATCCAGTATAAGTGGAATATCAGTACTATTAAAAAAATCCTTGTTTTGTTCAATAACCAGCTTATTGACTGATAGAATCAAATTGGGACGAAAATCAGTTTTATTAAATAAAAGATTAATTTTATTTAATCCGATTGTAAAAATTCCGGATTTTTTTAACTCATTAAAATCAACTTCATTTAAACTAGGGCCATTACATAAAATAACAGCTTTTTGACCTACATGCTGATTTTGTAACTTTTTAAGTCCTATTTTGCTACGACGCGCCTTAAAAGAAAGATCCCATAAAACCCTATTTTTTAAGAATCCTAATGCAATCCGATAGAGATTTAATCTTAAAGAAGGATTTATTTGTTTGATATAATTCATACTAAAAATTACAGAAAGATTTGATCAAATTTTAAAGAAGAAAAAGTTTAATGAAAATAAAACCAATTAAAAGACATAGAGGCAATAGGGAAACAGATGTTTCAAATTTAAAAAAACTAGTCTGAATGCTTTTTAAAGAATTGATGGCAGAATACCATGAGTAAAAACCAAGATATCCGCAAAGCATCGCTACCGGAATTGCATAAATGCCTAGTGTATGGACAGCAATAAAAGCTACAACAATAAAAATAATTCCGGAAACTCCGTCTGCAATATGGGCAATGATATGGTTAGTTGTTAAATACAACTGCATATGCATTGCGCCAAATCTGTGTACAAAAAAAGCTAAAGAAAATAGAAACCAAAAAAGAGAAGGAACGAAATCAATATTACTTTGTATAAGACTGATAAGATACTCGCTAAAAAAACCTACAATAAGTACGCCTGAAACGAAAATAAGATGACTTAACCGCATACCCTTTTGAGATAATTTAATTAATTTGTCAATTCTGCCCTCAGCTCTTAACCTTGATAAGTATGGAATTTTACTGTAAAAAGGAGCCATAGCAATTTCTTTAAGTTGAGTCATAATTCTTAACGCAAGAAGATATGAAGATATAATAATGGGATCTCCAATCTGTGCATATAAAATACCACTCAGATGAGTAAGGCCATTAGACATTAGTCCTGAAATGCCGGTTTTCCAGGCAGGCGGCCAAAGCTTATTAAACAAACTTAGATTAAATGGTAAAGATTTAAATGACTGAAGCTTGCCATCTTCTATATTCCTGGATAAAAACCAGTTTCTAAGCACATTCAGAATCAACCAGATCTGATTTGCTATAATCAAAGAAAGCAAACTGCCATTCATTAAAAGAACAATAATGCTTGTCGTAATACTTCCTAAATTCATTAAAGATTCAATTTTTCTTACTAAAGCAATTTTATTTAATCCTTCGAGATAGTTTTGAAAAATTGTTCCGTAAAAACGAATCACATTGGCAATAATTATCACTCCCCAAGCCAACCAGGCATTCTTTTGATGTTCAACCAAAGAAATGGGCTTAATAAGAAGACAGGTTCCGATACTAATTAAAAGAAATAATAAAATAAGACTTAGATACTTGTAAATCAAAGTCATAATTGAAAAGATCTCTTCCAGCAAATTCCAATTAGTTACGCTATCAGATTCATTATTTTTTTGGCCTGTATGATAAATTTTAATTTCGGTTGCCCCGGCAACAGCGTATGAAATTACTCGGATAAATGTCTGCCTAAACCCCATATCTGCAAGTCCCAACAAGATAAATATAGAGCTGAAGAGATACCATAAACTAATTTCAGGAGGAGCAAATTTTTTCAGTATTAGAGGTAAAACAACAAATAAACTAAGTGCTTTGGTTGAATAACTTAACCATGTCATTAAAGTTGGCGAATGCCAAAAACGCGTATAAGATGACTTGATCAAATTAACCATTAATTAATGATAAAAGATTTTGAACAGCCATTATCCCTTGTCTTTCTACGCTTTGATGTGTTCGAGAACCTACATGGGGGGTAATAATTACGTTTTCAAGCCCTAAAAGTTTTTCATTTTTTTCAATCGGCTCTATTGCAAGAACATCTGTAAGATAACCACGAATCTTTCCGTTTTGCAATCCAATTATAAGAGCATCCGTATTCACTAGCATTCCCCTTGCCGTATTTACAATGACGGGGGTCTTTTTAAGCAGATTATTTATAACATGATCATTTATAATATACTCAGTTTCTGGAGTATGTGGCAGATGAAGACTTATATAATCGGCATCATAAAAGAGTTGGCTGAGTGAATCGGCAAAATGAACATCTGGATTATTTTTTAAAAAATCAGTATCTCTATACAGATCAAAAGCAATCACCTTGAGACCGAGTGCAATCGATTTTTTAGACAAAGCCTTTCCTATAGCACCTAATCCAACAATCCCAATAGTTTTTCCTTCTATTTCATTACCCGTATATCTTTTCCAACTTCCACTTTGGACTGCAGTGTATTGAACGATTATATTTTTTTCAAAAGTCAGGATGAGTGCAAGTACATGTTCAGCAACCGATATTTGATTAACTCCGGGACAATTTTTAACAGGAATACCTAATTCATTTGCTATTTTTAAATTGATTCGATCTAGGCCAACGCCATATTTTGAAATAAATTTCAATTTGCCGGAACGTCCTTTTCTTAATACATTTTCAGTGTATTCATCATCTCCGCATACAACTGCATCGTATTCCTGTATTATAGGCAACAAAACTGATTCAGGTACCGGGCCTCGTAAATAATCAATATCAAATCCTTGGGCATTTAACAAATCATGATGTTTGCCGGGTGTATCTTGAAATGAGGTAGAAGTAAGTAAAATTTTCATTGATATTATTATTTAATTTTAGATGGGTAGCTGGAAACCGATTGAATCAGCTTATTTAATGGCATAAAATATCTAGTCGGATGATTAGGAATAAAAATATCCCAAGGAAGTAAAGTTTCCCTTTGGTGTTTGATATTATATTCAATTAGTTTAACATGCAGACTTGCATCCTTTGAAGGAATAGTAAACAGTTGAGATTTATGTAAAGAATCTGCTGTGGAATAAAGCTTATGAAGGATGGAGTCGTTTACTTTTTTAGCTTCAAGTTCTGCTATCCCGCCATCGAATTTTTGATAAATTTTATTCCATTCTCCATTATAATTGTTCGTTAGAAAAATCATTCTCGGGTAATTTTCTCTGACACAACTCATCCATTGTTCAAAAAAAAGTATAACTGACTCTTCTTGGAAATGCTCATAATGTTTAAGAATTATTGAATCATTTGCTGAAAGAATATTTTTCTTGTTTGCTTTCTTCTCAATAATTCTGATTATTGAATCAATATCAACAGTTCTATCCGGATAGAGTTGATCATATTTTGCAATGCAATGTTTGCAAAAGCAACCAACAATTCCCTCTTTCTTCAACCTTACATTAAATAAAGGATCATCTACAAATAATGCATACGGCTTTTTGGTAGATAAAAAATTACTTCGTTCAAAAAAAAGATCTGCGAATAACGGATTATTAACACATCCCCAAAAGAGGTTCTTATTTTTCCATGATTTCATCCAGGGGGCTACGTATTCAATTCCTTTGTAATCAATTATTCTGTATTTGGAAGTTGTATAACCTGCCGAATCCGGAATCTGAGGATTAAGCGTTAAGCTGTACTTAAGGTTTCTTCTTTTATACTCCTGAAGAACGAGATCATTTTCATAATATACCCAATCAATTCGATTTGGCTTTAATTGATCAATGATGAGTAAAGTACTGGTTGAGTCATTTTTATCGCGCGGATGAAAAAAACGTGAGGAAAGCACATAATTATTTGATATATGAGCATTATTCTTACATGAAGCAAAGAAAAATATTATTATCAGGAATCTCAATTTGAATCTATAATTTTTCAATTAAATCAATTGTATCACTTAGATGAGTTAAATCTTTAATTCTGATTACATTCTGATTTTTAAATAATTCAAATCCTTCTTCTGTTTCTCTTAAAATAAAATGTAAATTATGAACAACCGCTGCGTTATAATCGGTTAAGGCGTCTCCGACGAACACGCATTCATTAGGACTTAATGAGTGCATATTTAAAATTTCATTAACCCAAAATTCTTTTTTTTCAGGAGAGCCATAAATACCATCAAAAAAATGACTCATATTCCTTCGCTCGAGGATAGGGATAATTTCCACAGTAGGCGTGCCGGTAATTATAAATTTTTTATACGCAGGATTGTTTTTCAGAAATGCGTAAGCGCCCGGAACTTCGGGAGCATGAATAACGCCATCCACAACCAAATTGCTAAACTCATCTGATAGAATTTTAATTTTTTCATCACTCAATTCCTGATTTAACCAAGATCCATTATAAATCCTAAATTTTTCAAATCTTGAAATACCTCCATTAGCCTGATGATGCGCTACAACCTTCTCAGCAAATTCATGCCCGTATGGAAGATACATTTTCCTGAAAGCTTCTGTTTTTACATTGACAGATTCAGCCAGCACTCCGTCAAAATCAAAAAAAATACATTTTATTTTCATTAAACATAATTTATCCAACCAAACAATGAAGATTTTGATGTGTTTTTATAATTGGGGTTACAGGATAAGAATTATCTATCCCGGATAATATATCTGATAAAATACTTTCTTTTTTTGCTCCTTTCAAAAGCAAAATGATTTCTTTTGAATTGAGAATAAGCGGATAGGTCATCGTAATTCTATCAGCATTCAATTGAGGAACAGAATTGATGACAACAGATTCGTGTTCAATATCTAGTGCAACCGTTGATGGAAAAAGGGATGCAGTATGGCCATCATCTCCCATGCCAAGTAAAATCAGATCAAATTGAGAGAAACCATTTTCGCCAGTTTCAACATGTTTTAAAATTTGAGTCCGATACAGCTTAACAGTTTCTTCAAGGCTCAGATGCTCCTGGATCATTGAAAAAGCAGCAGATTCAATAAAGTCAAAAAAAACATTTGAGATATTGCCAAAATTACTCTCTCGGCTTGAAATAGGAACGCAACGTTCATCTACTAAAAAAAAATTATATCTTTTCCAATTAATCGGATACTTTTTGAGTAAGGAAAGAATCGGAAGAGGAGTACTTCCCCCTGACAAGCCTATATTGATGTTTTCGGATTTATTTCGCTCTAATTCACAAAAACGGTTAAAAATGAATGCTGCAGCAAAACTGCTAAAATCCTGATCAAATAGAGGCTTACAAATTTTCGGTACGGCCATACTCATTATAATAAACAGCTCTTACGCATTCAAGCAAACCTTGACCCATATCAATATGCGGATTAGCAATTAATTTTTTACTTACAGATGCGTCAAATGCGTAGGGAGTAAATCTGTAATGATTATTATACCCTTCGTTTTTACAAATTACTTCTACTTTATTATCCAGAATTTCATTAATCATGTTAAATAATTCAATTCTCTTTAACCGTTCATTACCAGTGAGAATAACATGAATATTATTAAATTCTTCTGACTCTAAAACATCTACCGAAAGTTTAGCTGCATCTGAAGCATGGATATACTCACGAATTTCTTCCCCATCTCCCTTATGTTCAATTTTTCCGCTGACCACCGCATCTTTTACTAATTTATAAATGTAATTATTGTTATAATCTTTTTCTGCATATACAGAACCATATCTTAAAATGACAAAAGAAAGTCCAAGTTTTCTGGAATACTCTTCAATAATCTTTTCAGAAGCCAGTTTACTGATACCATAAAAGGAGCCTTTATTGCTGACTGCATAAGCACTGCTGGCGTAGATAAATTTTTTAACTCCATGTGAGAGACAGGCATCAAGAATATATATATTGCTGATTACATTAAGCTCCATTGTTTTAAGTGGATTCTGTACCGCATCATCTAAATTTGCGAAACCGGCCAGATTGTACACAATATCAAATTCATATTGATTAAAAATACGAATTACGTTTTCTTTGCTTGATATGTCGCATTGTATAAATGTGACCTCATGCTTTAGAGATTCGTTTGTGCTCAAATCCGCAACAAATACAATATAATTTCTTGAGATTAGCTCTTGAACGAGATAAGATCCCAAAAAACCGAAGCCTCCAAAAACTAAAACTCGGTTCATTTTATTTTTTGATTTAATAATCTCATTTCATCTCTGGCCTTGTCGCCAAGGAAAAAGAAATCAAGACTAAAAGCTAGAAAAGAATATCCTTTATTAATTTTTTCAACGATTTTCTCGTGATTGGAATCAATCACATGGAATCCAAGGGACTTATTCAATCTTTTAGAAATTTCCTCCACTTTATCTAGCGCCAACTTAACATCTTCTCGGTGATATTCACCCGGATAACCCATCGAAGCAGAAAGATCGTAAGGCCCAACAATAATCCCGTCTATATCAGGAACAGAAAAAATATCTTCCAGATTTTGAACTGCTTCAATATGTTCAATCTGGGCAATCAAAACAGCTTCATTTTTGACCCAATCCTGATACGAATTAAACGCAGTACCATATTTCTGAGCTCTATTTAATCCAACACCTCTTTTACCTATTGGCGGATATTTGACATAGTTGACTGCCTCAATCGCTTCAGCTTTATTTTTAATCATAGGCACAATTACACCATCTGCTCCTGCATCCAAGACTCTCTTAATAACTACTTCTTCATTCTTGCTTACACGCACAAGAGCCTGCATTCCATTACCCTGAATATGACCAATTAAATTCATAACAGTCTCGATACTGATAGCTGCGTGTTCGATATCTATTGCAAGCCATTCAAAGCCGGCTGTGGAAAGAATTTCAATAACCGATTGATGAGGAATCGTCAACCAAGAACCGAATGATAATTCTTTTTTCGCAAGTTTTTGTTTTAACCTGCTGTTATGATGTGAAAAGTTTTGCATTTACTTTTATTACTATTTTTTTAAGTGAACTAATATGATTATTGATGGCAAACTGGGGATGATGAATATCCTGCTGAAAAAAAACAGCCATATACCCGGGAGTTAAATCAATTATTGAGTAGGGCTCCCCTGTTTCACGATAAAACTGACAATCCGTTTCTTCTTTATATGATTGAGTTATGTCAACATGCTGAAAGTCGTATAATTTTATTCTTTCTACGCCTGATAATAATACCTGAATATCCACCTCCCTCCTATGAGATTCGATAATGGTTGGCGCCATTTGAGTTGAATAGCTCATTACCTTAAAATAATAATCGGCGTTATTTTGATAAACGCCGTCAGGTGTATGGATATTTATCGATGACAACTCATTAAAAATTTCCTGGAAAAGATCATTTTTAAAATAGATTTCCCAATTGTTTATTTTATCGCAAATCATGATAATAATTTATAAATCGCTTCAGCAATTATAAAATCCTGCGGCTCGTCAATATCTACCGCTTCAATTTTATCTATTTCAAACATGTAAGGATTTAAACCAATTCTTTTGCCACCTGCATTTTCAAAAGATGCTTTACTGAAAATGTAGAAATTTGAATTTTCCTCATAAAGAGGCTCTAAGTCCTGAGTACGAAGTAATTCATTCGGATTATGATTAAAGGGAGTTCCGTCTTTTTTGTATAAACGAGTTTGAATTTTAGTAACTGAAAAAACTGAGTCATAAAGTCCACTTTCTTTATACTCGATCATTTTTTCAATTGCAGCATCAATTGAAGATGTTTTAAGCAAAGGATTTGTGCTATGTGTCTGCAAATATAAGTCAGCCTCTACCTTGGAGATATCACATTCTATAACCTTATTCATAGAAACAAAATCACCAACAATTTCAGCTGGCCTATCAATAATAATTACCTTGTCGCTAAATTGCTCTTTAATATCATTTTTAATTGCCTGACTATCTGTATTTACAATGACTGATGAAATATATTTTGAATAGAGTAAAGTTTCCAATACTCTATGGTAAAGGGGTCTCCCTGAAAATGATTTAAGGTTTTTATTAGGAACTCTTTCAGAATTTCCTTTCATAGGGAGAAGTGCTGCAATTTTCATTTTGAATAATTTATTTAAAAATGCTTCGCTTTCCTGAGTCCCAAAAAACTACAGGCAATTCCAAGAACTAAACAAATAGAAAATAGTTTCCAAAGGATTGATAGCCTGTGGCTTAAAATCTAATTGATTGGTAAAATGGTATATTACAAAGTTAAAATATAAAATTATAATATCCAATCAAAGCCTTGCTTTAACTTATGTAAATTTTTATGATTAAAAAAGAAAAAGGTTGGCAAATGATTGCCAACCTTATATGAATAAAATATTGATTATTTATTAATACCTGGAAAGTCTAATCTCGGCTCTTCTATTTTGAGATCTTCCCTTAGAAGTATTATTGTCAGCTATTGGTTGAGTAGCGCTAAATCCTTCTACAGAAATTCTATCAGCACTAATACCTTTTTTAGCGAGATAGGATTTAACTGCATTGGCGCGATTGACAGAAAGTTTTGTGTTAACTTGTTCTGTTCCGGTAGCATCAGCATGACCATTGATTTTTACCTTCACATCCGCATTAGAATTAAGATACTTAGCAGCTTCATTGAGAACTTTCTTAGCAACTTCACTCAATACTGAACTTCCGGTTTTGAAGAGTACATTATTAACATTGTACTCTACTGCAGGGCATCCTTGATCTGTACCAGCCTGATTTGGACACTTATCATCTGAATCTGCAACACCATCATTATCTGCATCAACGATAACAGGTTTGACATTTTCAGGTTTGGGCTCAGGTTTGGGCTCGGGTTTAACCTCAGGTTTAACCTCGGGTTGTGGTTGAACTGGCTGGATTTGAGGTTGAGTGGTAGGTGTTTTAGAAGATGTTGATGATTTTTTCTTGATTATTTTCTTAACTGCAGCATCGTCAATACGGTATTGAACACCAACAGAAATATTTAGCATATTGGAATTGTAATCGTTAATAAATGCCGGACGATACATTCTTTCTAAATATTGATTTTGTTTGATCTGGTAAATGGTAGTAACATCAAAATTTAAAGACAATACTCGACTTAAATGATACTGTCCTGTAAGACCAGCAAGTACGTTGTACATATCATCATTCCCTAACAATCCTCTATCATTTTTAATGTTCCCGGCACCTTGACGGAAACTAGGGTTAAAATTAGAAGATAATCCTGGACCGGCATGTAATAATAGTCTGAAATTAGGCACGCCGAATTGAGCTAAGTCACTAATACTTAAAACACCTTGCACATTGGCACGGAGCGTTAAGGATTTGTCAGGATTAGGGCTAGCAATATCTTTAACACTGAAGAAATCGAATCCCAAATCACCTTTGATTCCATAATATTTATTGAACATATAGCCTGCACCGCCATCAAGATGAAGGTTCAGCTTATTTTCATTACCTGTAAAAACTTTACCGCCACCGGTTCTGATACCAACATTGCCATCCAAAAATAGACCAGTGGGTATATCGCCGGTAGAATTTTGTCCGATAGCAGTGCCGGTTAAGAGCAGAAGCATTGACAACAAGAATGCATAAATTTTACTCATAAAATGTTTTTTAAAGAATTTTGGCAATATTACACTTTTTTTTGAAATATTTATCGAATGTTTTTTCTTTTTTTTCCACAAATAGAAATTACGGGAACAGATTCCTCATTTCCCATAAGAAAATTGCTGACGCAGCTCCCACATTAAGTGAATCAGCTGCTCCCCTACCCTCAATGGTCAACTTATGATCCAGCAACCCGGCTAACTCAGGCCTGATACCATGCCCCTCACCTCCTAACACCAAAATTCCGCTACCAGGCCATTTAAATGAACTTAAAGGGCAGCCATTTAGGGTAGCGCCGCATATCGGTTTATTAAGACAGGGTAAATAGCTGGCAAGTGATTGATAACTGATTGAAACCCTTGCAATACTCCCCATAGATGCCTGAACTACTTTAGGATTGTAACAATCAACCGTATCTTCTGAACATACGATTGTTTTTACCCCAAACCAATCGGCATTTCTGATTATGGTACCTAAATTTCCCGGGTTCTGCACCCCATCTAATGCTAAGATCCAGTCATCCGCATCCGAAACAGGTTCAACAATATCAAATTTTCTTAAAATAGCGGTAACCTGGTTAGGGGTTTGCAAGAGTGTAATTTTGCTTAAATAATGCTCATCTATTACCCGATATTGAGTTTTCTGCAAACGGATATAATTCTTTTTCACAAATTCATCCGTAGCGTAAATCATTACAAACTGACCCGAACAAGTATCCAACAGATCTTCTACAAGCTTCACCCCCTCAGCTATAAAACAGCCTGTTTCTTTTCTTCCTTTCTGATGAGCTAAAGACTGAATATGTTTAACTTCGCTTTTGCTAAGCATTTGAACTGTATGAGTTTTGTGAGAATTCTAACATTAATCGGCTTACTTATTACTGCTACCTTCTGGCTATCCTGCGGTGTTCGCAATTTCCCGCAAAATAAGCCATTTATCTATGAAAATCACTTTCATATATCCGGAAATGAGTTTTCAAAAAAAGAAAAAAAAGCATTGCTTGAAAAACTTAACACCCAACTAAATGATAGCCTGAAGATAAAAGTCAAAACCAAATTATTGTTTTTCAAACAAATATTAGACCCACCGGCATTTGACACTTCAAATGCCCTATCTAGCTGTAATAACCTTGATGTATTTTTTAAAACAATGGGATATTACTATGTGCAAACGAGTTTTAACTACCAAACCGACTCAATCATTAAGTCAAATCAGCTAAACAATCAATATCGGGTTACCACTCATTTTAAAATTGAACCCGGAAAACCGTTTCGGATTGATTCCGTTGCCTATGATATTGTTGACAGCAGCCAATATGAATTGTCGAAAAATCTCCAGAATCTGGCCATTCAAGACAAAGAAAAATCATTCCTTCAAAAGCAATCCATATTTTCTGAAAACCTAATCAGCAATGAACTGGATCGTTTAGTAGAGCTCTTCCGAAACAATGGATACTACAACTTCTCCCGCGAATTATTATTCGCTGAAGCGGATACAGTCTATCTCCCTTTACTGAACCCTTTACTCAACCCTTTTGAGAGAATGGAAGCCTTAAAAAAGGCGCTCGAAAGAAAAGACAATCCCACCATAAATGTGTATATCAGACTGAACCCTAAAAGCAATCCTGTACAGTTATTGCAATATCAGGTTGGAAAAGTCATCATAGATCCGGATTACAGCACGCTGGCCATTGACAGTTCATCAGACAACATCATTCCCTATGAGGGAATTTTTATAAAAAGCAAATCAAAAAAATTCAAACCCTCTTATATCAGCGACCATAATCATTTGGTTTCCGGCACTCTCTTTAAGTCAGACAATCTGAATAAAACGTTTGATGAATTCAACAATCTGGGCAACTGGCAGTTTATTAAGATTGAGCCCAAAACCAGACTTGTTGGAGATTCCCTTTCGACAACGGCTCCAAAGATTGATTTTGATATCAATATGATGCCATCCAGAAAATATGCTTTAACCGCTGACATTGAAAGCGTATTCAATCAAACACAACAAGCTGCTATCGGAACGGCGGGAAACCTTATTGGAATTGGACTTAACCTCGGTTTGAGAAACAGAAATTTTGATCGTCAAGGCATTTTAATTGCACATACTTTCAGGGGTGGAATAGAAGCAGGGATCGGGCAAATTAATGAGGGTTTACAAGCAACGGAGCTTACTTACAACAATAGCATAACCATACCTAAGCTTTTTGGATTCAGCAGAAGTTTTAATAAAAAATTTCTTTACAAGAGAACATTGGTGAATGCCAACTTATCCGCCATAGACAGAAATGTAAATAATAACGGACTTTTCCGACTGACCAATGTCGGAGCCTTTTTCGGTTGGCAAATCAGAAATAAGCGGAATGAACTAATTACTTTTCGACCGGCTTATGTAGAATTCGTGAATTTGCATAACATATCCTCTAGCTTTCAAAAGCAGTTAGATACTACCCCTTTTCTTCGATATTCATTTACCCAGGGTCTTGTACTGGGCAATCTGATGTTTTCTTTTTCCAAACCTAATCTCTTTCATCATCGACAAAAAAATCATAGCAGTTCTTTACGAATCGGCTTTGAGGAGTCCGGGTTGTTGTTCGGAAGATTAAAGTCAAGTATTCCTGTGCTTAAAAACAATCTTTTTGAATATGTGAGGGCTGAAATGGAAATCAAATATGAAATTCAAAATCGTAAAGATGGATGGGCGTTTCGAATGGCTACCGGCGCAGGTTATTTATTAAATGATTCCGTAAATATGCCATTCTTCAAACAATTTACAGGAGGAGGCCCCAACAGTATGAGAGCCTGGTCCTTGCGAAGTATTGGTCCCGGCGCTACACCACTCGAAAAAAGATCAGGAAGAAATCAATTTTTCAGCAGAAGCGGTGACATGATTTTTGAAGTGAATGCCGAATACCGATTCAATGTAGCGACGGTAATACCGGATGCTTTTATCATCCGGGGAGCCTGCTTTACCGATATTGGAAATGTATGGAATCTCCCCAATAAAACCAATCACGGAAATGACACAGTGGTTTTTCACTTAAAGAATTTTTACCGCGATTTGAGTGTGAGCCTTGGCACAGGTATTCGTTTCGATTTTGTGGGACTTTTTCTCTTGAGAATTGACTTCGCTTTACGGGTAAAAGATCCGGCACTGCCCTTTTCAAACAACAATAACGGATGGAAGAATCCGAAAGCTAGTTTAGCCAACTTTTTTGGGAGGACAGAAGAACACCGCCAATGGCGTTATGAAAACTTCAATGTTTCACTGGGCATCAATTATCCTTTTTAGGAAATGTCCTTATCCAGTCTAAAGTTTCTTCCAGCGTTCGGGCATCCTGAACAGAATAATCTCCTATTCGTTCACGTCTCAAAGCACTCAAATAACCCCCGCAACCAAGCTGCTGTCCTAAATCATGAGCCAAACTACGTATGTAAGTTCCCGTTGAACATACCACCCGAAATGAAACTAAAACTGAATGGTCGGTTTTTTCAAAATGCTCAATATCAAATTTTTGAATGCATATTTTTCTTGGTTCCAATATTACGTCTTGCCCTTTTCTTGCCATCAGATAAACCGGCTTCCCATTTTGTTTGATCGCTGAATGTTTGGGAGGAATTTGAAGTATATCACCGGTAAACAAACGGGCAGCTGCTTCAACCTGTGTCCATTCAATCGACGAGGTGCTTTTAAAGTTTTCAGGCTGCGATTCCAGATCATAGGTTGGCGTTTCAGCACCGAGCGTAATCGTACCGGTATATTCTTTTTCCTGCGCCATATATTCATTAATCCGCTTGGTGAATTTTCCGGTACATAAAATCAATAAACCGGTGGCCAATGGATCCAATGTACCGGCATGACCAACTTTTTTGATTTTGATATTGCTCCGGATTTTAGCAACCACATCATGGGAAGTCCATTCCAATGGCTTGTCAACAAGCAATACTTGTCCCTCCAAAAAATAATCTTGTAAAAAAGGCTGCATCAACAACTAGTTGTTCAAAAACATTAATAAGCTTGAGCAAATAATACTCTTCCCTCGGAAGGTTTTCCCGTGAGGATACATTGACCCGGTTCATTTTTCCTATCCAGCGGAATACAACGAATAGTTGCCTTGGTTTTTTCCTTTATCAATGCTTCCGTTTCAGCAGTACCATCCCAGTGCGCCGATAGGAAACCGCCCTTGGTTTCAAGCAACTGAACAAATTCATCCCAGGTATTTACTTCGGTAATATGCTCCTGCTGATAGTTTTTGGCTCGTTGAAATATATTGTCTTGTATCTCTTCCAATAATTGTTCAATATACTCGGGCAAACCGTCCATAGATACCGACTGTTTTTGCTTTGTATCTCTTCTGGCCAATTCCACCACATTATTTTCCATATCCCTCGCACCGATTGCAATCCGTACCGGTACTCCCTTCATTTCATATTCGTTGAATTTCCAACCCGGCCTTGCATGGTCGGAATCATCATATTTCACGGATATTTTTTTAGCCTTTAATGACTTAACGATTTCAGCTACTTTTTCACTAATAACGGATTTTTGCTCTTCTCCTTTGTAGATAGGGATAATCACTACTTGCAGCGGTGCGATGCGGGGTGGCAACACCAAACCATCATCATCGCTGTGTGCCATCACGAGCGCGCCGATCAAACGGGTACTGACGCCCCAGCTGGTAGCCCAAACATATTCCTGTTTATTTTCTTTATTCAAAAATTTGACATCAAAAGCTTTCGCAAAATTTTGTCCGAGAAAATGTGAAGTGCCCGCCTGCAACGCTTTCCCATCCTGCATCAGTGCTTCAATGCAATAAGTATCCAATGCACCGGCAAATCTTTCAGACTCAGACTTGACACCTTTTATCACAGGAAGTGCCATATATTGTTCTGCGAATTCAGCATACACATCGAGCATTTTTCGGGTCTCCTCCACTGCCTCTTCTTGCGTAGCATGTGCCGTGTGTCCTTCCTGCCATAAAAACTCCGCAGTGCGTAAAAACAAACGAGTACGCATTTCCCATCTCACTACGTTTGCCCATTGATTGACAAGGATCGGAAGATCGCGATAGGATTGAATCCATCCTTTATAGGTATTCCATATAATGGCTTCACTGGTAGGGCGCACCACCAATTCTTCCTCCAGTCTGGCTTCCGGATCCACCATCAACGCTCCTTTCTTGTTCGGATCGGTTTTCAGTCGATAATGGGTGACCACCGCACATTCTTTGGCAAAGCCTTCTGCGTTTTTCTCCTCCGCTTCAAACAAACTTTTAGGGACAAAAAGAGGAAAATAAGCATTTTGGTGTCCTGTCTCCTTGAACATCCTGTCCAGCACATCGCGAATATTTTCCCAGAGAGAGAAGCCATAAGGCTTAATGACCATGCAACCTCTAACAGCAGAATAATCAGCCAACCCTCCTTTCAAAATCAAATCATTATACCACTGCGCATAATCTTTTTCGCGAGACGTAATTTCACTTGCCATAGAAAAAATTTAACAGCTCTTTTCTTTAGAGCAATCTTAACAATTAAGCGAGGCAAAAGTAGTAACTTCACTTCTACAAACTATCGGCCATGCAAAATAATCTACGCTCACTGATGCTGTTCATTCTGGTTTTGAGTCTTTATTCCTGTGCCGCTTATCGGAATGGACAAACTCCGGATGATATATATTTTGCCGAATCAGCTCCTGTTGGCCAATATGTCGTGATACCTTCCGGTTCTGATAGAGATCGGGAAGACAGACAGATTCGCATGCAGATTTACAATCCTCGTTTTCGCAATTTTTATGACCCTTATTACTGGCATTACAATACCCCTTTTTTACACCAACCATCTATTTTCGGCTTCGGGCACAACAACCTGCTCCCCTTCCAACCCAATAACGCTTCAGGTTTTAGACCCCAGATTTCTACGACTATACCCAAAGTGACCGCTCCTGCAATATCAAAACCACGACAGCCCGGCAAAATTGGGTGGACTTATCCCAACAGCAACAGCACCAATACAAACTCCAACCAACAAAGCGGAAGTCGTTATTTTTCTGATCATTCCGGCAGTACGCCTTCTTCACCCCGTTCTTCCGGAAATAGCAACGGAGGCACAAGAAGCGGAAGAAGAAATTAACGATTTCAAAATCCTACATCATTCAGTCCCATCCAATGAGATATATCTACTTTTTTTTATTCATCACAGCTTCTGTTATTTGTCATGCACAACAAGTGATGGATGCCTATCTGATGTTCCCCATGCAAACCAGCGGCAGCGCGCGAATTGCGGCAATGGGTGGAAGCAGTACCGCATTGGGAGGAGATATCAGTACTTTATTTCATAACCCTGCAGGGCTCTCCCAATACAGGACGAATGAAGTAGTATTCAGTCCGGGATTCAGACTGAATCAATTGCGAACCAACTATAACGAGAAGGACTTTTCGGATCAAAAAAACACATTGAATATCGGAGCCTCCGGCATCGTTATGAGTACTGCTCATTATAAAAAAAATAAACTTGTGCGAACCAACTGGGGCATCGCGTTCAATCAAACTGCCAACTTCAATTCACGATTGCAATTCAACGGCATCAATCAAACCAGTTCGTTTTCAGAAAAATGGGTGGAAGAATTAATCGCTAATAATATCAGAAATTTTGATGACGCCTTATTTTTCTCTCCGGCAGGAGCCAGTCTGGCGGTAGAAAATTATCTGGTTGATTCTATTTTGGATAACAATGTTATTACAGGATATCGCTCCAATGCAATTAAGAATGCGCCATTTTCATTGTCTCAATCTTTTTCCCAACAAATATCCGGAAGCGCCAATGAACTGGCCTTGGGGTTTTCACGCAACCAATCAGAAAAGTTTTTCTATGGAATGACGCTGGGTATTCCCTTTTTCAGAAGAGTCGAAACTTTAACGGTTGAGGAGAAAGATTTAAGTGGTAATACTGACAATGACTTTGAGCAATTCCGGTTTACTGAAACGATCAGCACTATCGGAACCGGATTCTTACTAAGAGCAGGCTTGTTATACAAACCGATTGATCGGGTTAGAATCGGCTTAAATCTCCAATCGCCCTCTTTTTATACGCTTACCAGGAGCATCGATGCAAGACTGGAAACATCGGTTGAAAATTATGCGCGAAAAATCAACAATGATAATACCCGACCTCAACAGTTTTCTGCCAGCACTCAGGATATTACCGGAGGTACCAATTACAGTTATGACTACCAGGTAATCACTCCATGGACCGCCGCAATTGCGATAGCTTATGTTTTCAGAGAAACAGAAAATGTAAAACAGCAAAGGGGAATGATTACAGCGGAAGCTGAGTTTGTCAATCACCGGGGCACTCGTTTCTCTACAGCACAAAACAATAGTAATGTACAATTCAATCAATACTTTCAGGTGTTGAATAATCAAATTCGTTCTTTTTACCGACCGGCACTCAATTTCAGGATTGGAGGAGAATTGAAATTTAACACCCTCATGTTCAGAGGAGGATTTCAATACCTTCAAAGTCCATTTGAAAATGCGAGGGAATCATTCGGCATAAAAGGTTATCGCATAATCCCTTCCATTGGCGCAGGCTACCGGGATAAAGGTATTTTTCTGGATTTAACTTACAGTCACTTAATAGGAGATCAAATTTATTTTCCCTACATTCTTCAGGATAATGCTTATCCTTTCGCTCGATCACAGGCAAGAAACGGACAAATACTCGCTACGGTAGGGTTTAAGTTTTAATTCACTGGGGCATAGCCCCCGCCCTGAACGGCCCCACCCTAAAGGGTGGGGTTAATGAATTGGACTCATTTAACTAACATAATCTATTAACCCTGAAACATCATCCTGATGAAATGAACTTGCCTTCAGTTGGTGCTTAAACCAGGTGACCTGACGTTTTGCAAAATGGCGCGTATGCTGCTTGATTTTATCAACTGCTTCCTCGATAGAAATTTTACCTTCGATATGTGCAAACAACTCAGTGTATCCTACTGTTTGCAACGCGTTCAGATTCCGACAATCAAATAAAGCCTGCACTTCTTCCAACAATCCGTTTTGCATCATAATATCTACCCGATGATTGATTCTTTCATAGAGTGCCGCTCTGGGTAATTCCAGATAAACAGGAATCATATCAAATGGTCTTTGCTTCGGAGATTTTGACTGAAAAGAGAGAATTGACTTACCTGTGGTTTTTGCCACCTCCAGCGCGCGCATGAGTCTTTGTGGATTTTGTAAAGGGTGCGAAGCAGCATAGAGCGGATCATGATTTTTGATTTCATTGACCAACCATTCCAAGCCGTAGTGGATATAGTTAGCCTGAATCTCTTCTCTTACAATCGGATCAACTTGAGGAATATCATCCAAACCTTCCATGATTGCTTTTACATACAAACCGGTGCCGCCTGCCACCACCACGATATCATTTTGTTTAAAAAGATTTGTTAGCAGCGAAAGCGCAAAAGACTCAAAATCGGCTGCGGTCACCGAATCATGAATGGAATGAGAAGCGATAAAATGATGAGGAACTATCTTTAATTCTTCGGGCGAAGGACGCGCTACTCCAATATTTAATTCACGATAACATTGTCTTGAATCTGCAGAAATTATTTCAGTTTGAAAATGCTTGGCCACTCGAATAGCGAGAGCCGTTTTACCTACGGCGGTTGGGCCGACAATTATTATGACTTTTTTTTTGAAGTGTTCTCTCTGTGTCATCGGATCTTAGAGTCTTTGTGTTGACTTTTCATTTTTTATCACAGAGGCTCGGAGGCTCAGATACACAGAGTAAAACGCTCTGCGTCTTTGCGTCTTAGTGTCTCTGTGTTTAAAAATCGTTAGAGAGAATTATCAAAACGTGTCTGACTGGTCTTCCTCAAATCCCTCTTCCTCTTCACTTGCACCCTCTTCATCCTCGCCCTCTTCCCCATAACCCTCGTCTCCCGCATTCAAATCATATTTTTCTTCCACTTCCGTTAATCTGGCGGTAACCATGTCTTTTGTACCGTACTGACTAGGGCCAATACCTTCTTTTCGGACAATAACAGGATATTCTGTATCGGCACCCTCTTCTTTGATTACCTGAATAAGTGCGATAAGGAAAGACCAGCCTTTTACAAAATCATATTCGTAGATAAATTTCTGATCCGGAACTTTCACTTCACTGCCCAATGTGGTTTCCTTCATCAGTAAAGGAGGTGCTTTATAAGCCTTATCATATTGCTCAAAAGAAATCTCCCTCCCCTTCTGCCACTGATCATTACTTCGGTAGAAAGTTGCCTGATGTTTGGTATCAAACTCATACGCCTTCAGAATACTGAAATGCAGGTCTTCAAAAGTCTGTTGATGCCGAATAAGTATATCACGATAAGTAGCATCATCTTCTTCCCAATAAATTCGGAATTTTAACAAAGCCATGGAGAAAAAATTTTAGCTGACCGGCAATACAAAGAAGGCAGAATCAGTAGAATAAACCAGACGTAAAGTTAAAAGTATTATTGAATCGGTACAAGATTTAATTCTCTTCCTTTTTGCAACATATAAGCGTAGGCAGCTTCATAAGACTGATCAATGGCGCCATCCAGCATGGCATCCTTAATGGCATTTTTGATATCGCCGACTATTTTGCAGGGATGCAATCCAAATGTTTTCATAATTAATTCGCCCGTTACCGGAGGTTGCCAGTTTCTGATATGATCCTTTTCTTCCACCTCCTTACAACGCATTCTTACCAGTTCAAAATTTTGAAGATATCGCTTTACTTTGTAGGCATTTTTGGAGGTGATATCCGCCTCACAGAGATGCATAAGCGATTCAAAATCTTCTCCCGCATCATACAATAATCTGCGGATGGCGGAATCAGTTATATTTTCTTTGGTGAGGCTAATCGGTCTTAAATGCAATTCTACCAGCTTCTGAACGAATTTCATTTTTTCATTCGCCGGGAGTTTGAGCTGATTAAAAATACCCGGAACCATTCTTGCCCCTACTACTTCATGACCGTGAAAAGTCCAGCCATGCCCTTGCTCAAATCGTTTGGTCTTAGGTTTGCCGATATCGTGAAGAATAGCAGCCCAACGCAACCAAAGATCATTCGTAACTCGGGCGATGTTATCGAGCACCTGAAGGGTGTGATAAAAATTATCTTTATGCCCTTTTCCGTCAATGTATTCCGCTCCAGCCAATGCTACCATTTGAGGAAAAAATAGTTGAAGCAGGCCGCTTTTGAACAAGAGATCAAATCCATAGGAAGGTTTTTTGCAGAGAATAATTTTATTGATTTCATCTGCAATACGTTCTTTGGAAATGATTTTCAACCGATCTGCGGAAGCAAGAATGCCTTCCCATGTTTTATCCTCAATGTCGAATTGGAGTTGATTGGCAAAACGGATGGCGCGCAGCATACGAAGAGGATCATCGCTAAAAGTTTGTTCCGGCTGCAGCGGCGTTCGGATGATTTTATTTTGCAGATCGTTGATTCCCCCAAAAGTATCCAGCAGTTCTCCAAAGTTTTGATGATTCAAAGAGATGGCTAAAGTGTTGATCGTAAAATCTCTTCGGTGCTGGTCATCTTCAATCGTACCCGGAGAAACATCGGGTTTTCGACTTTGATTGCGATAGCTTTCTTTTCTTGCCCCTACAAATTCGAGATCGTATGTGTCAAAACGAATGTGAGCAGTGCCAAAATTTTTGAAATAGGAAATATGCGCATGAGGACCTAGTGAAGCAGCAATTTTCTCTGCCAGCAACAATCCATCTCCCACACATACGAAATCCATATCCTTACAAGGACGATCCAATATTTTATCGCGTACAAATCCACCCACCGCATAACAGACCATGCCCAACTGATCGGCATACTTGCCGACTGTTTGCAGTAATGAAGTTTCTTCTTTTGTAAATGAAATATTCATTGGTGCAAAAGTAGGAAAGATGAGAGCAATGTTGAGAGTTGAATGTTGTAAGTTGGAGGTTGTAGGTTGAAGGTTTATTTTTGCGACAAATTTGAAGCATGCAAACAATCATTCAGGAAATCTGGAACAATCGGGAATTATTGAAAGAAGAAAAATATAAGGAAGCGATAAAAGCGGTGATTGAAGAGGTGGATAAAGGAAGATTGAGAACAGCCGAACCAACAAATGAAGGGTGGAAAGTGAATGAATGGGTAAAGCAGGCCATTCTAATGTATTTTTCTATTCAGGAAATGAAAACCTGGGACGTGGCTCCTTTTGAATTTTATGACAAAATGCTATTGAAGAAAGACTACAAAAGTCTGGGCGTACGTGCAGTGCCGCATGCGGTAGCGCGTTATGGAGCCTATCTTGGGAAAAACGTGGTGTTGATGCCCAGCTATGTAAATATCGGTGCTTATGTGGATGAGGGAACGATGGTAGATACCTGGGCAACAGTGGGAAGCTGCGCCCAGATTGGTAAAAATGTACATTTAAGCGGCGGTGTTGGAATCGGTGGAGTGCTCGAGCCATTGCAGGCTTCTCCGGTGATCATTGAAGATGGCTGTTTCATTGGCTCCAGATGTATTGTGGTGGAAGGGGTTATAGTGGAACGTGAAGCGGTTCTTGGCGCTAATGTTGTTCTCACACAATCCACAAAAATCATTGATGTAAGCGGTGCTGAACCTATTGAAATGAAAGGGAAAGTACCTGCGGGAAGCGTGGTGATTCCCGGCACTTATCAGAAGACATTTCCGGCAGGAACATATGGAGTGAATTGCGCTTTAATTATTGGAAAAAGGAAAAGCAGTACTGATTTAAAAACATCTCTCAATGATGCGTTAAGAGATTTCAACGTGAGCGTTTAGTGTTTCGATTGCCACTTTCTTAGGATCTATCAAAGCAGCGCAGCGAAAGTGTTTTTTGGGACAAGCTTCATGACCGTGCAATCCGCATGGTCGGCATTTCAGTCCGGCTTCTTCCTGAAAAAGATAGGAATTGTCGTTCAATGGCCCAAATCCGAACTCTGGGATAGTAGAACAAAAAATGGCAGCCACAGGGGCATTCATTGCAGTAGCGATATGAAGAGGTGCGGAATCATTTACATAATTCATATACGCTTTTTCCATAAGCGCGGCTGATTGCAATAAATTCAACTTGCCACACAAGGAAAAAACATTTTTACGCTTTACAGTTGAAAGTATCGTTTCACTAACGATTAAATCAACAGGTGCACCCAGCAAGTAAATGGTGAAATTTTCAGGAATGAGATCAATCAGTTCAATCCATTTTTCCTTAGGCCATTGTTTGGTAAACCATACAGAAGATGGCGCTATACAGATATATGGAGATCGCTGATAAGGAGTTACAAACTGATAGTCATTCTCTGAAGGATAAAGTCTGGGATTACAACGGGAATCTGAATGTGTCAAATCCGCAATCAAAGTATGATTGCGTTCTGTTTCATGGATAAATGAAGTCCCTTTCTTTCCCATTTTATGAGGGTAGGATTGACTCATTAAAAAACTCAAGGGATTATTATGGAAACCAATCGTTTTTTGGGCAGCAGACAAAAAAGTAATGAATCCCGAACTTGCATAACGATGCAGATTAATGACATAGTCATACTTATTTTTACGAACAGCAGCAATGACCTTAAAAAGATTTCTGATTTTATCAGTTTTTTTATTCCACACAAGAATCTGATGTAAAAAGGGATGTCCTAGGAAAAGCGCCTCATTGCCTTTTCTTACCAATATATCAATTTGGGCATTCGGCAAGGCTTGATGTAAAGATTCAAGCGTTGATGTCGCTAAAATGACATCGCCAATGAATGCCGTTTGGATGACTAGGAATTTCACAAAGCGAATTACGCCAAAAATGAGGAAAAAGAAAAAAATATTAATCTAGCTTTTCAGGAGGGATCAACAGAGAAAAGCTCATTTCTTCTGAGAATCTGATCTATTTTAAGCTCCACTTCCTTTTCGCGAACCAGCAAATCCGCCAAAGTAAGTTTATTGAGAAGATTGTCAACCGTATACTGAATCATTTTCCAAAGAGAGCGAGTGCTGCAGTCTACCGAGTTGGTACATAACTTACCAAGGCCCGTATGTGCATCACAAAATTGTGGATCAAATAATTTTCCTCCCAAAGCTTTCATCGCATCATTGATGACAATTTCCTCCGCTGGCTTATTCAACACATAACCGCCTTTATTTCCTGGAGTGCTATTGATAATTCCGTTTAGCCGGAGCGTACGACAGATCTTTGCCACATGAGGTTCTGTTAGCCCTTCTGCCTCGCTCAATTGAGGAATACTTAATCCGGCAGATGAATTGGTTGAAGCAATCCTGATTAATATCCTGATCCCGTATTCTTCTGTTGCTGTAATTTTCATTTTCTTTAATTTACTTAATCTCTTGATCAGCCAGGGGATCAACCTGGTACAATTGTTTAAAATAAGTTCTAAGCAATGCTTTTTCCTCTTCCAAAGTCTTTCTTGTACAATTTTGATTATACACTTCAATTAATGCATCTGCAATGGTACCTGCATCAGTCGTTTCAATCTGATGTCGTTGCAGGTGCAATAAAACCTTACCGTCTTTCAGTAGAATGATATTAGGGGAAGAAGGCGTAACACCGGGCAAATAATTGGCTCTAAAATGGGCAACTGCTTCTTTTTCCATACCGGCAAACAAAGTCGCTTTGACATCGGGAACAACATGATTAAAAAAACTTAAAATAGCTCCTGGTCTGCTTACCCTGGCACTGCAACCGCAGACACTGTTCAGAACAAGCAGGATTATTTTACCTGGATTATTATTGAAAAGCTGATCTACTTCTTCTGTTGTTGTGAGTTGTTGAAAACCTGCCTCCGCTAATTCTTTTCTGTAAGGTGCCACAACCTGTTCGGGATAATTGGGTCCCTGATTGCCCATTAAACTATCTAATGAAATCATTGCCATACAAAATATTTTAATTACATAAATCCTAATTCAAGTGCGGCCACTTCACTCATCATGCTTTTTTCCCATTTGGGCGTCCAGGTGATCATCACATTCACATCCGTCACGCCTTCTACCTCCCTCACTTTCTGATCCACTTCCACCGGGAGGGATTGGGCAGCCGGACAGCTTGGAGCGGTTAGTGTCATGGTTATTTGAACATATCCGTTGTCATTGATATCAACCTTATAGATCAACCCTAAGTCATAAATATTGACCGGCAACTCCGGATCAAAAATAGACTTGAGTTTCTCTATAATCAACTCATTCAGTTGTACTTTATCTACAGACATCATCTATTTATTTAATTGTTGAGCCTGATAAACAGTAGCATCCAGCTTCATTTGCTTCACCATGCTTAACAAACCATTGCTTCTTGTTTGGGCGAGATGCTGCTTCATACCGATCTGATCAATAAATTCAAGTTTGGCATTAATGATCTCTTCCGGTGTATGTCCACTTAACACGCGAATTAGCATACTCACTAACCCTTTCACAATCACCGCATCGCTTTCAGCTTTATAATTTACCTTACCATCATTAAAATCGCTTACCATCCATACCGTACTCTGACAACCTTTGATTTTATTTTCTTCTTTTTTGTGAATATCATCGAGTGGCTTAAGTTTCTTACCCATATCAATGATATACTCATACTTCTCTTCCCAGGTATCAAACAAGGCAAATTCCTCAATGATCTCCTGCTCAGTTTCTAATATAGATTTTACTTCACTCATCTTAACAACTTAATTGCTTTATTCAATGCCAGAATCATCACATCAATTTCCTCCCTTGTATTATACATCGCAAAGCTGGCTCTGATTGTACCCGGGATACCGAACCGTTTCATGAGGGGTTGCGTGCAATGATGCCCGGTTCTTACGGCTACTCCATTGTTATCTAACAAGATGCCCACATCCTGCGGGTGCACTCCATCAATCACAAAAGAAGCAACGCTCACTTTATGTTGCGCTTGTCCAATTATCCTTACCCCCTCGATAGACTCTAATTGTTGTGTAGCGTATTGGAGCAATGCATCTTCATGCGCACGAATATTTCCTTTTCCAATTTCACGCACAAAATCAATAGCAGCTTTCAATGCAACTGTATCGGCAATATTAGGAGTGCCTGCTTCAAATTTATAGGGCAAATCATTCCAGGTAGATTTTTCAAAACTCACCTCACTAATCATTTCTCCTCCTCCGATGAAAGGAGGCATAGCTTCCAAAATAGCTTTTTTGCCATACAAGACTCCAATACCGGTTGGACCATACACTTTATGAGAACTGATAGCAAAAAAGTCACAATCTAAATCCTGCACATCAATATCTAAGTGAACGGAAGACTGCGCACCATCCACTAAAACAATCGCCCCTATATTATGGGCAGCGGCAATAATTTCCTTGACCGGATTAATGGTTCCCAATGCGTTACTCGCATGAACAATGGAGACCAGTTTTGTTCTCTCTGAGAGTAATTTATAATACTCCTCCATCATCAGCTCTCCCTGATCATTGACTGGGATTACTTTTATAATCGCTCCGGTTGATTCTGCAATTAGCTGCCAAGGCACAATATTGCTGTGATGCTCCATTCCGGAAATGATAATCTCGTCTCCTGCTTTCAAATTGGCTTTCCCCCAGCTATAGGCAACAAGATTGATGCTTTCTGTAACGCCTCTGGTGAAAATAATTTCTTCTCTATGCCCGGCATTAATAAAATCCTTGATAGTATCACGGGTAGCTTCGTAAGCAGCGGTGGCCTCTTCCGCTAAAGAATGAATACCTCTGTGAATATTGGCATTATAAAGTTTATAGTAATCAGTCAACGCATCAATAACCACCTGCGGTTTTTGCGTGGTGGCGGCATTGTCAAAATATACGAGGGGCTTATCTTTCACTTTTCTAATTAGAATAGGGAAAGAGGCGCGAATGGATTCAATATTAAATGTAGTATGTACTGATTGCATTTCTATCGTTAACGTGTTGTGCTAATGTATTTTATAATGCGTCATGTTGAGCGACAGCGAAACATCTCAAAAAGAACTCAAAATGCAAATGTCAAAAGCAATTAAAACTTTTGGGTTTTGCCTTTTGAATTTTGAGTTAAACGCGAGATCCTTCGCTTACGCTAGGGATGACGCTAGGAAATATCTAGCGCCGACATTGCTCTACAAATCAAAATCGAGCCTCTCCGCAATAATTTCTTCCGCATACTTTCTGATCGGCTCCAGTTCAATTTTATCCAAAATCTCTCCGGCAAAGGCATACAATAACAATGCTTTCGCTGCCTTCTCTCCTACCCCACGGGCACGCAAATAAAACAGAGCTTCTTCATCCAATCTTCCCACAGTACATCCGTGCGAACATTTCACATCATCTGCAAAGATCTCAAGCTGCGGCTTTGTATTCACCGTAGCTTCATTACTTAACAAAACATTTTTATTACTTTGATATGCATTCGTTTTTTGAGCGTCTTGTCTTACAAAGATCTTTCCATTAAAAACTGCAGTTGCTTTTTCATCAATGATTCCCTTATACAATTCGTTACTGAATGAATTCGGCTGGACATTATCTACGATCGTGTGATTATCAATATGCGTTTCCCCTTTTACACAATATAAACCATACATGTGACTCTCACATCCCGGTGCCTCTAAAATGAAATTCAAATTATTGCGAATCATACCGCCGTTCAAAGTCAGCGTGACAGAATTCACTTTACTTACCCCAATCTGACGGATATGTGTTGTTTTCACACAATTGCTATGACTATCCTCATTCTGGATTTTATAAATATGCAACTGCGCGTTATCCTCCACAACGATTTCAGCAATACGATTGATGAATGAATCGTCAGTGCCTAATGTAATTTCTTCCTCCACAAAAAACACTTCTGCATTTGCACCAACATGAATGAGGGTACGTGGCTGCGACAAAATCTTTGCACTTCTGGCATCGTTAATGTAATAGCAGTAAACCGGATTGCTGAGCTTTTTATTTTTCTTTACTGAAATAAATAAGCCCTCATAAGCAAGAACATTGTTCATTGCATTAATACCGTCCTTATGGTATTGAGCACTATGACCCAGATGCTTATCAACGATAGCCTTATAGTCGGTTTTTACGGCCTCGCTCAACGTCAGAATATCCAGTTCATCTTTTGGTGAGAGGATTTTGGATAATTCAGCATGATATACGCCATTCACGAATACGAGTTCATTGGCTGATTCGTATCCCGGCAATCTCACTACGTCCACATCCGTTTTTGAAACTCCCGTTTTCTCTACCGCATAGTGATAATTTTTATTAAGCACGCTAGCTATTCTGGTGTACTTCCACTCCTCATGCTTCACCGTTGGAATCCCTTCCTGCTCCAAAACCTGCAAACCGGTTTTAAGCAATGCCTGAAGACTACCGTTACCCGAGAAAGGGGTTGCTTCAATCTTATTTTTAATGAGTTCTTTTACGTCTGACATGGATTAATATTTTATGCTTCTACACTTTCGCCTAATTCTTCTTTAATAAAATCATATCCTTTTTCTTCCAACTCGAGCGCCAATTCTTTCCCTCCGCTCTTCACGATTTTGCCTTTGTATAATACGTGCACATAGTCAGGAACGATATAATCCAGTAAACGCTGATAGTGTGTAATCACTAGAAAAGAACGATTGCCGTCGCGAAGTTTATTCACTCCTTCTGCAACAATTCTCAATGCATCAATATCCAGTCCGCTGTCTGTCTCATCAAGAATGGCCAGAGAGGGTTCCAGCATAGCCATCTGAAAGATTTCATTTCTCTTTTTCTCTCCGCCACTGAATCCTTCGTTTAGAGAACGAGTGAGTAAAGACTGATCAATCTCGACCAGTTTCATTTTCTCTTTCATTTTCTTCAAAAACTCAACAGCATCCATTGGATCTTGTCCTTTGTACTTACGCACTTCATTCACCGCTGTTTTGATAAAGTTGGTGGTGCTTACACCTGGAATCTCTATAGGATACTGAAAGGCAAGAAACAATCCTTCTCTAGAACGATCTTCAGGAGATAATTCCAGCAAATCTTTTCCATTAAACTCCACTTCACCGCCGGTTACTTCATAATCTGAACGACCGGCTAATACCGATGCCAAAGTTGATTTACCACTACCATTCGGACCCATAATGGCATGGACCTCGCCTGGTTTAATATCCAGATTGATTCCTTTCAGAATTTCCTTTTCTTCAATCCTTGCTTGTAGATTTTTAATTGATAACATAATTTTAATTTAAGTATTCTTTGTGTCTTCGTGACTTTGTGTCTCTGTGTTTAAGTTTTTTTACCACAGAGGCTCAGAGACTCAGGGGCGCGGAGTTAATTTTACCCAACGCTTCCTTCTAAAGATATCGCCAACAACTTCTGCGCTTCCACGGCGAATTCCATTGGCAACTGATTCATTACCTCTTTAGCAAAACCATTGATGATTAATGCCACAGCGGTTTCCGTATCCAGTCCTCTTTGATTACAATAAAAAATCTGATCTTCTCCGATTTTGGAAGTCGTTGCTTCATGTTCTACCTGCGCCGTATTATTTTTTACTTCGATATAAGGGAATGTGTGTGCTCCGCATTTATCTCCCAGCAACAAACTATCACACTGCGAAAAGTTGCGCGCGTTGACCGCATTCGGAGCTACTTTAACCAACCCTCTATATGAGTTGTGGCTGAATCCGGCAGAGATACCTTTTGATACGATTCGACTCTTGGTGTTTTTACCGAGGTGAATCATTTTCGTTCCGGTATCCGCTTGTTGATGATTATTCGTAACCGCCACGCTGTAGAATTCTCCTACACTATTATCCCCTTTTAAAATTACAGATGGATATTTCCAGGTAACTGCGCTTCCTGTTTCCACCTGTGTCCAGGAGATTTTGGAATTTATGCCTGAGCAGATCCCACGCTTCGTAACAAAATTGTAAATACCACCCTTCCCTTCTTTATCACCGGGATACCAATTTTGAACAGTAGAATATTTTACTTCCGCATTATCCAATGCAACGATCTCTACTACCGCCGCATGCAACTGATTTTCATCGCGCTGAGGAGCTGTGCATCCTTCGAGATAACTCACGTAAGAACCTTCTTCCGCTACAATCAGCGTTCTTTCAAACTGTCCAGTACCCGCCGCATTGATACGGAAATAAGTACTCAGTTCCATCGGACATTTAACACCTTTAGGGATATAGCAGAAACTTCCGTCGCTGAAAACTGCACTGTTCAAAGCAGAATAAAAATTATCTGTTACTGGCACCACTGACCCTAACCATTTTTTAATCAGTTCCGGATGCTCCTGAATTGCTTCACTCATGCTGCAGAAAATGATACCCATTTCTGCCAGCTGGGTTTTGAAGGTCGTCGCTACTGATACGGAATCAATCACTGCATCCACCGCCACTCCACTTAAACGTTTTTGCTCATCTAAAGAGATCCCTAATTTTTCAAAAGTGGCTCTTAATTCGGGGTCCACTTCATCCAGACTGTTTAACACCTTCTTCTGCTTGGGCGCACTATAATATTTAATCGCCTGAAAATCCACATCCGGATAGGAAACATTAGACCAACGGGGAACTTCCATTTTCTGCCATTGACGAAATGCTTTCAATCGCCATTCCAGCATCCACTCTGGTTCATTTTTTTTGGCACTGATAAATCTTACAATATCCTCACTCAAACCCGGAGGAGCTTCATCTGCCTCAATGTTAGTCACCCAGCCGTATTTGTACTCGCTTAACGCGGTCTGCTCGAGGGTGGTCAACATTTCACTCATACGAATTATGTTTAATTATTTAATGATTTATATTATACAAGAAACACTTTTGCAAAGGTAATGTCATTTATACAAAAAAGTATAAATAAAGTTTTAAAAGAGTAAAAATTCCTGTGAAGAACTACATAGCGTCATGTTGAGCGAAAGCGAAACATCTCAAAAAGAACTAAAAAGTCAAATGTCAAAAGCAATTAAAAATTTTGGGGTTAGCCTTTTGAATTTTGACTTAAATGCGAGATCCTTCGCAATAGCTCAGGATGACGGCACTGAAGTGTTTGGATCCTTAAATGAAATCACCCTACTCTTTGTAAAATACTGGCATCCTTAGACTCCAGAACGGAAGTGCCCTGTAAAAAGGCATCCACCGAGCGGGCGCATTCGCGACCTTCGGAGATGGCCCATACCACCAGACTCTGTCCGCGGCGCATATCTCCACAGGTGAAAATCTTATTGATATTGGTCTGATAATTTTGTTCTGTTGCTTTCACATTGCCCCTTTCATCCAACTCCACTCCCAATTCCTGCAATAATCCATCAAACTGAGGATGTACAAAGCCCATCGCCAGTAAGGCCAATTCACAGGGAATCTCTCTTTCACTGCCGGCACGCTCCACAAATTTGGATGGGCGACCCTCTGTACCTATCTCCCATTCCAGATCCACAATGCGCAAAGCTTTCAAATTTCCCTTTTCATCTCCAATGAATGCCTTTGTTGCCACCGCCCATTTCCTGTCCGCCCCTTCCTCATGTGAACTAGAGGTTTTCAAAGTCATAGGATATGTAGGCCAGGGCATGAAGTTGGTTCGATTCTCGGGTGGCTTCGGTAATAATTCAAACTGCGTTACACTCTTCGCACCATGCCGATTGGAAGTACCCACGCAATCACTACCTGTATCACCGCCGCCAATCACAACCACATTCTTTCCTGTAGCTAAAATCTCATTCAACCAAACATTGCTTTCTATTTTTCCATTTTCCCAGGGATTGGCTCCATCCACACGCTTGTTTTGTTGCTTTAAGAAATGCATGGCATAATGTACTCCGTTAAAATCTCTCCCCGGAATATCCAGATTGCGCGGAACAGTTGAACCTCCAGCAAGTACAACAGCATGAAAATCTCTCAGTATATCATCAATACTTACATTGACTCCCACATTAGCAAGACATTGAAACGTAATCCCCTCTGCTTTCATTAATTCTATTCTTCTATCCACCACCCACTTCTCCAATTTAAAATCAGGAATCCCATACCGCAACAAACCTCCCGGCTTCTCATCTCTTTCAAAAACTGTCACCTGATGACCTGCATAATTTAATTGAACGGCCGCAGCTAATCCCGCAGGACCACTGCCTATCACCGCTGCTTTTTTACCCGTACGGAGATTGGGTTTCTTCGCTTTTACAAATCCTTTTTCAAACGCAATTTCAATAATGTGCTTTTCAATTTCCTCTATTGCTACCGGTGGTTGGTTGATGCCTAATACACAAGCACTCTCACAAGGAGCCGGACAAATCCTTCCGGTAAATTCAGGGAAGTTGTTGGTAGAAGAAAGAATCTCGTAAGCTTCCTGCCACTCTTTTCTGTACACCGCGTCGTTGAATTCAGGAATGATATTGCCAAGCGGACAACCACTATGACAAAAAGGAACACCACAATTCATGCAACGCGCCGATTGCTTATTCAAATCCTCGTCTGAATATTTTTGCACGAATTCTTTATAGTCCTTTACTCTTTCTTCTACTGCTCTCTTTTCAGGAAGATTTCTTGTAAATTCTAAAAATCCACTTGGTTTGCCCATACAATTGAATTTATCACGTTAGAACTAAATGAATCTGAATTAAACTTTTTGTTTTACACCCGATGATTTTTGCTGCAATACTTTCTTGTAATCTCTCGGAAATACTTTGACGAAATATTTCAACTGATTTTCAAAATCATCCAAGAGGAAACGAGCCACTGAACTACCGGTGTAGTGGAAATGATTTTCGATCAGCTTACGCAATTCATCCGTATCCTGATCTTCCACCGGATCAAGATCCACCATCTCCTTATTACAATTCTCAGGAAATATGCCTTTGATATCATACACATACGCTATCCCACCACTCATGCCGGCCGCAAAATTTCTTCCGGTATCACCTAATATGACCGCTCTTCCACCGGTCATGTATTCACAACCATGGTCTCCTACGCCTTCTACTACTACGGTTGCGCCGCTATTGCGTACCGCAAAACGCTCGCCTGCTTTCCCTCTGATATAGCCGCTTCCGCTCGTTGCACCATAAAATGCTACATTGCCGATGATGATATTATTCTCAGGAACGAAAGATGCTTTTTTATCAGGATATACAATGAGCTTCGCGCCACTCAATCCTTTCCCGAAATAATCATTCGCATCTCCTTCGAGTTCAAGGGTCACTCCTTGTGTATTAAAAGCACCAAAACTTTGTCCGGCCGTTCCTTTAAATTTATAATGAATCGTATCCTCCGAAAGTCCATCGCCCCTATAAATCTTAGTAATCTCGTTCGATAACATGGTCCCTACTGTACGATCAGTATTTTTTATCGGAAACTCAGCTGCAACTTTTTGTTTTTTCTCCAATGCTGGTTTAGCATGCTCTATCAACTGCCAGTCGAGCACCTCACTTAATCCATGATCCTGTACTTCTGAACAATATAATGTTTCGTTATAACCGGAAGGCTCTTTGTATAAAAGCGGAGAAAGATCCAGCTTACTATACTTCCAGTGATCAATGACTTCACGCAGCTGCAGTGCATCCACACGACCTACCATTTCATCAACGGTTCTGAAACCAAGCGACGCCATGATTTCTCTTAATTCCTGCACCATGAA
This sequence comes from Bacteroidota bacterium, assembly GCA_018970395.1. Classification (GTDB taxonomy): domain Bacteria; phylum Bacteroidota; class Bacteroidia; order Chitinophagales; family Chitinophagaceae; genus Lacibacter. Next base: position 70,919 of record JAGWWM010000007.1, read on the forward strand.
GCGGAAAAAATTCACCACATGATCCGCATCACCGGTGAACCGTTTTCTTAATTCAGGATCTTGTGTAGCAACACCCACCGGACAAGTATTCAGATGACATTTGCGCATCATAATACATCCTTCTACAACCAGCGCCGCTGTTGCGACACCCCACTCTTCCGCACCCAGCAATGCAGCAATGGCAATATCTCTTCCCGTTTTCATTTGTCCATCTGCCTGTACCACTACACGACTTCTCAATTTATTTTTCACCAATGTTTGATGCGCTTCCGCCAATCCTAATTCCCAGGGTAAACCGGCATGACGAATAGACGAAATCGGAGAAGCACCGGTACCACCATCATGTCCGCTGATCAACACCACATCTGCTTTCGCTTTGGTTACACCTGCAGCAATCGTACCTACTCCTGCCTTACTCACCAGTTTCACATTGATGCGTGCTGCTCGATTGGCATTCTTCAAATCAAATATTAATTGTGCAAGATCTTCAATAGAATAGATATCATGATGCGGCGGCGGAGAAATCAATCCAACGCCCGGTGTCGCATGTCGCACTTTACCGATCCAGTCATCTACTTTATGTCCGGGTAATTGTCCACCCTCCCCAGGCTTCGCTCCCTGTGCCATTTTAATTTGCAACTCATCTGCTTCAGTTAGATACAAACTCGTCACTCCAAAACGTGCACTTGCTACTTGTTTAATCGCACTGCGCATGCTATCGCCGTTCTCCAATTGCTTGAAACGGATTTCATCTTCGCCTCCTTCACCTGTATTACTTTTGCCACCCAAACGATTCATTGCTATCGCAAGTGTGGTATGCGCCTCCCAAGAGATAGATCCGAAACTCATTGCGCCGGTAGCAAAACGTCGAAATATATTTTCAGCCGGCTCTACTTCATCAATTGGAATAGAAGGAAGAATACGTTTGAAATCGAGCATACTGCGCAGCGTGCAGGCTTTCTCACTTTGCTCGTTGACTGCCTTAGAATATTTTTTAAACGTATTATAATCATTCATTCTTGTTGAATACTGCAAGAGATGAATGGTGGTTGGATTGAATAAATGGACTTCCCCTTTTCGCTTCCACTGATAGACGCCACCCACAGGCAAACGATTGACAGGAATTTCTTTTCTGCTGAAGGCGAAATAATGTTTCGCCAATGCTTCTTTCGCAATCTCTTCCAATCCTATACCTTGTATGCGACTGGTAGCTCCGGTGAAATACATATCCACCACTTCTTTATTGATACCGAGTATCTCGAAAATTTGGGCACCCTGATAAGACTGCAAAGTAGAGATTCCCATTTTCGAGAATACTTTCAGTAATCCATCATTGACTGATTTGATATAATTGTAGCGAAGTTGTTCCCATGTAAGATCGGTTACCAATGTACCATTCGCTTTCATATTGCGAATAGTTGCCATGGCGAGATAAGGATTGATAGCGGTTGCACCAAATGCGAGCAGACAAGCGAAATGATGCACTTCCCATACATCTCCTGCTTCTACCACAATACCTACCTGTCCGCGCAATCCTTTTCTGATAAGATGATGATGCACAGCTGCAGTAGCCAACAGTGAGGGAATTGCAGCATGATCACTATCCACCGCACGATCGCAAAGAATCAACACTTCAAACCCATCGTGCACCGCATCTTCCGCATAACGACACAAACGATCCAACCCTCTCTTCAATGAATCCGGCTTTCCATCGGCTCTGAAATAAGTCTGTAATGTTTTTGCCTGGAAAATTCCCGTATCAATACTTCTGATTTTTTCGAGCTCTTTACTTGTCAGCACCGGTTGTTTCAATGCTACCGTATGACAATGTTGAGGTTCTTCTACCAGCAAGTTTCCATTATTACCCACGAAAGTTGCCAGACTCATCACCATTCTTTCTCTGATCGGATCAATCGGCGGATTGGTTACCTGCGCAAACAATTGTTTGAAGTAAGAAGATAAATGTTGGGGTTCATCACTCAACACCGCCAATGGAATATCTGTTCCCATCGAACCCACCGGCTCTTTCCCATCGAGCGCCATCGGTTTGATAATCGTTTCAATATCTTCTGTGGAATAACCAAAAGCTTTTTGATATTTCAGCACCGATGCATCAGAGAGATGAGAGAAAGTAACACGAGGCTCTTCCAGTTCTTCCAATCTGATTTTATATTGATTCAACCAATCTCCATAAGGCTTGCGCGAACAGATATCATTTTTCAATTCTTCATCGCTGATGATGCGTCCCTGCTCCATATCCACCACAAACATTTTACCCGGTTGTAATCTACCCTTTTCTTTTACAATCGCCTGATCTACCGGTAAAGCACCTGTCTCAGATGCCATAATCACACGATCATCCGTAGTTACACAATAACGCGATGGACGGAGACCGTTTCTGTCGAGTGTGGCACCAATGATTTTACCATCGGTAAAACTAATGGAAGCCGGACCATCCCATGGCTCCATGATAGAGGCATGATATTCATAGAATGCTTTCTTCACCGGATCCATCAGATCGTTTCCATCCCATGCTTCAGGAATCAGCATCATCATCACATGCGGCAAACTTCTTCCTGTGAGTGTAAGCAACTCCACCATATTATCCAGACAAGCCGAATCTGATTGTCCGCCAGGTACGATGGGCAGAATCATATCCATCTCCTCTTTCGTGAAATAAGGAGAAGTAAATCCTTGTTCACCCGTCTTCAGCCAGTTGAGGTTTCCCTGTAGCGTATTGATCTCACCGTTATGCGCAATGAAACGAAAAGGTTGTGCTAGTTTCCAGGAAGGGAAGGTATTCGTTGCGAAGCGACTGTGCACCAATCCGAAGGCGCTTACCACTCTTTTATTATTCAGATCCGGGAAATAAGGACGAACCTGATTACTGGTCAGTTGTCCTTTATACACAACAGTTTTGTAAGAAAGAGAAGTGATATAGAAACCAATCTCATCTTTCTTCACCGTACTGTTAATGAGATGCGTTGCATGATTACGCAGCACGAAAAGTTTTCTTTCAAAAACATTAGGATCGTTGATATGATCAGGGCATGCAATGAAAACATGTTCCATTTCCGGTTCAACACTTAATGCCGTAGGGCCAATGCCTTCCGGATTGACCGGCACTTTACGATACGTGAGAATTTCCAGTCCCAGTTTCTCGGCTGTCCGATTAAAGATGGAACGACATTCTTCACGCAAACGAATTTCTCTTGGGAAAAAGATCACTCCTACACCGTATTTTCCAAAGGAAGGAAGATGTACGCCGAGTTTGAGACATTCTTCAAAGAAGAATTCATGGGGCGTTTGAATCATGATCCCTGCACCATCACCTGTGTTATTTTCGCAACCACAAGCCCCGCGGTGCTCCATGTTTTCCAGGATCGTTAACGCATCTGAAATGTTCTGATGGGATTTATTGCCTTTTATGCTCGCTACAAAACCGATACCGCACGCATCGCGTTCAAAGGAAGCATCGTACAAACCAAGATTGCCTGCCATAATCGTAATCAATTTAAGTTTACACTACCTACGCTAAATAGTTTCTGTACAAGCAATCGGTTTAAAATTACAACAGGAATTCACTAACAGGTGTTTATTGTGGGGATTCTTACGCTACACCAAATACCCAAACAATGTATCATTCTTATTAAGCTCCGTAAACTGAATCTGATACTGCTGCATATTCTGTAACAGCTGCGCGTAATCATCTTTGGATTTCAATTCAACACCAATAAGAGCGGGACCACTTTCTTTGTTGGTTTTCTGGATATATTCGAAGCGGGTGATATCATCAGATGGGCCGAGCACATGATTCACAAATTCTTTCAATGCACCTGGACGCTGCGCAAAGCGCACGAGGAAATAATGCTTGAGTCCTTCATATTGCAATGAACGTTCCTTGATCTCCTGCATACGATCAATATCATTGTTGCTGCCGCTCACTATGCATACTACATTCTTGCCTTTAATCTGCTCAGCATACTGATCCAGTGCAGCAATGCTTAAGGCGCCGGCAGGCTCTACAACAATTGCATCTTCATTATACAAATTAAGAATAGTCGTACAAACTTTTCCTTCAGGAATGAGGAGTATATCCGCTAATACTTCTTTACAAATTGAAAAGGTGATATCTCCCACTCTCTTCACCGCCGCCCCATCGACAAAGCGATCAATTTCATTTAATACAACAGGATGCCCCTCCTTCAATGCCTGATACATAGCAGGTGCCCCTTCCGGTTCTACCCCAATAATTTTTGTTTGAGGAGAATAGGTTTTGAAATAAGCCCCTACTCCTGCAGATAAGCCGCCACCACCCACGGGAAGAAATAAATAATCAATATCAGAGGTATCTTCTAATATTTCGAGTCCAACCGTTCCTTGTCCTTCGATAATGCGTTCATGGTCAAAAGGCGGAATAAAAGTCATTCCGTTCGTACGTGTATATTCCAATGCAGCGGCGGCACAATCATCAAAAGTATCTCCGGCGAGTTCAATGCGTATGGCATCTTCACCGAACATCGCAGTCTGACGGATCTTTTGTTTGGGTGTAATAACGGGCATGAACACCACGCCTTTTACCCCCAGCTTCTTACAGCTATAAGCAAATCCCTGTGCATGATTACCTGCACTTGCACATACCACGCCATTTGCCAACTGTTCTTCGGGTAATGAACTCATGAGATTATAAGCCCCTCTCAGTTTATAACTTCGGACAATCTGAAGGTCTTCTCGTTTCAGATACACATTGCACTGATACTTTCGAGATAGATTGGCATGCAACTGCAAGGGTGTATGATGTACTACCTTACGCAGCTTGACTGCCGCTTTGTGAAAATGCAATTCAGGAACTATGGTCGTGTTCGTACTCATTAATTTATCTGCTTAGCGACCCGCTGTCTGAATCGCTTTCATTTGTTGCATCGCTTCTCTTAAAACAGCACCTACATGTTCAATAGGATGTTGACGAATCTGTTTATTGATCGCAATCAGTGATTTATTATCGACACTTCCGTCATTCCCTTCATTGTAATTTTTACCAATTACTGAAAGATCTACCTGCTTCATGAAATCAACCAGCATCAGACGCGCTGCATGATCAAATAAATAACATCCATACTCGGCCGTATCAGAAATCACCCGATTCATTTCAAATAATTTTTTACGAGCAATGAGATTCGCAATCAATGGTGTTTCGTGTAAAGATTCGTAATAGGCCGATTCTTGTTTAATGCCAGCTTCTACCATGGTTTCAAATGCGAGCTCTACGCCTGCTTTAACGAAAGCTACCATCAGACAACCTTTATCAAAATATTCCTGCTCTCCGATGGCTTGTGAAGAAGGAGCTGTTTTTTCAAAATCTGTTTCTCCTGTTGCATTACGCCATGCCAATAAATTTTTGTCTCCATTCGCCCAGTCTTCCATCATGGTTGAGGAGAATACCCCACTCATAATATCATCCTGATGTTTGCGAAATAATGGACGTAGAATTTGTTTGAGCAATTCCGCTAATTCATAGGCTTTGATTTTAGCAGGATTGGATAAACGATCCATCATAGCTGTAATACCCCCATGCTTCAACGCTTCCGTAATCACTTCCCATCCGTACTGAATGAGTTTGGAGGCATAATTAGCATCCAATCCTGATGCTTTCATTTTATCGAAACAAAGAATGGAACCACTTTGCAACAATCCACATAAAATCGTTTGCTCTCCCATCAGATCACTCTTCACTTCTGCTACAAAGGAAGAATGCAATACACCGGCACGCAATCCGCCAATCGCAACTGCATAAGCTTTCGCCTGCGCAAATCCTTTTGCTTCCGGATCATTCTCCGGATGCACGGCAATCAACGTGGGTACACCAAAACCTCTTTTGTATTCTTCCCGTACTTCCGTTCCCGGCCCTTTTGGAGCGACCATGATTACAGTCAGATCTTTTCTCACCTGTAACCCTTCTTCCACAATATTGAATCCATGAGAATAGGAAAGCGTTGCTCCTTTTTTCATCAAAGGCATGATCGCATTGACAACTGTTGTGTGTTGTTTGTCTGGGGTGAGATTTGATACCAGGTCTGCATTGGGAATTAACGCTTCATAAGTATCAGCCACAAATCCATTTTCCGTTGCATTTTTCCAGGAAGCTCTTTTCTCAGCAATGGCTTCAGGACGCAATGCATACGCAACATCAAGCCCGGAGTCGCGCAGATTAAGACCTTGATTCAATCCTTGCGCACCGCAACCTACAATCACAATTTTCTTTCCTTTCAATGCATTAATACCCTCTGAAAATTCAGAAGGATCCATAAAACGACACTGTCCTAATTGAATCAGTTGCTCTCGGAGCGGAAGGGAGTTGAAATAGTTTGCCATTTTGTTTGTTATTATAAAAATTTAAGTCGAAAATCGTTGTTCGTTGCTCGTTGTTCGTTTTTCGATAATCGAAAGACGACAAACGAAAAACGAAAGGGACAACAGGAATATCCTCCCCCTTCGCCCCCTCTAAGAGGGGGATAAGTTCATCTACATAGAAAAAACTTCATCCTGCCTATCCAAAAACTCATTCCCCACTACCTCTCTTCCCGGCTTGGCGGCTTCGAATTCCTTGAGTTTTTTGTGAAAGCCCTCACTCTCTTTAATGATCGCGACGCGCGCACTGCGGACAAATTCTATGAGTCCGTAAGGCTCGAGCACTTTGATCAGATTATCGGTTTCCTCTCTGTGTCCGGTTACCTCAAACACCGTATAATCTTTTCTGATTACCACCGCTTTGGCGCCATGTTGACTCAAGAGTCTTTCCACTTTCACCTGTTCTGCAATTACATCAGTTGGCACTTTGTACATCGCCAATTCCTGCCACACAATTTCATCCGCCACATTGTAATAAGCCTTCAGCACCTCCACCTGTTTCTCAATCTGGCGGCACAATTTACGAACGACTTCCTCAGTTTCGTGAATTACGATGGTAAAACGATGCACGCTGTCCACTTCAGAGGGAGAAGTGTTCAGGCTATCTACATTAATCTTCCTTCTGGAAAATATAATCGCAATGCGATTGAGCAATCCGATCTGATTCTCCGTGTAAACAGTAATGGTATAATCCTGCTTTTGCATCTTTTAATATTTAAACCTCTTTATACTTCTTCTGCTGACAAAACGATTTCCGCCACTCCCCTGCCCTGAGGCACCATGGGAAATACGTTGTTTTCTTTTCCTACCATCACTTCCAGCAAATAAGACCCATTGGTGTCAAGCATTTCTTTCAATGCCTCTTTCAGATCAGCTCTTTGATTGATGGATTTGCCCGGAATACCATAACCTTTCGCGACCATCACAAAATCCGGACTCTGAATATCCACGAAGGAATATCTTCTCTCATGAAAGAGTTGTTGCCACTGACGCACCATACCGAGGAACTGATTATTCAAAATCAAAATTTTCACATTGGGCTTGAACTGCATGATCGTTCCCAACTCCTGTAAGGTCATCTGAAATCCACCATCACCTATAACGGCCACGACGGCACGATGCGGATCGCCATAAGCAGCACCGATTGCAGCCGGCAATGCATAACCCATCGTACCCAAACCACCACTGGTGATATTGCTGCGACTGTGATTCATCTTCGCGTAGCGACAAGCCACCATCTGATGCTGACCAACATCGGTAACGATGATTGCATTTCCCTCTGTTAATTCATTCAATACACGAATCACTTCTCCCATCGTCATAATATCATGATCCGGATACATTTCCGGTTGAATACATTTAGATGTTTCTTTTTGCATCGCATTTTCAAAACGCGACAACCATTCAGGATGCGTTTTTTCCTGAACTAACTGTGTTAAGAGCGGTAATGTTTCTTTGCAATCTCCCCAGATAGGCACCGTTGCTTTCACATTCTTATCAATCTCAGCCGGATCAATATCCAGATGAATCACTTTGGCCTGCTTGGCGTATTTATCCAGGCGACCTGTTACACGATCATCGAAACGCATTCCAATGGCTATCAGTACATCACATTCATTGGTCAACACATTCGGGCCGTAGTTGCCATGCATACCTAGCATACCCACTGCGAGCGGATGATCCGTTGGCAAAGCACTCATACCCATGATGGTCCAAGCAGCAGGAATACCTGCTTTCTCAATGAACGCACGAAATTCTTTTTCTGCATTTCCTAAAATCACACCCTGTCCGAAAATCACAAAAGGTCTTTCTGCTTCGTTGATTAAAGCCGCAGCTTGTTCAATATATTCTTTGCGGATGGTTGGTTTGGGACGATAGCTTCTGATATGTTCACATTTGGCATAGCCGCTGTAATCGAACATTTGCAATTGCGCGTTCTTGGTAATATCAATCACCACCGGCCCCGGCCTGCCGCTTCCGGCAACATAAAAGGCCTTGGCCATCACTTCCGGAATTTCATTGGCATCGGTTACCTGATAATTCCATTTGGTTACAGGAGTCGTAATATTAATCACATCCGTTTCCTGAAATGCATCGGTTCCTAAAAGATGCGCGAACACTTGTCCGGTCACACATACCAGCGGTGTTGAATCAATCATTGCATCAGCTAATCCTGTAACAAGATTCGTTGCACCCGGACCACTCGTTGCAAAAACCACACCCGTTCTTCCTCCTGCTCTTGCATATCCTTG
>JAGWWM010000032.1 GCA_018970395.1 Bacteroidota bacterium
TTGGCGTAGTAAAAGAGGTTGAACCGTTTGACAAAGCAATGCCTCCGCTAGCTGCCGCATACCAATCGATGGTTTCGCCGGCTCCAGCAGTAGCTGAAATACTTACCGTACCTGTTCCACAACGTGAACCATTGGTCCCTGTAGGTAACGTAGGAAGTGCATTAACCGTTACTGTTCTTGTGGCAGTTGCATTTGAACAACCACCTGTACCGGTTACAGTGTAAGTGATCGTAGCTGTACCTGCAGCTACACCGGAGATAGCGCCAGTTGTACTATTAACAGTAGCAACCGCTGCATCACTCGTTGTCCATGCGCCACCTATATTTCCATTTGAAGTAAATGTTGTTGATCCACCCACACAGATTGCCTGTGAGCCACTCAGTGTTCCTGCATTGGGGGGAGCAGTAACTGTCACAGTTACTGCAGCGCTAGCAGCAGAACTGATACCATTTGCGTCTTTCACAGTTACAGTGTAACTGGTAGAACCAACAGATGATGTAGGAGGAGTGGCTGTACTATTTGTGCCTAAACTGCTAGACCATTGGTAAGTAAATGCAGCATCCCCGGTTGGATTGGCTGTTAAGGTAACTGATGCATTCTGACAAGCATTTTGATTACCTTCAGTAATTGATACTGTTGGATCGGCAGATGTAATACCCGTGAATACAGAAGCCTGACCTGCAGTGATTGTAGCACCTGTATAAGTTAATGTTGTTCCTGATAATACGGCCCCTCCTGTTTTTAACCAAGGATTGGTTTGCTGATTGAATGTACCATTTAATTGTGCGGCACGGATACTTCCTAATGTACCGCTAACATCTGCTGAAGTGTTTATATACGTTCCTGTTATAGTTGCCGTACAACCTGTAATTCCGGACTGTGTAACTATCCAGGATCTTGTGAGAAAATTTGTTGTGCTAAAGTTGTTGTTATGTTTTTTTTCTTCCAGAGACACCCCAACATAGGCACTGCTGAAACCCGAACCTGCGGTAACATTTACCGTTACAGGGCTGTATTCTAAAGTCCCAGTGTTATCACCTATTGGGAAAACAAAACTTCCAGTACTTGTATATATTTTACGCAACTCACCTGATTCAGTAGGCACAATTAATGATGCAGTACTTCCCGGTGCAGTGATAGTTGCTGTAGCGGCCAATGTTAAATTAAAAGTGGATAAAGACAATAATCCATCAGTTAGTGTTAGATTAGAGCTAATATTAGAATTAGCTGATAATGTAACAATATCATTTGTTGCAGTTCCTGTTTTATTTATTATAAATTGCACACTATTTGATTGACCTGTCGTAGTAAATGTAGAAGAAGCTGTACCCTGAAGTGATATTCTTGTTATACATGCAGTGCCTGCAGATTCAGTAATTGTACCAGCAGTATGAGAGAAGTTGCCACTTACATTAAAATTAGTGATAACCAAATTTGATGAATTTGATTCTTCACCTAAATTAAGTACCCCTCCTGATTGCGAATAATTACCACCTATATCTACTGTATATGTTCTACCACTAGTTGTATTGTTATATGAACTGACTCTGAAATTACCGCCCATAAGCGAAAAGTTTCCCGAAACAGTCATTGTTTGAGATGTAAAATAATTTGAATAAATGAATGTACCGGCAGACTGACTATAATTTCCCGTAACATTTAAAGTCAATGGACTAACCGCATTATTATTGAATTGATCGGTGCCGTAGAGAGTTCCTGTACCGTTTAATACCATATTACCCGAAATATTGAGTGTAACACCTGTTCCTCTTTGTGAAATCGTAACAATATTTGAACTGCTGAAAGTAAAATCACCTCCTATAGTAAGAGATGAACCTGTACTCTGGATCATTGTAAAAGCAGTAACACCTGAACTGATAACCAGATTACCCAAAGTAAGGCCTCCGAATAAATTATCATTCACACGTTGGTCAAGCTGAAGAGTGGAAGCTGCATCCCAGGTAGCAGTAGGCAATGTTCCTCCGTTAACATTATGAATATATCTACCACCAGCCAGTACGTTTAATGTACCCCAGCTATTTGCACCCGAAGTAGATCTTGTTATGGTTCCATTATTTGAAACATCAGTTGCCACTGTTGAAACTGTAAGCAAACCAGGTACAATAAAATTACAAGCATCTGTCCCATTACCTACAACAAGCTTTGAATTATTACCGGATATAGTCCATGAGGCATCGAGAGTAATTGATGCTGCGTTTCTTAAATTAAAAATCTGCTTGTTGGTTGTAAAATTAACCGGAGCTGTTCCAGTACCGTCAGTATTAGTCCCCCAACTGGAAACACTTGTAACATTACCTGTACCTTTATAGTAGAAGTTTGTCTGTCCCCACCCCGTATAGCCGAGTGTCAGAAAAAGCAACACCAGGAGAGAGGAGATTGGAGATTTGAGAGATGAGTTGGAGGTTGATGGTTGTAGGTTGTAGGTTGTAGGCAAAGTCCGACTGTCCCGAATACTTTCGGGGCGGGCGGATTGGATGTTGGATCCACTTTCAACTTTAAACTTTAAACTTTCAACTTCCAGTTGGGTACGTTGGTCTAAGGTTTCCATACAGGTTTGTTTAGGTTTTATCTATTGTGTGTTGGCTATTTTCAAATATTTATAATGACAATGAACGTTGTAGTGCAGCAAACTGCAATACAGCTTCAGCGATTTCGCTTCTTCATCGACAATACATCTATTAGTTGATAACCGGGTACGTATGCTCAGGTTATTACCTGTTGTTTAGATACGGAATTTCAATCTAGGAATTGAATTCAAGACCAAAAGTAGAAAGCATGTTTAAGATTTCAAAATTTTTGGGGAACAAATTTTATGAATTCTTTGATTTATAAAGTAAACCCTTAGAGTTATCTTATTTTTTCGTAAATCTCCGAAGGGGGAATACGTTGATTCGTTTAGTCGTTGAGGCGTTTAGAGGTTTAGGGGGGTTAGAGTCGATACCGTGACAACAGCCACGAGTATTCGTGGCGGTCAACCCGACAACATTGATCGAACAGTTTTGTCAACCAACAACATACAACTTTTAGGTTTTGCCTTTTGACCTTTGCCTTAAAGATGAGATCCTTCGCTTTCGCTCAGGATGACGCTACCAAAATGTTTATCCCACCGAAGGTGGCGACAACTGCTCCAGCGCGCGACTACCCGATACCCTGCCTTACAGTTGCAAATTAAAAATTCCGCCTTATCTTGTAACGCATAATAAACAACTCCTACAAGCATGAAAAAAATTGGTGTCCTTTTCGGAAGAGAACGATCTTTTCCGCTAGCACTCATCGAAAAAATAAACAGTAAACAAGCAGAAGGCATTCTTGCTGAACCGGTACTGATTGACAAAGTCATTCAAGGTGAACCGAGCGGATATGCGGTTATCATTGATCGTATTTCACAAGATGTTCCCTTCTACCGCGCATTTCTAAAAAATGCAGCACTCTGTGGTACTGCGGTCATCAACAATCCTTTCTGGTGGAGTGCGGATGAAAAATTTTTCAATAACGCGCTCGCTACCAAAATCAATGTACCTGTTCCCAAAACAGTCATCCTTCCCTCGAAAGAAAGACCAGATGACACTATTGATGCTTCTTTTATCAATCTCTCTTACCCGCTCAACTGGAAAAAAATATTTGAATACGTTGGCTTCCCCGCTTACATGAAACCGTTTGCGGGCGGCGGATGGAAACATGTGTATAAACTGCACGATGCAGACGAGTTCTATGTCAAATACAATGAAACGGGTCAACTCGTGATGCTGCTACAGGAAGAAATTCAGTTTGAATCTTATTTCCGCTGCTATTGCATCGGCAGAAAATATGTGCGCATCATGAGCTACGAACCGCGCAACCCGCATCATCTGCGTTACGTGGCCGACTTCAAGCCAAGCGATGAACTACTTGCCAAAATGAAAGATATCGTATTGCGCATCAATCAGTATTTGGGTTATGATTTCAACACGGTAGAACTCGCGGTGCGCAATGGTATTCCTTATGCAATCGATTTTTGCAATCCGGCTCCCGATGCAGATCTCAACAGTGTGGGTGAAGAAAATTTCAACTGGGTGGTAGAAACTGCGGCTACTTATGCCATCGAAAGAGCCAACGAGCAAAGGCAAGGAATAGACAATCTTACCTGGGGCGATTATGTAAGAAACAGTTTGTTGCATAAAGAACTTTTTGCTTCCTGAACCTGATCAATCATCGTCCTATGAGCAGTATCAACTATCAGCAATTCAGCATCGGCGTAGAAGAGGAGTATATGGTCTTCGACCCGCAATCAAGGGAACTAAAAAGCCATCAACAGCAAATTGTAACGCAGGGGCAAAAAGTACTGCGAGACAAAGTAAAAGCTGAAATGCATCAGGCAGTAGTGGAAGTAGGCACTGACATATGCAAGAATATTGACGAAGCTTATGAAGATGTAAAAAATCTGCGCCAAACCATCAGCGGCATCGCGCAAAGTATCGGTCTTGCCGTTGGCGCCAGCGGCACGCATCCTTTCAGTCACTGGCAAGATCAGCTCATCACCGATCATGTTCGTTACAATCAACTCATCAACGAATTACAGGAAGCCGCAAGAAGCAATCTCATCTTCGGACTGCATATTCACATCGGCATCGCCGATCGGAAAATGGCGATTCATCTGGCAAATTCCGTGCGTTATTTCCTTCCGCACATTTACGCATTGAGTACTAACTCCCCGTTTTGGGAAGGAAGAAAAACAGGCTACAAATCTTTTCGCACCAAAGTGTTTGACAAGTTTCCGCGCACCGGCATCCCTGAATATTTTGAAAGCATAGAAGCGTACGACAATTTTGTAAGTCTGCTCATCAAGACTAATTGTATTGACAATGCGAAAAAAATCTGGTGGGACATGCGCGTGCATCCTTTCTTCAATACGATTGAATACCGCATTTGTGATGTACCGATGACAATTGAGGAAACTATTTGTATTACGGCACTGGCACAAGCGATCACAGCAAAGTTGTACAAGCTTCGGATGCAGAATATGAATTTCATTCAGTATCAGCGTGCGCTTATCAATGAAAACAAATGGCGTGCCAGTCGCTACGGACTCGACGGCAAGCTGATTGATTTCGGAAAAGAGGAAGAGATTGACACACGCGCTTTATTGCTTGAGCTGCTCGATTTTATTGATGACGTAGTAGATGAATTAGGCAACCGGCATATCATTGAAAAAATTCCTGATATGATGCTGAAAGGTACCGGTGCCGATCGTCAACTGACAGTATATGAATCCAAAGAAAGTCTGACCGATGTGGTGGATTATATCGGGTCGCAGTTTTTAGCAGGAATTGAATAAAATTTTTTACTGCTCAAAAAAGGAGACCGTCCCTCCTACCCATTCACGATCCTTATTATATCGAACGCCAATCATTTTCCCTTTACTGAGTCGGGTTAAATTGGTAGCAGCATGCGGACGAGCAGCTCCTTCCGGCCACACATACATCACGCGTATTTCAGCTTTTGCCGGTTCGTCGGGCGTTTCAATGACCGCAGCATAATCCACTTTACGTTGGAGAATGAATGCTTCCGGGTTGTCAATTTTTTCTATTTCGTCGTGCGTTACATCAATTACTACGCCTTGTCCGGCAAAAGAAAACAGCGGCTTCAATACAAATTGAGCAAGATCGTCGGGCAGGATTTTGAGTTCGTTTAAAAAATAAGTTTCGGGAATATAAGGATGTCGTAAAAAGGGAAGCGTGTATTTGCTGAGCCGATAAAACCAGTTGGGATGCGGGACCCATTCTACGTTATAAGGTTTTGTCAGATCAATCACTTTTTCTCCTTTTAGCTGATGATTGAGTTCATCAAAAATAATGCGATTGTAGATGCGATTCACAGGAATTTTCTTTCCTGCTTTGGCATAGAAAAGCTGTTCTCCTTCGGCAATTAATTCAGTGAGGCAAACCGGTTCGATGCCGAGGTAATCGCGGGTGCACAGAAAATCAATCAGTGTTTTTTGCTGAAAAGGTTTCCATTCGAGCAGGATCACATTTTCGGCAGCATGATTGCCTAGTATGAGCTGCCGCAGCATTGCGAGATAAGTATCCTTGGTATAGCCATTGAAATAATGGCTGAAGTGATCGGGGATGGTAAAATGCCGACGCATGATTTCGGGGAAGAAAGCCTGGAATCCGTACATGGTAGGAAAGCCCTGCATTTCGATGAGTTGCGGTTCGAGGATACCGTTGGCATTGCGACAGATGCCGAAATCAAAGCACATCATTTGCGGAAATTTTTCCGCACCCGGCACTTGTTCCGCCGCCGGAACGGCGGCGGCAGTCAACTCCTGAAAAGAAGGCTCGAGCATCACATCAATAATATGCTCACAAGCCGATAACATTTTCTCCGTAAAATCTTTCGGAACAAAGACCGGCGTTTCCGCCAACCTGAAATCAATCACTCCCGGATAATGCGTATCCAAATCCTTCAAAAAGTTCCGATATTTTTCTTGGGTGAATCCTGCATTGAAGGCGGAGCGAACAGAGGGTATCATACTGGGTCGGTTGTTGCTATTCATCCCGCATACGAAATAGCGGGAAGCAATGCCTGTGAAAAAAAGTTGTGAAAAATATGATGGTAAGTACGCAGTATTTTATCCGGATCTTCCAGGTGCTCAATCATGCGCTTCCATTTTTCAAAACCATGATTCGCAATGACCGTTTCTTTTTTATCCTCCCGCTGCAGATACATACTCATCCCCACAGCATCCGCTTCCGGATGAAATTGTGTGCCCACCATATAATCATTGAAACGAATCGCCATTACCGCTCTTTCAAGCGGCACATGTGGACGATCTTTTTCAATACAAAGAATCTTGGCACCGATTTTTTTCAACTGCACAAAATCAGGTTGTACCACCTGGTAATCACGACTGTCCACTACGTAGAACGGATCTGTTAATCCTTTAAAAATAACCTCATTGCCCGTATGCGGCATCAGGTGAACAGGAAAGACTCCAAAAGAAGTGGATTTTCGCTTATTGACTGTCCCCACTTTAAAATAACGGCAGGCCATTTGAAAAGAATGGCAGATAAAAAGTACTTGTTTTTTTGGGTAATCATGGTCGGATTCATTCCATGCCAGCAATCGGGTAAGCCAGTCGAAATATTTTTTTTCCCACTCCTGACCTTCTCCTTCAAAAGGACTGCCCGGGCCGCCGGTAGAAATATACAGATCGTAGGAAAGATCGGGCACTTCTCCTTTTTGACGAACATCAAAAATATCATAAGAGATAGAGCAACCACTTCCCAATGAAAAAGCTTCAATCAACTGACGAATACAACGCATGCCCTCATTGGGATGGCCATTATACAAATCGAGTATCGCCAGCGTGGCCGACCTGTTCAACGGATCGTTCATAAGTACAAAACTACCAAAAATTTATGGGTTCATTGGTTGCATTATTCTCCAATAAAAAAGCAGCTCCGAAGAGCTGCCTTTATTACACCTATTAAGAAACAACAGTATCTGAATTGAATTACAAACCTCCTTCAAGTAAGTTTTGTTTTAAGGAACGAAGACTGTTATCCATTCCAATCGCTTTATCGCAAAGGATGGCACCTTTATCTTTCTGTCCCAATTTTTGATAGGCAACACCCATCATAAAAACAGAGCGGGCATTTTTGCTGTCCAGTTGAATCACCTGATCCCATTGCTGAATGGCATCCTGAAATTTATTGCCTTTGAAATAAGCCTCAGCTAAAGCAAAGGTTGCGCCAACATGATAAGGACGTTGCTCCAAAGAAATTTTCAACAAATCAACTGCTCTGCTATAGTTGCCTGTATTCAGGTAGGCATGAGCCAAATTTTCGTAATAATCAGCGTTCATTACCCAGCCTCTTTGAGCGGCCATTTCCATATAAGTAATGGATTTCTTATCATCGGGAATTGCGTAATATACCATTGCCAATTCATAAGGATATCTGGCATTTTTTCTATCGATATAAGTCGCTTTTTGATAAAAAGGAAGCGCGGCCTCAAATTGACCTTGCTGAACATAACTACGTCCGATAGCATATTGTAAAGAAGCATCTTCAGTTTGAGTGGAGGCAACAACAGTAAGACGGGTAATGGCCTGATCGAAGTTTTCAAGATAATAATGACACATTCCAATCAGTAAATCTTGTGTAGCACCGGGATTCGCATTTTCCCATTTTTGAGCAAAGGTCAAAGCCTCTTCATATTTGCTCATCATGTAGTTGATATTGGCAAGAGATAAAAGAGCATTGTGGTTTTCAGGCTCTAATTGATTCCATTTGGTTA
The DNA here is from genome assembly GCA_018970395.1 of Bacteroidota bacterium. GTDB lineage: Bacteria > Bacteroidota > Bacteroidia > Chitinophagales > Chitinophagaceae > Lacibacter. The sequence goes on from JAGWWM010000032.1 coordinate 8,302, forward strand.
AGGCAAGATAAGCCTGACGGTAGTTGCGGGTTTCAATAGCATATTCGCCCATTTCTTTATAAGCTGCGGCATTGGTTGGATCCTGCTCGATAGATTGTTTAAATAAATTCATCGCCATACTGATTCTTTTTTCAGTACGGGCAATTTTTGCTTTTTTAAGCAATACGTTTGAACTGTCTCTGTCAGCAGAGAAGGCCACACCGCTGAACAAGGTGCCGGCTGTGAGGAGGAGGAGTAAAGTTTTCATTTGGATACTGTTTTGTAGTTTTATAACTGGTTTACGTATGTAAAAGTAGTACGTCATAAAACTGAAAAGAAACATTTGCAAGTCCTTTTGTTAAAATTAAGTACTTCACCTTAGAAAAACTACAGCCAAAGCAGGTAAATCAAGGGTGAGAAGCGTCATTTGCCCCTCTTCCTCACCTGAAACCGGCTGTATTTGGTCGTTGTTGACATCGCCGGTGCCTCCGAAGAGACGGCTGTCACTATTAAAAATCTCCTTCCATTGTTTTTTCCCTCCGGCTGCTATCTTCCAACCCTGTCGAACTACCGGGGTCATATTGAGAATAACAAGTACATCATCCTTTGGACTTTTAGCTTTTCTCCTGAAAGCAATGACCGAATCTTCCCGATGATTGAGATCCACCCATTCAAAACCATCGGTGCTGTATTGATTTTCATAGAGGGCAGGTTGCGTTTTCAGCAAATGGCAAAGTTCTTTGATGCACCGTTGAATTCCCTCGTGATATGCGTACTGAAGCAAATGCCAGGGTAGTTCTGTTTTGTAATTCCATTCGGAAGTAGCTCCGAATTCATTGCCCATGAATAACAGTTTAGCTCCCGGATGCGCAAACATATACCCATACAATAATCTCAGATTGGCAAAGCGCTGCCACTCATCACCGGGCATTTTATAGAGCATTGGACTTTTGCCATGTACTACTTCATCATGACTCAAAGGAAGCATGAAATTTTCATCGTAGAAATACATCATGCTGAAGGAAAACTGATCCTGCTGATACTTTCTGAAAACAGGATCCTGCTTGAAATATTTGAGCGTGTCATGCATCCAACCCATCATCCACTTCATGCCAAAGCCTAAGCCATCCGCATAGGTTGGCTTGCTAACCCCCGGCCAATCGGTGGCTTCTTCCGCAATGATTTGTATATCGGGAAAATCACGATACAATACATGGTTCAGATCTTTTACAAATTCAATGGCTTCGAGATTGCCGTCTCCTCCAAATTCATTCGGTTCCCATTGCCCTTCTTTGCGAGAATAGTTGAGCTTTAGCATCGAAGAAACCGCATCCACTCTTAAGCCATCTGCATGAAACTGATCGAGCCAGTAGCGCGCGCTGCTGATGAGGAAAGAACGCACTTCCCCTCTTTTGTAATTGAAAATATAACTGTTCCAGTCGGGATGATATCCCTTGCGCATATCGGCGTATTCATACGTATGGGCCCCATCGAACATAAACAATCCGTGCGCATCGTACGGAAAATGCGAAGGCACCCAGTCTAATATCACGCCAATGCCTTCCTGATGAAAAGCATCTATCAACGCGCGAAACTGATCGGGATTGCCAAAACGGGAAGTGGGTGCGAAATAACCCGTGCCCTGATAGCCCCAACTGCCATCGAAAGGATGTTCCATTACCGGCATCAGTTCTACGTGGGTAAACCCCATTTCTTTCACATAATGGACCAAGCGCTCTTTGAAAAAATCATAACTGTGATAGACTTCTTCATTGGCAGCATCCGGTCGCATCCAGCTGGCAAGATGTACTTCATATACCGACCAGGGTGCATCAAGCGCATTGTTTTTCTTGCGTGTTTGCATCCATTGTTGATCCTGCCATGCATAGGAGGATTGAAAAGTTACGGAAGCCGTATTTGGTCTCAATTCCCAATACTGCGCATAGGGATCGCCTTTATCCAGCCGAACACCGCCATAGCCATGAATATGAAATTTATATGAAATATTGGGTTGCACATCCGGAATAAAACCTTCCCAGATACCGGATTGATCAAGTCGTACGTAGAGGGCGTGCGTGGATTTGTTCCAGTCGTTGAATCCGCCAAAGACGGTGATGGATGTTGCGTTGGGTGCCCACACTGCGAAATAATAACCCTTTCTTCCCAACACTTCCATATAATGGGCGCCAAATAATTCGTAACAACGATAATTGGTGCCTTGCTGAAAATTGCGAATATCTTCTCCTTCAAACCGGGAATAATTCCAGACCGGTTTTGTAGTGTCAATAAAATGGAAGTCTTCGTATCGCTGCATAAAATTTAGTAGAAAAAACCCAAGGTGGATTCGACAAGCTCAACCACCTCCATCCCCTTAAGGAATCAATTCAATCACCCAATTGGTGTAAGGAGGAAGTTCCACTGTTCCGTTCAGCGAAATCACTTCTCCCGTTACTACATTTTTCCCGCGCAAGGCGCTGCCCAACTTTTCTCGGTATCGGGAAAGTGAATGCGTTTGCTTGTCGCTGCTCGCATTCATGATGCACATCACCTTTTGCTGATCGGTATGTCTGAAATAGACATACACGCCATCCACCGGAAGAAACTGAGTCAATTTCCCCTGAGTTAAAGCAGGAGATTTTTTACGGTAATTGGCAAGCGTACGGATATAATTAAAAATGCTATTCTCTTTTTTAGTCCGGCCATCCGATGAAAACTTATTATAGCGATCGCCCTCCCATCCACCGGGAAAATCCTGTCGAACGTAGCCGTCATTCGGAGAAGTGAAACCGGTCATTAAAATCTCGCTGCCATAATACATTTGCGGAATTCCTCTTGCCGTAAGCAACCACGCAAAAGCCATTTTATATTTAGCCGTATCCTCTCCTACGATTGAATAAAAACGGGCAATATCATGATTGTCGAGAAAGATAACCTGACGAGAAGGATCTTTGTAGATTACATCCTGCGCAAGCGTAGTATAGAGTTTATTCACCCCTTCTGTCCATCCAAACTTTTCATTGCATGCGGGCTGAATGCCATAAAACAAAGTTTGAAAATCAGTAGTTGCCTGCAAGTTGCTCTTATAAGGAATCTGCAAATTATTCTCGCAGAAATAACTTTGATTGATTACTCCATGCACCCAGGTTTCTCCAAAGATGCTGAGTTTGGGATATTCATCATACAAGGCTTTATTACAGCGATTCATGAAGTCTAAATCATTGTACGCATACGTATCAATCCGAAAACCATCGATTCCGAATTCTTCCACACTCCAGATGGCATGCTGAATCAAAAAATTTGCTACGAAAGCATTATGCTGATTCCAGTCGGGCATAGCAGGAACGAACCATCCGTCGGTCATTACTTTTTTATCTGAAGCAGCGGCATAGGGATCGAAGAGTACCTGGTCTTTATAATTGGTGTTGGTAAATGCCGGCCAACGATGAAACCAGGAACTGTCGGGCATATCCCGATACAAAAAATGTTCAATCCCCACGTGATTATACACGGCATCCTGAATCATTTTCATCCCTTTGAGATGACAGGCATCAACGAGTTGCTGATAGGCGGCATTCGTACCAAGTCGCGGATCCACTTTATAATGATTGGTAAACGCATACCCGTGCTCCGTACGATCGGGCATATCATTTTCCCAAATGGGGTTGAGCCATAAAGCTGTTACACCCAAATCATACAAATAATCTAATTTATTTTCAATACCTGCCAAATCACCGCCATGGCGGTTAAATACCGTATCGCGGCGAAGCGTTTGATCTTTCATGCCGGGTATGCGATCATTGGAAAGATCGCCATTGCTGAAACGATCAGGCATAATCAAATAAACTAAATCAGAACTGTTTACCCCTTTGGCAAAACTCACCCCGTTGCCTTTTTTTCTGGCTTTCAATTCGTATCTCAAGGACTGATCGGGCTGCGTTCCGCCGGAAAGCTGCACCGACATCATGCCGGGCATGGTATTGGCACCGATGATTAAATCAAGAATGAGGTAATTCTTGTTCTTGAAACGATGTACATTTTTTAGCGTAACGCCGGGTTGAATACATTTTACTGAGGAATAGTGGCCGGTTTCTTTGCCATAAACCATCAGTTGCAATTGCTTATTCTTCATGCCAACCCACCAGGAGGATGGGTAGAACTGTGGAAGATCAGCAGCATTTGAATGCAGCGTTAACAGCAGTAAAACAAAAAAATTGTAGTAGATCTTCATATATGTTTGTATTTAAGGTTTTTATACCCATCAACTTTCCTCCTTAATCCGACTCGTCAGAAACGCTGCCACCATCATGGATATTCCTCCGAGCACAATCGTATAAATTGTTGATCCACCAAAAAGATGTTTGGTGAATATTCCCAGCAAAGTGGCTGCAAGTATTTGCGGAATCACAATGAAGAAATTAAAGATGCCCATATACACACCCATCTTATGAGAAGGCAGTGCTCTGGTAAGCATTGAATAAGGCATTGCAAGAATGCTGCTCCATGCCAGACCAACCCCAGCCATACTAAGGATAAGCCAGTATTCATTTTTAAAAAAATAAAAAGACACAAGTCCGATTCCCCCTGACATTAAAGCGATCATGTGTGCCCCGGAACGGGAGAATGAGCGGGACAATACAGGAAGCAGAAAAGCAAACAAAGCGGAGAACCCGTTGTAGCAGGCAAACAAAACACCTACCCAGTTGCCTATTTTGTTATAGGCTTCAGACGTGGTATCAACGGTACCCGCAATATGTTGCGCCAGCGCAGGCGTTGTATAAATCCACATGGCGAAAAGTGCAAACCAGGAGAAGAACTGTACAACGGCAAGTTTTTTCATCATAGATGGCAGAAAATTGAGATCATCCATCACTTCCACAAAACCATTTGATTTTTTTTGATTGTGAAAGAAAAAAGCAATGAGCTGAAACAGACCAAAAGCCGTTAATCCACCGGTAAGGACATATAATTCTTTTTCCAGTTTTTCAGTGCGATTGAAATTGTAGTAATAGAGTAGCGCGCTTAAAGCAATTCCGATCATCAGCCAAAGCAGTCCTTTGTTTAAAAATTTATTTGCCGGTGTTTTGATTTCAATACCCTGTGTTGCTGCCGATTCTTCGCCAAAGCTTTTCAGTTCTTCCGGAGAGTATTCGCGCGTGGTAATCACTGTATAAGAGATGGCCAGCATATAAACAGCAGCTCCAATGATAAAGGAATATTTTACGGAGTCGGGAATCAATCCTTCTGCAGCTTCATTGGCAATGCCGCAAGCAGTGAGGATATAAGGAAGTAAAGATGAAATAACGGCACCTACTCCGATAAAAAAGCTTTGCATGGCAAAGCCGGTGGTTCGTTGCGAGTCAGGAAGCAGATCCCCCACAAAAGCACGAAAGGGTTCCATGGAAATATTGATGGAAGCATCCAGCAGCCAAAGCATGACCGCTGCCATCCAAAGTGCAGCCACTCCGGGGAAGAGAAGCAAAGCAAGGGAAGCTAAAATAGCGCCGGCAAGGAAATAAGGTCTTCTTCTTCCCAACTTGCCAATCCATGTTTTATCGCTCATGTGTCCGATAATCGGCTGTACAATCAATCCGGTCAGAGGAGCAGCAATCCACAAGATCGGAATCTCTTCAATCTTTGCACCGAGGGTTTGAAAAATCCTGCTTACGTTGGCATTTTGTAATCCGAAAGCGAATTGTATCCCGAAAAATCCAACGCTCATATTAACGATCTGAGCAAATGTTAAACGCGGTTTCCCCGCAGTAGGGTTGATGGTTGACATAATGGGTTGTTTGATAAACGAATTTACCGCCTAAGATAGTGAGAATTAGTCAAGTATATTCAAAAACTCTTCAGATAACAAACCCATCGGGCAACACGGCGCCTTTTTTCACCACCACTATACCGTCTTTTACTGCATACAGCTCATGATTCGCATTGGGCAGATGCTTTCCTCCGTTGATGCGCACATCGTTCCCAATGCGACAGTTTTTATCTATAATCGTATTGCGGATATAACAACGATCGCCGATACCGATTTTAGGAATCCCCTCAGCCGCAGCTCTGTCCATTTCTTCTATGGTTTCGTAATAGTCGCTCCCCATAATATAGCAACTGACAACCGTAGTGCCGTGTCCGATTCGGGTACGAATACCAATCACACTGTTTTCTACCCTGCTGGCAAGAATAATCGAGCCTTCCGCAATAATGGTTTTTTCGAGTGTTGTACCACTGATTTTTGCCGGAGGCAACATGCGGGCACGCGTATAGACGGGGTTATCGTTGTCAAATAAATTGAAATCCGGAATCTCCTGCGTCAGTGCTAAGTTGGCTTCAAAGAAAGAATAAATATTTCCGATGTCTGTCCAGTATCCTTCATACTGATAGCTCGCCACTTTATGATTGGAGATGGCATTGGGAATAATTTCTTTCCCGAAATCAGTGGCCGCATTATATTCGCTGAGTAAGAGTTCGGTTAGCAGGCGACGGTTGAAAATATAAATCCCCATCGAAGCGAGATATACTCTTTCCATCTTACGCATCTCCGCTCCGGTATCACTTTCCCAGTTGGGCAGCAAATCAGCGGCGGGTTTCTCAATGAAAGAAGTAATCCACCCTGCTTCATTCGATTTTAATATCCCCAGCTCCGGCGCTTCGCGGGCGGCTACCGGAATAGTGGCAATAGAAATTTCAGCACCCTGCTCTACATGCGCTTCCAGCATTTTTTGAAAATCCATCTGATACAACTGATCACCGGAAAGAATTAAAATATACTCCGCTTCATGCTGATCCATATGCCGCAAACATTGACGTACTGCATCGGCAGTACCCTGATACCATCCTGCATTATCCGGCGTCTGTTCTGCAGCTAATATGTCAACAAATGCGCTGCTAAACATGCTGAAGTGATAGGTGTTCTTAATATGCTTATTGAGTGAAGCGGAATTGAATTGCGTGAGTACAAACATGCGGTTAATCCCTGAATTCATGCAATTGGAAATCGGTATATCCACCAGCCGGTATTTGCCTGCAATCGGTACGGCGGGTTTACTTCTGCTGGCGGTCAGCGGAAAAAGACGGGTACCCGCTCCTCCGCCAAGAATAATGGCTAAGGTGTTGCGCGACAAATTCGTTTTGGGCATAGAAGGTTTTTTATTGAATGGCTTGTTGTTTCAAAGATAATATGGGATTTTTCTTAAATAACGTATTCTGCTATTGATTTTTTTGATAATAGGATAAAATTATTGCATCATTTTTCAATGTTTATTTCACGCAAAACTCGCAAAGGGGCAAAGACCGCAAAGGGCGTCATGTTGAGCGACAGCGAAACATCTCCAAAACATCATAAAAGTAAAAACTGAAAACCATTGCTGTCCGGGGAATATTATTCCATCATCATTTTAGAAAAGTACAATCCCTGAATTATTGAATCCCGTAGGGATGAAATATTGGTAGTAATTCAATTGTACAGGAGAACAGCGTGTCGTAGGTACGCAACAATATATTCAACCCCTTCAGGGTTGTTAGAATAAAAGTATGTTCCCCCCACCGGCTCCCGCCGGTGGTTATTAATATTGAACCCTTTCAGGGTTCATTAGCATACTCAATAATGTTTCGGCATCTAAAATTGAATATTGAACCCCAACGGGGTTCAATATGAATAGCCGCCGATAAAATCGGCGGTAATGTAAAGATAGAAAAAACAGAACCCTGAAGGGGTTCAATTTGAATTTTCTCCGGGCGCCAGATAAATTAACCCCGCCCTTTAGGGTGGAGTGCATCAAAAGAATTGGGAAAAAGCTTGTTTGGTAACTACGCCTCCGCATTTTATCTTTGCACTTCATAATTGGTCCCGTAGCTCAGTTGGATAGAGCAACAGCCTTCTAAGCTGTGGGTCACACGTTCGAATCGTGTCGGGATCACGAAGAAAGTTAAAAGTTAAAAGTTGAAAGTTGAAAGTTAAAGGTTTAGCCATTCTTTTCAACTCTTAATCCCGGCTTTTGACTGCAACATGAATGTAAAAATAGAACAAAGCTGGAAAGCATTACTGGATAAAGAATTTTCGAAAACTTATTTTCGAGAGATTGTCGCTTTTCTCAAGATTGAAAAACTGCAGAAAAAAACCATTTGTCCTCCGGGCAGTCTGCTCTTCAACGCTTTCAACCTCACCCCTTTTGAAGATGTAAAAGTTGTCATTTTAGGACAGGATCCCTACCATGGCTGGGGGCAGGCACACGGACTGAGTTTTTCGGTACCCGATGGCGTAACTCCTCCCCCCTCCCTCCAAAATATTTTCAAAGAAATCATGGCTGATCTTGGAGTCAGCATGCCGCGTCAGCAAGGAAATCTGACCCAATGGGCGGAGCAAGGGGTATTGCTGCTGAATGCTTTTCTTTCGGTCCGACTCAACGAGCCGCTCAGTCATTCAAAAATCGGGTGGGAAACTTTTACCGATACTGTCATTCGATTGCTCTCTGAAAAAAAAGAAGGACTGGTTTTTTTATTATGGGGAAAATTCGCGCAACAAAAACAAAGTCTCATTGATGAAAACAAACATTATGTACTAAAAGCAGCCCATCCTTCTCCCTTTAGTGCAGACAAAGGATTTTTTGGTTGCCGACATTTTTCGTTAGCCAATGAATACCTGATGAGACAAAGAAAATCTCCCATCAACTGGAAATTATCTTAATATGAGGTCTTTGAAAAAAATGGTACTTAATATTCTTGCAACTCTTTGGGCTGTATGGGTGTTGCTTTGGTTCATCATTACTTTACTCATCATATTGCTTCCGGTTGCCCTGATTGGACTTTTTCCGGAGCCCCAACGCACCCGCTATTTCATTGTCATCAGTAGAATCTGGATGGCTGTTTTTTTACCGCTTGCCGGCGTGGTATTGCGTATTTACGGACGGAAAAAATTCCAGAAAAACCAACCCTATGTGGTGGTCTGCAATCATCGCTCTTTCATGGATATCCCCGTTTCCTCGCCAGGCATTCCCGGTGGCAACAAAACCATCGCAAAAGTGGAGCTTTCTAAAATTCCCTTATTCGGAATCGTTTATAAGCGGGGGAGCATTCTGGTAGATCGCAAAAGTGAAAGCAGCCGAAAAAAAAGCTACCTCGATATGAAGCAGGCATTATCCATCGGCTTGCATGTATGCCTTTATCCGGAGGGTACACGCAACAAAACCAATATGCCGCTCAGTCCTTTTAAAGACGGAGCATTCCGATTAGCGATTGAAACGCAAACCCCGCTGATACCTGCCGTCATTGCCGGCACGCATGAAATGCTGCCTGCAGGAAAGCTGTTATATTTCAAACCCGGCATCATCCGCATGTTTTTTTTAGACCCTGTTTCTACTGCCGGACTTACCCTTACGGATCTGCCGGCATTAAAAGAAAAAGTATTTCAACAAATGTGGAACAAGCTGGAGGAATCAAAGTAGTAACTTTGCCCTATGCCAAAAAAGATTCCGCAGGCGATACCACAGGATACCGAGTACATAGACATCATTGGTGCGAGAGAGCATAATCTGAAAAATGTCTCTTTGCAGATTCCGAAAAATCAGCTCGTCGTCATTACGGGCATCAGCGGCAGCGGCAAATCTTCCCTTGCTTTTGATACGGTTTTTGCAGAAGGACAAAGGCGCTATCTCGAAACATTTGGCGCCTATGCGCGTCAGTTTGCCGGCAGTATGGAACGCCCCGATGTAGATCAGATTACCGGCCTCTCTCCCGTTATCTCCATTGAGCAGAAAACCACCAATAAAAACCCCCGTTCCACCGTGGGCACCATCACCGAAGTATATGATTTCATGCGGCTGCTTTTTGCGAGAACCGGCGACGCCTATTCTTACAACACCGGTAAACAGATGGTGAAATGGAGTGAAGAAGAAATCCGCGCGAATATTTATGAGCGTTTTGAAAATCAAAAAATTTCTGTACTCGCTCCGCTCGTACGGGGTCGCAAAGGACATTACCGCGAACTCTTCGAAGAAATCAGAAAAAAAGGTTTTGTAAAAGTGCGTGTAGATGGAGAGATGAAAGACCTCTCTGCAAAAATCAGTTTAGACCGCTATAAAATTCACGATATCGAAGTGGTGATTGACCGGATGAAAGTGACCGATGAATTTCGCACGCGCCTTGGTCAGAGTATTCAGCAAGCACTCAAAATGGGCAAGGAATTGATGCTGCTGGAAACGGAAAGTGCCGGAGTGGTTGCCTATTCTCGGCAACTGATGTGTGAAGAAACCGGCATCAGCTATGAAGAGCCCTCTCCCAACGCCTTCTCCTTTAATTCTCCCTACGGCTCCTGCCCCGATTGCAAGGGTATCGGACAAATACATCAGGTATCCATGGATGCAGTGATGCCCGATCGCTCCTTGAGCATCAATGAAGGGGGTGTTAAACCTTTAGGAGAAGAAAGGGAATCCTACTATTTCAAACAGGTGCAGGCATTGGCGAAGAAGAAAAAGTTTTCCCTCGATAAACCTATTGCGCAGTTATCGGAGAAAGCGCTGAACCTGGTCTTGTATGGCAATGAACTGGGAAGCGAAAGTGCTGAAAAAGAGAGTGACTACGAGGGCGTCATTCCCTTGCTCAATCGCTGGTTTCAGGATACCTCAAGTGAAATGGTATTGAACTGGGCGGAAGGATTTATGGAATTGCATCCCTGTGCCACCTGCAAGGGCACGCGTTTGAAAAAAGAAAGTCTGTGGTTTAAAATTGACGGTAAAAATATTGCTGAACTGAGTGAGATGAATCTGGATCACTTGGCAGCCTGGTTTGACGGACTGGAGTTGCGGATCACGCAGAAGCAGCGGATGATTGCGAAGGATGTGTTGAAAGAAATTCGGGATCGCTTGCAGTTTTTACTGAATGTGGGATTGAGTTATCTCACGCTGAACCGTAGTTCAAAAACATTAAGTGGCGGAGAGAGTCAGCGCATACGGCTTGCCACGCAGATTGGTTCGCAGTTGCAGGGTATTACTTATATTTTAGATGAGCCGAGTATTGGATTGCATCAGCGCGACAACAAGCGATTGATTGAGGCCTTGCAGAAGATGCGGGATATTGGCAATTCAGTATTGGTGGTGGAGCATGACAAGGATATTATGCTCGCGGCCGACTACCTGATTGATATAGGTCCGGGCGCGGGGCAGCATGGAGGCCGCGTGGTGGCGAAAGGAAAACCGGAGGAAGTGATTCAAAGTGGAAGCGATACCGCAGACTATCTGTTGGGAAGAAAAAATATACCGGTGCCCAAAGAAAGAAGAAAAGGAAACGGTAATTATCTGGAATTGAAAGGCGCATCGGGCAACAATCTGAAAAAAATCAATGTCGCTTTTCCTCTCGGCAAATTGATTGTAGTAACCGGAGTCAGCGGCAGCGGAAAGAGTACGCTCATCAATGAAACCCTCTACCCTTTACTGAGCAAGCATTGTTATGATTCGCGGATGCCGGCAATGCCCTATCAATCTATTAGTGGACTGGAACATATTGACAAAGTCATTGAAATAGATCAGTCACCCATTGGACGAACGCCGCGCAGCAATCCTGCCACCTATTGCGGATTCTTTACCGAAATCCGTCAGTTGTTTGCAGCCGTACCCGAAGCAAAGATCAGGGGCTATAATGCAGGGCGGTTTTCCTTCAATGTAAAAACAGGGAGATGTGAAGTATGCGAAGGCGGCGGCATGCGGGTGATAGAAATGAATTTCTTGCCCGACGTGTATATTCATTGCGAAAAATGCAATGGGAAAAGATACAATCGCGAAACGCTGGAGATTCGTTACAAAGGAAAATCCATTGCAGATGTGTTGAACATGACGGTGGAAGAAGCCGTGGAATTTTTCAAACCCGTTCCTTATCTGTACAGAAAAATAAAGATACTTGAAGAAGTAGGACTGGGTTATATTACTTTAGGACAGAGTGCCGTCACCCTGAGTGGCGGAGAGGCGCAGCGGGTGAAGCTTTCCACCGAACTGGCGAAGAAGGATACCGGTAAAACATTTTACATATTGGATGAGCCCACCACCGGTTTGCATTTTCAGGATATTCATCATTTGCTGGAGGTATTGAACCGGTTAACCGATCGGGGCAATACGGTATTGGTGATTGAGCACAATATGGATGTGATTAAAGTCGCGGATCACATTATAGACATCGGGCCTGAAGGCGGAGCCGGAGGCGGACAGGTATTGTTTGAAGGAACGCCGGAGGAGCTGGTGAAATGCAAGCAGAGTCATACCGGTCAGTATTTAGCTGTCGAGCTGCAATAAATAACCCCGCCCTTTAGGGCGGGGTTTAGAAGGTCGGTTCAATTCCCATGCCCTTTAGGGCGGGGTTTATAAAAGAGTGTGGGAAATAAATTAAAAATTACTGTACAATCAATTTCACATGTTCTCTTTTGCCATTGCCCATTACTTCAGCAAAGTAAGTACCGGATGGTAATTGAGAAGAAACGGAGATACGTTGAACAGCATTTCCGCCCGCATGACCTACGACAGATTGTTGTACCCTTCTTCCATTGATATCAAACAAGGAAATAGTGTATTGACCCGCTTTACGATTACGGAAAGCCAGTTGAAGTGTACCTCCTTTAGCAACCGGGTTGGGGTAAACACTGAAACCTTTCTCAACTAATAGGTTGGAAACAGAGGATTCTACATTAGACAACAGAAGGAAATTATTGAAATACACATCCCGATTAACGGAAGTATCTTTTTGACCGCCAATATAGAAATCGATTCCATCTATTGCTTTGGCAGTTTTTAAAGTATCGGTAACAGACTCTTTACCATCTCTCCCGGTAAGTTGAATGAAGTATTCGGAATCATTGATTCTTTCAACATACACCGCCACCGGTTTTACCCCGTAAATATCCAATCCTTTTCCGGATAAGCCGTTGGCACGGATAACAGGGCTGCTGCCATTGGTACCCACATTATAAACAGTAGTATCTCCTGATTTCAAATCAAAGCCTTTGAATCCTTGGGGATTAGAATCCCAGTTAAAACCCCATTCAAAAGTGAGGATATCGGTGATGCCCATGGGAGTTTGAAATTTGCGGAGTGCATTGAGGTAGCCTGCGCCGGTTGATCTGAGTCTGAACGCAACCGTATCAGTTACATCAAGCCCGCTTCTTTTAGGATTACCAATTAAATATTCTACGTTATTGGAAACCAAGGGCAGATCAGCCCATTTTTCTACAGTTAACAATTGTTCTGCAGCCCCATTCCATTTGATATTAGCAAGTTCATTGCCTTCCGGAAACCTACTAATGTCGCTTCCCTTCATTACTGAAGTCCAGGCTCCTCTGGTAATTTTAAATTCGGATTGATTATCCAAATTCAAATCTATCCAGTAGCATCTGTTAGAGCCTTCCAGTTTTCTGAGTTTTAAACAAGCATTGCCACCACCTGACCAGTTATTCGTACCACAATTAAGAGCGCCTTCAAAACTTCCGCTCACATATAAATCCGCACCATTGGTATTGGGAGGACAGGTAACGAATAAACGTACATTTTTACCTTCTGCAAGGGCAGTATCCGGCCATCCCGTACAAGCGGCGAAATCGAATGGACCTTCTTTGATGACCCAGGGAAGAAAGCCCGTACCACCGTTAGTGCCGCTTTTCCAACCGTTGGCATAAGCAGGGTCGGAACCATTGTCGGCATAAAAAACTTGTGCTGTAGCAGAGATAGAAAACATACCTGCCAGCAACAGGAGCATGCTTCCTTTAAGCAATGTGTAAAATTTCTTCATGATGATTGTTTG
>JAGWWM010000033.1 GCA_018970395.1 Bacteroidota bacterium
TAATAAATAATTCGTGTTTATTCCTCCTCTGAACTGAGCAGCGTCGAGAGTTAAAGATCTGTTTCCATTGAGGGCCATTCCGGTATTTACAAAAGTACGTGCGCGGCCATAAGGAGAGCTTGTAAATAAATCAAATCGTTCGAGATCTCTGAGCCCATAAGCATTCCCTACATATTCATTCTTTCCTGTCGTTTCAAATGACTCGGAATAAGGCAACTGTAGAGGTGTGTTGGGAAGATGCCTAATTAGTGCAGTAAGCGTATCATTGGCGGCATTATTGTCTCCGGGCTGCTTCACCCAAACCTTTAACTGATAACTGCCGGATTGGGACAAATCCGATTTTGCGTTAAAACTGTACTCCAATATACCACCCGGGGCGATGACCTGATTAACGACTTCTTTATTAATGATTTGTTTATTGATTTGATAATACAATTCCAAGGGGCCGGGAGATGCAACGTTGTCAAGATTTTTAATGCCTACTTTGACGGATTCTCCTACTCCAAATGCACTTGAAGTGAGCTGCCTGCCAATTTGCGGCGTAAGCAAAGTATCAATCGTTAAATCATTATTGAACTCATCCGATTGACAAGGAGCATCAAATTTGGGAATAACAATTTTAGCAACCGCCCTTCTTCCGGCCACCTCCTGTATTCTCGCCCTTACGGTAAACCAATAGGATTCAAACTTATTCAAACCCCTGATTGAAAATTTAAGTCCGGAAGTGACTCCAATCCGACTCCATTCATATCCCTTAAGTTGCAATATTTCATAATCTGTGGCATTGCCGATTTCAGTCCAGGTTATATCAACGGATCCATCACAGACAGTATTCATTGTTATTTGGGGTGTTCCGACAATTGTAAATACTCCCGGACTCATTGAGCTTTTCCCATCCCGCAATCTTGTAATCCTGATTTTTGCCTGATTAGACGCAATATTGGCAGGAACAGCCCATCCAATGAACATTCTGCTTAGATCGCTGTTGACGGCCGGAGACCAGTTAACCCCTTTGTCAAGCGAATATTCAATGGCAACACTGTCACCTTGTCTATCAATCGCATCCCAACTGATAAACTCATTTCCGCCTGCTGCCAGAATCTCTCCTCCGGCCGGTCTTACAATCTGCAAATTGTCAATGATATAATCCCATGTCAGATAATAAGGCTGCTCGTTGCCCAAAATCGTAGCGCCCAATACAGAAATATCCAATTTGTTGCCCGGATTATTAATGGTTACCTGTTCTATGTTATTGATTTTGTCAACCGATCTTACAGCTGGATCATTTACTTTGGTCGGACTTGGATTCAATACCCAGGGTAAATAATTACTGCTTCCATCGGCAACTGAAAGATCCAAATCATTTTGAAGTGCTGAAACAGACAAAGGAGATCCAGGTCGATCATGCCAGTATAACATGATTTTTACCTGCTTCACACCAATAGGGAGATTTAGTGAATGGAGCTTTTTTTCGCCATTTGAAATAGTACCCTCAACATAACGTCGCTCTTCCAGTACCTCGACTGCCTTATTTGGATTAATTAATCCAAAACCATGTGTGTAATCTGGACCGGGGTTGCCCTTATCGGAGGCGCTGTTACACAGAATGGATTTCAGTAAACCGGAAGGAGGCGTTTTGCCATTATTTTTTTTTCTATAGTCCTCGGTAAGTAACGCCCATACTCCCGCTACAAAAGGAGCCGCAAAACTTGTACCCCAATTTTGATGTGTGTACGCATCATTCAGTGTTGTTGACACTACAGACATTCCGGAAGCGATTATTTCAGGTTTTAACCTGCCATCCATAACAGGCCCTCTGCTTGAATTGGAACCGATGATTCTGGGAAGATTGGCCAGAGAATAATTACCCACCGACAAAACATTTTTGGCTGTTTGGTATCCGCTTTTTATGGTTCCAAAACCAACGGGATAAGGAGCACAAGTTAGTTCACCATCGTTACCGGCTGCAAATATGTGTTGGATGGTATCGATCGTGGCGATTTGAAGATCAGCATAAGCACTCAATTCGTTATATGCTCCGTTACCCGAACAACCGGCCAATCCTATATAGTAAGAATTATTGGTTACCGTCATCCCGAAATCCTTAGCATATGTTTCCGATTTGGAAATGACCAAATCAAAATCGTCTGTTACCGTAGTCGAGCGAGGGGCAACACCCGTAAACCGCTCATCAATGATCCCATCTCCTGAAACAATACCGGTTACAGCAGTGCCATGCCCTGAAGCACCCAAGCTACTCGGATTTCTGTTAAAGTTATTGGACAGGTTATCCAGATGAGACGTGGGATCTGCATTATCACCTATGCCAATGGTTACATCCTTTCCAGACAAACCCTTCCCCGATGTTTCGCTCCTTAGATTTTGTAAACCAAAAGCGGCATTTTCCCGAAACAAAAGCGGTTTAGCTTCATAATTGAACAAGCCTACCGATTTAACACAAGGCAAAGAAGCGATATCCGATATGCGGTTGGTCGGAATATCCCCTACATAAATTCCCCCGTCTCGATAACGACTGTTTACGGAAACAAATCCGAACGTAGCAAGTTTATCCATAAAATCAGCAACATTCCCCTTATCATGCAGGAGAATAGAAACTCTGACATTCCCTTCTGCTGCCTGCTCATTCACAGCTAATGTCTCCAGTAAATTTTTACTCAATTTTTCTTTAGCGGGCATTTGACCAACAGCCTTTATGCCGGAGTTCATAAAAAATGTCTGAGTAGGCATTTGACTAAACCGAACCAGCAGAAAATTATCAGATACTGATTCAACAACAGCGCCACCACCAAGTTTCAAGGCATTTAATTCGCGCGCATCAGGCGTTCGATCATAATAAACCAAGCTATAATAATCATTGCCCCAGCGACCCTTAAGAAACTCCTTTTGAGCTAAACGGTAGTCGGCACACATATCTATTTGAGCCTCCCTGTGCTGCAATTTGATTCTAAAAGATTGAGCCATCAGCTTATGGGTGACCAAAAAAGGAAAAAGGCAAAAAGCGAAGTACGACAACCTGATAAATGATGGATGCATACAAATATTGAATAGTGAGTGAATAAAGCAGCCGCTAGGATCATTTTGATCAGTTTCAAAGTTAGCCAATATATGTTACCATTGACGAACTGTTCAATAATTCATATCGAAATAAAGGTTTTCTACTAACCAACTGCATTTTGTAATTTTGCACCCGTGAACACGGAATTGCCGCTGAACCAATATCGTCAGTCTCCCCGCATTTTTACCATTGCGGACAGGCTTTCTTTTGCCGAAAAACAAATTCTGTACCTCCAACAACTTCAGGGAAGTGCCTCCCAGTTTGTCGCCTCCGCCCTCTACAATCACCCTTCCCTCGAAGAATATAACCACCTCTTCATTCTCAATGATGCGGAAGAAGCGGCCTACTTTCACAACAGCTTTGAAAGTATTACCAATGAATTGAATATTTTCTTTTTCCCGACTTCTTTCAAACATCCGCGAAATTTTAAATTACTAACCCCTTCGCATGTGATGCTGCGCACTGAAGCCCTAACCCGCTTCTCCATGAGCAGCGGTCTCCGTACTGGCGCTCTCATCACCTACCCCGATGCCCTCTTCGAAAAAGTAGTCGTCGCCCAAAAACTCAAAGGGAATGTGTTGCTCATTAAAGTCAATGATCAACTCGACACCTCCGGCATACTGAACTTTCTGGTAGAACTGGGTTTTTCTTCTACCGACTTTGTCTATCAGCCCGGACAATTCGCGCTACGTGGCGGCATCCTTGATATCTATTCATTCGGTAACGAAAAACCCTACCGCATCGAACTCTTCGGCAACGAAGTGGACAGCATCCGCATCTTCGATCCGGAAACCCAGCTGAGTGAAAAAAGACTTACCGAAGTAAGTATTATCCCCAACGTGGACACCCACTTTCAAACGCAGGAAAAAATTTCACTGTTTGACTTCCTGCCGGAAAATACCATCGTGTGGGTAAAAAATTTTCGTTTCGTGAGAGAAAGAATAATTACCCTACAGGAAGAACTGGATCAGTTTCTGCAACTTTCCGCTGCCAAAACAAGTCTGCAGGAAGAAGAGGATCCGCTCGAAAAAATACAGGTTTCAAAAGAAGATTTTATCTCCGCCGAATTAACAGAAACTCAACTCAAAAAATATCATCTGATTGAATTCGGAGACACTTCTTATTTTAATACAACATCAAACGAAGGCAATCCATTTACGGTCAACTTTGATACCAAGCGACAACCTGCCTTTAACAGAAGATTCGAACTGCTCATAGAAAATCTTACCAAAAACCTGCAGGCAGGTTATACGGCTTGCATTTTTTCAGAAAACCCTAAGCAGCTGGAAAGATTACACAACATCTTTACCGATCTGAAAGCAGAGATTCCGTTCACCCCTGTTCCCATTGCCATTCATGAAGGTTTTATTGATCATGATCTAAAACTCATATGCTACACCGACCACGAAATTTTTCAACGCTATCATAAATACAAAGTCAAACAGGCCTACAATAAAAGCAAGGCGCTAACAATTCGTGCGCTGCGCGATCTACAGCCCGGCGACTATGTAACCCATATTGATCATGGTGTAGGCACCTACAGCGGCTTACAGAAAATTGAAGTCAATGGAATGATGCAGGAAGCGGTTCGTCTCATTTATAAAGATGGCGATATACTCTATGTCAACATCAACTCACTGCATAAAATTTCGAAATATACCGGCAAAGAAGGCAGCATTCCTAAAATCAACAAAATCGGAAGTGATGCCTGGCAGCGACTAAAGGAAAAAACAAAGACGAAAGTAAAAGAAATCGCCTTCGACCTGATTAAATTATACGCGGAAAGAAAAGCACAGGAAGGCTATGCTTTTGCAACGGATGGGTATCTGCAAAATGAGCTGGAAGCTTCCTTCATTTATGAAGACACACCCGATCAAAGCAAAGCGACAGCCGATGTCAAAAAAGACATGGAATCTCACGCCCCGATGGATCGGCTGGTTTGCGGAGATGTTGGATTTGGGAAAACGGAAATCGCCATTCGCGCGGCTTTCAAGGCAGCCTGTGATGGAAAGCAGGTTGCCGTAATGGTACCTACCACCATCCTCGCTTTTCAACATTACAAAACTTTCAGTGAACGACTCAAGGATTTTCCGGTAACAGTTGATTATGTCAATCGTTTCAAAACCACCAAGGAAAAAAAAGAAACATACGAAAGACTGAAAGAAGGAAAAATTGATATCATCATTGGCACCCACGCCTTGATTGCCAAAGATGTAGTATTTAAAAATCTGGGCTTACTCATTGTAGATGAAGAACAAAAATTCGGCGTGGGTCATAAAGAAAAAATCAAAACACTTCGATCCAATATTGATTCCCTCACGCTGACAGCAACACCCATACCCAGGACTTTACAATTCTCGCTGATGGGCGCAAGAGATCTCAGCATCATCAATACACACCCACCGAATCGACAACCCATACAAACTGAAGTACGCTATTTTGAAGAAGACTTTATCAGAGATGCTATTTATTTTGAAACGGAAAGAGGCGGTCAGGTTTTCTTCATCCACAATCGGGTATCAGGACTTGCAGAGATGGCTTCTTTGTTACAAAGAATGTGTCCCGATCTTAGTATAGGCTTTGCACACGGTCAGCTCGAAGGTCATGAACTGGAAGAAAAAATTATGGACTTCATTGACAAAAAATATGATGTATTGGTTTGTACCAATATTGTAGAAAGTGGCGTGGATATTCCGAACGTAAATACCATCATTGTAAACAATGCCCATCAGTTCGGACTCAGCGATCTGCATCAGCTGAGAGGCAGAGTGGGAAGAAGCAATAAAAAAGCCTTCTGCTATCTCCTGGCACCACCCATCAGCACCCTTCCTCCCGATTCCAGAAAAAGATTGCAAACGCTTGAACAAAACAGTGAGCTGGGAAGTGGATTTCAGATTGCCATGCGCGACCTCGACATCAGAGGCGCCGGTAATTTACTGGGAGGAGAACAAAGTGGATTCATGGCAGAGATTGGATTTGAAATGTATCAGAAAGTGTTGCAGGAAGCCATCCGTGAATTAAAACGCAGTCAATTCCGCGAACTCTTCAAAGAAGAAATCGAAGAACAGGAAAACTTTGTGAAAGATTGCGTTATTGATACGGATCTGGAAATTCTCATCCCCGATGCTTATGTGGAAAGTATTTCGGAAAGATTGAGTTTATATACCCGACTCGATAATTGTGAGAATGAAGAAAGTCTGTTGGCCATGTCCCGCGAACTGGAAGATCGTTTTGGGGCAATGCCTGCCTGCGTCAATGATCTTTTCATTACGGTTCGTTGCAGAAAGCTCGCTGTCGCCATCGGATTTGAAAAAATGACTTTAAAACAAAATACCCTTAGATGTTATTTTGTGAGCAATCCTGATTCCCCCTATTTTGAATCCACTCCTTTTCAAAAACTAATGCAGTTTGTACATGAATATCTGACGAAAGCCGTTCTCAAACAAACCGGTAAATTATTTTCGCTGGTCGTCAACGATGTGAACGACATGAATGCCTTGCACGAATTGTTGAAAAGAATGCATCATTTTCAGCAAACCACCGTTGAAACTGTATAAAAAAAAGCCCCGACGAATCGAGGCTCTTTATCAAAATCATCAATAGAAAAAATTACCAGCCTTGTTTGGCAGTGCCGGCTTTAATCGCTTCTAAAGCTTTTGCTTCTCCTACGAGTGCGGTCAGTTTATTCCCTTTACCATCATTCCCTTGCACCATGTATCCCCCTTTAGCTGTACGGGTGACCACGGCATCCTGAATCGGAACATTCTTTTCTTTTGTCTTAACGTTGTAAGCTGTTAATTGCATGTTTGAATTTTTGGATTAGAAAAATTATTGTCGAAACGTAAAGATAAGTGAATTAGAAATTAATAATGAATAATTAGTAATTAGTAATTAATAATTGGAGCAACTTACAACCTCCAACTTACAACCTCCAACTTACAACCTCCAACTTACAACCTCCAACTTACAACCTACAACTTACAACCTACAACTTACAACTTCCTCACACATCAATCTTCGCATACTTAGCATGACTTTCAATAAACGCTCTTCTCGGTGCAACTTCATCACCCATCAGCATACTGAAAATCTGATCAGCTTCTGCGGCACTTTCTATAGTTACTTGTTTCAGTGAACGGGTGGAAGGATTCATAGTGGTATCCCACAACTGATCGGCATTCATTTCTCCCAAACCTTTGTAACGCTGTACATTCACATTATCTTCTCTGCCTCCTCCAAGCTGTAAAGCAATCATTCTGCGCTGGTCTTCATTCCATGCATAAGCCTGCTCTTTCCCTTTCTTCACCAAATACAAAGGCGGTTGAGCGATATAGAGATATCCCTGCTCTACCAACTCTTTCATATAGCGGAAAAAGAAAGTAAGAATCAATGTTGCAATGTGACTTCCGTCCACATCGGCATCCGTCATGATAATGATCTTGTGATAACGGAGTTTACTTAAATCAAGCGCTTTAGGATCTTCAGGCGTTCCAATCTTCACACCTAAAGCAGTGAACATATTCCTGATCTCCTCATTGTCGTAAATCTTGTGCTCCATCGCTTTCTCCACGTTCAGAATTTTACCACGCAGCGGAAGAATCGCCTGAAAACTACGGTCGCGCCCCTGCTTAGCCGTTCCCCCCGCTGAATCACCCTCAACCAAATACAATTCACAACGATGCGGATCTCTGTCGGAACAATCTGCCAGTTTTCCCGGCAATCCGCCGCCACTCAACACTGTTTTTCTCTGCACCAGTTCTCTGGCTTTTCTTGCAGCGGCTCTTGCTTGTGCAGCCAAAATAATTTTCTGCACAATATTTTTAGCTTCACGTGGATTTTCTTCGAGATAGGCTTCCAGTGTTCGGCCTACCGTACTTTCCACAATACCACTCACATCGCTATTGCCGAGTTTTGTTTTCGTCTGTCCTTCAAACTGCGGCTCCGGAACTTTAACCGAAACAATCGCACTCAATCCTTCGCGAAAATCATCTCCTTCTACTTCTACTTTCGCTTTCTCAAACAAGCCCTCTTTCTTTCCATAGGCACTGAAAATTCTAGTGATCGCTCTTCTGAATCCGGTTACGTGGGTTCCGCCTTCGATGGTGTTGATGTTATTAACGTAAGAGAAGATATGCTCGTGATAGGAATCGTTATACATCATCGCCACTTCCACCGCCACATTACTGCTTTCATCTCTTCCTTCCATATACACTACCTGAGGCAACAAAGGTGCACGCTTTCCGTTTTTATCAATGAGTTCTACAAACTCCACAATACCGCCTTCACTGAAAAAAGTATTGGTATAAGTGCTGCCGTCATCCAGAATATCGCGAAGATCATTGAGTATGATACGAATACCTTTATTCAGAAAAGCGAGCTCACGCAATCGGCTTTCTAAAATTTCTTTTTTATAAACAGTAGTTGTAAAAATGCTACCGTCCGGCCAGAAATGAACACGTGTTCCGGTTTTATCACTGGTACCGATTTCACGAACGGAATATTGAGGAATACCAATTTTATATTCCTGTTCAAATACTTTCCCCTCCCGCTGAACGGTTACGTGCAATGTTGTAGAAAGTGCATTGACGCAACTCACCCCAACGCCATGCAAACCGCCACTCACTTTGTAAGAACCTTTATCGAATTTACCTCCGGCATGAAGCACCGTCATTACCACTTCCAGCGCAGATCTTTTTTCTTTGGTGTGCATCGCTGTTGGAATACCGCGGCCATCATCCTGCACGCTGATGGAATTATCTTCATGAATGGTGACGGTGATGTTCTTACAATAGCCGGCAAGCGCTTCATCAATGGAGTTATCTACCACTTCATATACCAGATGATGCAATCCTTTTTCGCTGATATCTCCAATGTACATGGCCGGGCGCTTGCGCACGGCTTCCAATCCTTCCAGCACCTGAATACTATCCGCTCCGTATTGCGCAGGCGTAATATTTTCATTAACTACCGCATCCTGAATCTCTGTTGACATATTTTGATAAAATTTTTTAGAACTCCGAGGTAAAACAGTCAAATTTTGGTTGATTTTGACCGTTGGCGAAGATACGAAAAAAGGGACAGAAACACGAGACAGCGACAACAAGACAACCGTTTTCTGATGTATTCTTTACCTTTGTACCTCCATGTATGCAGTCAATGAAATACTCTCCGGCTCCGACCTACAGCCCCTCATGTCGGATGCGCTTGAACTGCTGTCGGAATCGGTAACAGCAATTCCGGGAGGCGTTCAGCTGCGCAAATACAATTACCGGCTGCATTTTCCGCAGGAAATGGACGATCTTGGTGTACTAATTTACAATTACCATCCCAAAAATACCAAAGAGAGAAAAATTGAGCTTCGTTTTTGTCTGAACAATCAAAACTATTGCTCAAATCCGAAATGTAAAAATGGTTCTTGTGAAAGCAGAAAAGAATGTCAAAAAGAACAAAGACTGGATCTGCTCATTTTTCATTACCCTGCACATTATCTCAAACAATTTGCAAAATCAACTGAATCTGCAAGCTTGAGTGATGAATTGATTGCCTTTAAACGCAAAAATGCTTTCTCTACTGCAGTCAATCTTTGCAATCGTACCAGAGGAATTCTGGATAATATACTGCTCAACAATTATTCCAGTGCACTGCAAAATATCTATCTGAACAGTCAGGCACAAGCCCTTTTACTCTATGGACTTGAATGTTTGGTGGAAGAAAAATCAGAACAAAGTTTTGCTTGTGCTTTTCTTCCGAATGAAGACGATCAAAACAAAATGATTCTGGCAAGAGAAATACTTTTGCAAAGGCTAGGAGAACCCATTACCATTAAAGAACTGAGTAAAAAAGTAGGCACCAACGAGTGCTATCTGAAAAAAGGATTCAAAGCTATGTTCGGAACGACGGTTTTTGATTTTTACCAAAACAAGCGCATGGAACATGCACGGTATCTGCTCTATGAAAAAGGGCTGAGCGTAACGGAAGTCAGCGACCTTTTGGGCTACTCCTCCATTTCCCATTTCTCCACCGCCTTTAAGAAACATACCGGCATCAAGCCGTGTGAATTGCTATTGCGATAAAAATATCCTCCCCCTGCACCCCCTCCAGGAGGGGGATAAATTCCATTTCCCGAAAATCCTTTTTTCCGCTTATCGTAACTCCTCTCCCGTAACATATATCCAACTTTGCACCCGAAATCAAATAATCAGGCAAAAGATGAGACTCATATCGATATTTTATCTATTTCTATTTTTAGGGGTTATTGAGGCAAAGGCTCAGAGTAATATACGAGATACTACCCGCGTACACACCAAATATCTTTCAGAAATTACCCTTGTCGGACGTAATACCAGAGCCGACATCCACTTTCTGCCGGAAGTGCTGGGCACGCAGATCAATGCGGGTAAAAAGAATTCATTGATTGTAATGGAAAATGTACAAGGCAATATTGCCACCAACACCATGCGTCAGGTAATGGCAAAAGTACCCGGAATTCAAATTTGGGAAAACGATCCGAGCGGCATACAAATTAATATCGGTGCAAGAGGGTTAAGTCCTAACAGAAGCTGGGAATTCAATACCCGCCAGAACGGATATGATATTTCCAGTGATCCCTTTGGTTATCCGGAAGCTTATTATACGCCCCAACTTAGTTCTGTACAACGCATACAAGTAGTACGAGGTGCGGGCAGTCTGCAGTATGGTCCTCAGTTCGGTGGCCTGGTGAATTTTATATTGAAAGACGGCAGCGATATGTCCAAACCCTTCCAGTTTGAAACAGAACAAACTGCAGGAAGTTTTGGGATGTTTAATACATACAATGCTATAGGTGGTAATGCCAACAAATCCCATTACTATGCGTTCTGGGATCGTCGTAATGGAGATGGTTCTCGCCCCAACAGTCGCTATGGGGTCAATACCGGGTATGGCAGTTTTCACTATAATATCAGTAACCGACTCAAGGCAGGCGTTGAAGTGACTCATTTTGATTATCTCAGCCATCAGCCCGGCGGGTTGACCGATGCACAGTTCAAACAGAATCATTTGCAAAGTGTGCGCAGCCGCAACTGGTTTCAGGTTAAATGGGATATGCTGGCTTTGAATTTAGACTATACTATTCACGAGAAAAGTCGCATCAATCTGAAAGTATTTGGCATGAAGGGCGAGAGAAACAGTATTGGATTCATGCAAGCTCCTTTCATCCAAGATTCCATCAATGCCACTACCCTTCAATACAATCCCAGAAGAGTTGATATGGATCGTTACAATAATGCTGGTGCGGAAATCAGATATGTGAATGAATACAAAATTGGAAACATAAAGAACACTTTAGCAACCGGCGTTCGTTTTTTCACCGGTGCGACTGAAAGATTGCAAAATGGCAGAGGCGATACCGGTTCATCATTTAATCTGAATACCTATGCACCCTATGTGAATGACCTCGATTTTATTACCCGCAACACCGCTGTGTTTGCTGAAAACATTATTCATGTAGGAAAGAAATTCATTTTGATTCCGGGCATCCGCTACGAAAACATCATCAATACTGCTGCGGGTATTCTCAACACTAAACCGGCTTCTAAGGAATCCAGAACCAGACAATTTTTTCTACTGGGGGTTGGTGCCGAATATCATATCGGACAAACAGAACTCTATGCCAACTATTCGAAAGCTTATCGTCCGGTATTATTCAGCGACTTAACGGCATTGTCTGCCATTGATATTGACCCTAATCTTAAAGATGCTTCCGGATATAATCTTGATTTAGGATGGAGAGGTTCGGTAAAAAACTGGTTGTTTTTCGATGTGAGCGGATACCTGTTGCAGTATAATAATCGTATAGGTATAATCGCTACTAATAGTACCAACAGCTTCCGCACCAATGTAGGTAACAGCGCCAGCAAAGGAATAGAAATGCTGATTGAATTCAGCCCCATCAAAGCTTTTTCCAAAAGCAATAAATATGGGAATATCACTTTGTTTACTTCAATGGCATTGATGCAAACCCGTTATCAGGATTTTATCCGGGTCGTAAAAGACGGCAACCAACTAATTGAAACTTCTCTCCGTGGCAATCGAGTAGAAAATGCGCCCGATCACATTATTCGTTCAGGTATCACTTACACCAATAAAAAAATCACCGCAACTATACAGCATAATTTGGTTGATAAAGTATTCAGTGAGGCAACCAATATGGTTGCACCCACGTCCGACGGCTTCAACGGACAGATCCCCGCCTATCAGGTGATGGACATCTCCGCAACTTATAAAATCAATGCCAACTTTTTTCTGAGAGGAGGCATCAACAACCTGCTCGATGAAAAATATTTCACCCGAAGGGCAAGCGGCTATCCCGGTCCGGGTCTGATGACAGCCGAGCCCCGCAATTTCTTCCTCACACTGGGTGCTAAGTTTTAGGTTAGCAGAGACCAACTGCTCCATTCAAGTTCCCATCTTTTTTTCATCGCTTTCCTTTAGCTTTGAAAAAAAATCAACCATGCAAGTGAAGTCGATGGCTGAAATGATGGCCAATAATGAGCAACCGGAAATTCTGTTCTGGGTAGGCTGCGCGGGCAGCTTTGATCAACGTGCACAAAAAGTTACTAAAGCATTTGCTCTTATTCTGGAAAAAGCTGAAATCAAATTCGCCATCCTGGGAAAAGAAGAAATGTGCACGGGTGATCCGGCAAGAAGAGCCGGCAATGAATTTCTTTTTCAGATGATGGCCTATAATAATATTCAGGTGCTGAATGGCTATGGAATCAAAAAAATTGTAACGACCTGTCCACATTGCTTCAATACCCTCAAAAATGAATACCCCGCACTCGGAGGCAATTACGAAGTCATTCATCATACCACCTTGTTGCAACAATTAATGGATGAAGGAAAAATCCGATTGAAAGAAGGGGGCAGCTTCAAAGGCAAACGCATTACTTATCACGATAGCTGTTACCTCGGAAGATC
Organism: Bacteroidota bacterium; assembly: GCA_018970395.1. Classification (GTDB taxonomy): domain Bacteria; phylum Bacteroidota; class Bacteroidia; order Chitinophagales; family Chitinophagaceae; genus Lacibacter. Next base: position 13,034 of record JAGWWM010000033.1, read on the forward strand.
CAATAATATCTATGAAGCACCTCGTAAAGTACTGGAACTGCTGGACGCAGAATTGGTGGAAATGAAACGATGCCGATCCAACGGATTATGTTGCGGCGCAGGCGGAGCTCAAATGTTTAAGGAAGAAGAGAAGGGCAACACTCGGGTTAATTGGGAAAGAGCCAATGAAGCAATCGAGACAGGCGCTCAAGTAATTGCTGCAGCTTGTCCCTTTTGCAATACAATGATGACTGACGGAATGAAGGTGGCCGGAAAGGAAGACAGTTTAGAAGTGCTGGATGTAGCGGAAATGGTTGCCGCTTCCTTGTAAGTAGGGAACTATTTTACAGCCAGCTCCAATAAAGAATCATCTTCTATAAACGCCTCGAGTTCATCTCCTACCACACACTCTCCTACACCTTTAGGCGTACCGGTAAAAATCAGATCGCCTATATTGAGTGAAAAATACTGAGAGATATGAGACACTATCTGATTAAATGAAAACAACATCTGACTGCTGTTAGCCTTTTGCACAAGCTGTTTGTTATTATATAGACAAAAATTAATGTCATCCATATTCATCCCCGGCTTGATATCTATGAATTTGCCGATCGCTGCGGAGCTATCCCATCCTTTAGCTTTTTCCCAGGGCAATCCTTTTGACTGTAAGTCGCGCTGTAAATCCCGAGCCGTAAAATCAATACCGACTGTAATGGCATTATAATACTTAGGGGCATGTCGCTCCTGAATGTATTTTCCGTTTTTACAAATGCGTATTACCAACTCAACCTCATAATGAAGTTCATTGGTGAATTCTGGATAAAAGAATGGGGCTTTCGGTAAAAGCAAAGCATTTTTAGGCTTAATGAATACCACCGGTTCCTCAGGTAAATCATTACCCAGCTCTTTAGCATGTTCCGAATAGTTTCTTCCGATACAAAAAATCTTCATTGGTTCTATCAGTATTTTGACTGCCGCATATTCCACCTAGTTTTATAAAGCATAAATGAAGTATGATGCAACCGTTGCTGCACGAAGATAACAAATAGAAAGTTTAAAATAAATTCGTTGAACTAATTTCATTTTAAATTAATACAATGAAGGTGGACAAATCTAACCATCAATAAACAGGTTAAAAGTAAAGTCAGTCAGGTTGTTTATTGACAAAATTCATAGCCTGCTCTATTCCCGCCAATACAAACTGTTCAATTGCATGGATGGAATGAGGCAAGGTTTGCTGAATCACATTCCACTCCTTCGATTTCCATTTCCCCAATACAAAATCTACCTGTTTGCCTTTGGGAAAATCATTGCCGATACCAAATCTGAGCCTTGGATATTGAGCAGTGGAAAGTTCAGCTTCCATACTTTTTAACCCATTATGTCCGGCATGACTACCGCCACTTCTGAGTCTTAATTTACAGAGGGGAAGTGCCAAATCATCAACTACAACAAGGATATCGGATAACCTGATTTTTTCCTTGTCCATCCAGTATTTCACCGCCTTGCCGCTCAAATTCATATAAGTGGAAGGAAGCAGGCAAACCAATGTTTTTCCTTTGATTCGAATGGTAGCAATCGAACCATATCTTTCGGTGCGAAAAGCACCCTCATATTTTTTTACCAGAGCATCTACTACCTCAAAACCTATATTATGCCGAGTTTGATGATACTCCTCACCAATATTCCCCAACCCAACAATGAGATACGACATAGCTTATGATTTACAAGAAATGCGTTATTGCCATCTCTCCGAAGATGCTCCACTCCATTTTTGAATTACTTTATCCTTTTCCATTTTGAAAAGCGTAGGAATGGTTCTCGCTGCAGTTTTAATTGCAGTACCGTCACAACTTAAAACGTTAATACCCCTTAATGCAGGAATTTTACCGGATAATGCAATTACTTCAACTGGAACAGCAGTAACGATTTGAATATTTTGAGTCAGCTTCAATTGTGCAATTTTTTGTACCCATGACGTATGCTCATCTATTCCCTTCACATCAAGGAGAAACAACAGAAAATAGTTGTCGTCGGTTTGCAATATTGATTCGGTCACATCATTCCCACTACTATCAGACAATATAAAATCCTTGATCTTCGGCTCGTTGTTTTTTCCTTTCTTCACCAATACCTGCTTCCTGTCCACAAATGTCCAGGTACTATCCGGCAATCCCGTCATCGAAAATTCCTGCTGCATCCCATTTTTACTATAAACAAAGCGAATATCAAACTCATCCGGAATAGCATCAGGAGGCAACTGCCGTAGCGACAGTAAAGCATTTCCTTTTTTATAGGGAAGACAATCCACAAAAGGTAAATAACGCAATACATACCACTGTACTGCAAAAGCAAGCGCTCCACTCAGCAAAACAATTGCGGCATTAGTGGTAGCAGCAGTAAAAAGAGGTTGAATACGCGACCTAAAAAGGAATAATATAACCGATAATACAAGTAAGATAATATCTTTCCCGAACGATTGTTTGGGATCAAGCGGCAAACACTCACCGAAACAACCGCAGGATCTGAACTTCAAAGAACCATCCGCATTTGTGGCATAAGTAGCATAAGCAGTGAGAAAAGTAAAGAATACTATCAGCAGTAATAACAAACGAATGAACATTTGAATACGCCAGCCCACAATCAAAGCAACCCCCGCAATAATTTCAAACGCATTCATCACCACCGCCATCGGCAGGGTTAATTCATGAAAAAAAGAAGGCATACTCCAGGCTTCAAAAAACTCCTGCATCTTGTAGCTGAGTCCCAACGGATCATTGGCTTTAATGAGTCCTGAAAAAATAAACAACAAACCCACCAGCCATCTAACAATGAATAAAAAAACTTTCATACGCTACCAATATATTATTAATTATTAATTATTAATTACTAATTATTAATTAAGATCAACGCAAACACACAATAGTTTATAATATCATACAGATTCGACTCCACCCCTTCGCTAACCAGTGTTTTTCCCTCATTTTTTTCAATCTGTAAAATCCTTTGCAAACGAGCGAGTATCATATCTACAAAAGTTTCCTGGTGCATGTCTCTCCATGCCTCCCCATAATCATGGTTTTTATCCAGCATTAACTGTCGACAAGCTGCAATTTGTTTATCATATAATTCATTCAAAACTTCTATTGATAATTCATCCGGCTCTCCTTCTTTCAATTCCAACTGAATGAGTCCGATGACTGCGTAATTCAAGATCCCCTTGAATTCCGATTCAATCGTATCTCCTATTTTTTGAACTTGTTTTTCCTGAATGGTGCGAATTCTTTTGGCTTTAATATAAATCTGATCCACCACGGAGATCAAGCGATACACTCTCCAGGAAGTACCATAGTCCTTAGCCTTGTTCAGAAAAACGGATTTACACGCGTTCACTGCTTCATTATATTGCTCAATGGTCTGCATACTGTAGATTGGCGTAATTTTATGGCTGTTACTCAAAAATTCTTTCAAAATTACTCTAAAGAAGCCAATGTTTTCACTCAATTGTAAGGGAAGATTGCTTTGTTCAGAAAAGCCGGTGGTAATGGGTATTCTGAATATTACACCTGATTCTTTCTATGAAGGCAGCCGTCTGCAAAGTACGGAGCTTATCATTTCCAAAGCCGCTCAGATGATTCAGGAAGGGGCTTCCATACTGGATGTTGGGGGACAAAGCACCCGTCCGGGAGCGGAAAGCATCAATGCGGCTACTGAAAAAGAACGCGTAATTCCTGCCATTGAAGCCATAAGAAAAACATTTCCCGATATTCCTGTTTCTGTTGATACTTACCATGCAAGTGTGGCATCAGCCGCTGTGCATGCGGGAGCCGATATGATCAACGATATCAGTGCAGGCTTATTGGATACTGCAATGATTCGAACCGTTGCGCAACTGCAGGTGCCTTTTATAGCGATGCACAGCAGAAGCACGCCTAAGGAAATGCAACAGCATACAAATTATGCTAATATCATTACAGATTTGCTGACTTTTTTTAGTCAAAGAATCCAGGTAATGGAGTCGGAAGGTATCCGCGATATCATTATCGATCCTGGGTTTGGATTTGCGAAAACTATTGAACAAAATTTTGAACTCCTGCAACAACTGGAAACTTTCAGCATATTTAAAAAACCAATTCTCGCCGGACTCAGCAGAAAATCTATGATTTATAAATCACTGCACAGCACTCCCGCCCAGGCACTTAACGGCACCAGCGTACTGCACACAATCGCATTAATGAAGGGAGCCCATATATTAAGAGCACACGATGTGAAAGAAGCAATGGAATGCATTCAGCTGACCGAGTTGCTGAAAACAAAAGCTAGGAGTTAGAAGAATAGTTAACACAATTCAATGATGCCGGCAATTCCTTGTCCCCCACCCACACAGGCAGTAATCATTCCATATTTTTTCTGAAGTCTTTTCAGATCATGCATCATCTGAATGGTGAGTTTAGCGCCGGTACAGCCCAACGGATGTCCTAATGCAATGGCGCCTCCGTTAATATTGACGATATCCGGATTTAAGTCTGCCTCCCTGATCACGGCGACAGCCTGTGAAGCAAAAGCTTCATTCAATTCAATCAAATCAATCTGATTGAGGGAAAGTCCGGTTTGTTGCAACACTTTCGGAATAGCTGCTACGGGACCAATGCCCATGATCCGAGGATCTACTCCAGCTACCGCACAACCTACTAAGCGGGCAACGGGTTGCAGTTGAAGTTGCTGCATCATACGCTCACTCATGACCACTACAAATGCAGCACCGTCACTGGTTTGAGAGGCATTTCCCGCAGTGACAGTTCCTTTATTGGAAAAAGCAGGTTTTAATTTTGCGAGCACTTCAGGGGTGGTATCCGATCGCACCCCTTCATCGGTATCGACCGTGTATTGGCGAGTGGCGCGTTTTTGTTTTTCATTCAAATACACTTCTTCCACTGTAACAGGAAGAATGCCCTCTTTAAAATAACCTTTTTGAATAGCAGCCGCAGCTTTTTGATGCGAGTGTGCGGCGAAAACATCCTGCTCTTCCCGACTTACTTTGTAATCCTTCGCCACTTCCTCTGCAGTTAGACCCATGCTCAAATAATAATCCGGTGCTTCTTTGGCAATGGAATAAGCAGGAACCGTTTTCCAACCGGCCGTAGGAACCATGCTCATGCTCTCCGTTCCTCCGGCAATAATGCAATCTGCCATGCCCGCATTTATCTTCGCTGTAGCCATCGCAATACTTTCTAGTCCGCTCGCACAATAACGATTAATGGTAATGCCCGCAGCATGATAACCCAAGGCTCTTGCCGCAATGATTCGGCCAATCTGCAAACCTTGTTCCGCTTCAGGAACCGCATTGCCCACAATGACATCTTCTACCAGTTTTGGATCAAGTGCCGGAAGGGATTGCATTAATCCTTGGATCACCTTAACAGCCAAATCATCAGGACGAGTAAAACGAAACCCTCCTTTTTTTGATTTGGTTACCGCTGTTCTGAAACCACCGACGATATAAGCTGCTTGCATAATTGTAAATTGAGAAGATGAATGAAGGCTTTACCAAATTTACTATTTCCGGATTGAATTACAACCGCTTTCGCTGTCTGAATCAGTATTGACAGGATTTTTGAATTCCTCCGCCCTTTAGGGCGATAAGAACACGATAACCCACGCTTCTCTACTTCAAATCACCTAACTTTACGACTCATTTTTTTTCTATGCAATCAAACAAACCCATCATCGGATTTTCGTGCGGCGACACCAACGGCATTGGCCCGGAAATCATCATAAAGACATTGTCAGATAGCCGCATTACCGAAATATGTACTCCCGTCATTTTCACTTCCAACAAAGTGATTAATTTTTATAAAAAAAGTATTGAAGACTGCAACCTAAGTTATCAGTCAGTTAAAGAATTGGATCGCCTTAATCCAAAAACAGTCAATGTTTTTCAGTGCTGGGAAGAAGAAATGGAAATCAATCCGGGTCAACTAAACGAAACCGGCGGCAAGTATGGGGTGATTTCCCTAAAAGCTGCTACGCAAGCACTTAAGGATCAAAAAATCAATGCACTGGTAACCGCACCCATCCATAAGAAAAATGTGAAGAATGACGCTTTCCCATTTACCGGACACACTCCTTTTCTTCAAAACTTTTTTCAGGTGCCTGAAGTGCTCATGTTCATGATCAGCGAAAATATGCGGGTAGGATTACTAACTGAACATGTTTCCGTGAATGAAATTCCCAAACACATCAGCAAGGAGCGCATACTGGCGAAACTGAAACTGATGAAGCAGTCACTGATAAAAGATTTCGGAATTGACAAACCAAGACTGGCCGTTTTGGGACTCAATCCACACGCAGGAGATGAGGGCTTAATCGGGAAGGAAGAAGAGGAAATCATTCGTCCTTCAGTTAAAGATGCGAGACAGCAGGATATTATGGTCTTTGGGCCTTACAGTGCTGATGCATTCTTTGCACGCGGACAATATGAAAAATTTGACGGGGTTCTTGCGATGTATCACGATCAGGGATTGATTCCCTTTAAATCTTTAGCCATTGGAGAAGGCGTAAACTATACTGCAGGCTTGCCTGCCATTCGTACCAGTCCGGATCATGGTACTGCGTTTGATATTGCCGGAAAAGGGAAAGCAGATGAGTCTTCACTGAGAGCCTCCTTATTCGCATCCATAGATATTTATCAACAGCGAGCCGGATATGCCGATGCACATAAAAATCCGATTAAAAAAATGAGCAAATCATTTTTAGCTAGAGCGGTGGATGAAAAACTTGCAGAGGAATAAATTTTTATCTTTTTCCCTTCTTCTCCGTAAAAGCGATTTTGCCTTTTCCCTCATTGATTTGATAGGAACGATAGACAATCGTAACACTTCCCTTTTTATTTTTAGGAAGCTCCAAAGGTTTTGATCCGTCATCGTATTCAAATGTAATGCCCTTGGGCAATTTGTAATCTTTGGTATTAAAATAGAATACCACTTTATCCGGCAATCCCCATGTGACATATTTGCCATATTCCATTTCCAGGTCAAAAGTGCCGTTTTCTCTGGTGGTGGTACTCGATTTTCTTATCACGTGTTTGTCAGCATCAATCCACAAAGTCGTCAGGATAATCCCGGATTCAGCACCATTTGGTATCAACTTTACCAAACTCATTTTTTCCTTGTTCAACATCGTTGTTCCCGCATCCAGAACAGTGTAGTCTCCGGCTAAAATCAGCGAACTGATATTGATACCGGCTTCTCCTTTGGGCAATAGGGAAACGCCATTGCTTCGTTTTAATTTAAACCGATCGGGTTTCACATAAAAGGATTCTATGGGAGCAACGGGCACTTTCATGAACACCACATCCGTTTTGATTGTACCGTTGGCCTGATAATCTTCCACCTGATTCAATTTGGATTTAACTTGCTCCAGCAATGCAGCTGCATCCTGTGCAATAGCAGGATGAATGAATAAATGGACAATAGCAATTCCTATAAAAAAAAATTTACGAAACATCATATAACATTAGTTTACAATATCTTTTTTTCTGAAAATAAAAATAGAAGCGCCTACAAAACCGACAATATGTCCCAACAAAACGACTCCGCTTCGTAATATGGCCGAAAGATTTCGAATGGTGCCTGGAAGAGCAGTGCCATTTTCATCGGTTTGCATTTCAAAAAATCCTTTCCAAGCAATCATGTGGGAAGTGAAAAAGAAATGTTTAATGCGCTGAAACAAGGGAATGTCCAACGTAGTAAGAATCGTCATTACAATAATAACGCTCATGGTGGTAACAATGGGTCCCAGAGAATTTTGTGAAAAGATAGAGAAGAAAAATCCCAAAGAAGCGACGGTCGTTAATGCCAATGCTGCGTAAGAAAATGCGAGTAGATAGCGCCAAAAAATATCATTTCCATTCAATACAATAATTTCATAGCTCTTCGCATGTATCATGCCGTCTGTGCCGAAAAAAACAACGGAGAGAAAAAGTCCGGTAAAAGCAATCCACAATAGGAGAATCAGCGTATAAATAGTGGAAGCGGCAAACTTGCTTAATAAAATGTTGGTTCGGCTATAGGGTTTCGACATAATGAGTCGCAGCGTACCGAGATTTGCTTCCCCTGAAATCATATCCGCACTCACAATCGCAACCAATAATGGAACATGCACCAGTAAAGTTTGTAAAATGACGAAACACACAAAATATCCATTGAGCGGATTGCCGACAATGTCAAAACTGTCTGCCACATCCTTTAAAAAAAACTCCATGTATTTTGGCCCATCTACATACAAGGCTAACTGAATTAATGCTACAATAGCCCAGATGGCAGCAAATGCGATATAGGTACGCGGACGTCGAGATATTTTCAGTAATTCAAGAAGAATAAGTTTCCACATGTTGGTTGCTGCTTGTCATTTGAATAAAATAATCTTCCAGGCTATGCATCGAGCGGATGCCGGAGATTGGAATGTTTTTTTCTACCAGGTACTGATTCAGAGCGGCTACTTCCTTCGCATGCAATTTCAAACGAATGCCATGGCTCAAAGATTGCAAATCCTTAAAGGGAAAAGAAGAATGGTGTACCGCCAGGGCGGCATCCTGCGGCAGATCCGTCTCAATCATTACTACATTTTCTTCCGGGGCAAACAATTCCTTCACACTGCCCTCAGTCACTTTTTTCCCGCGGTCAATGATGAGCATTCGATTGGCAGTCTGCTCTACTTCATGCAATAAATGGGAGGAAACGAAAATAGTTTTCTTGAGTTCATGCTGCATCCATAAAATCAGATTGCGCATATCGGCAATGCCTTGCGGATCGAGTCCATTGGT
>JAGWWM010000034.1 GCA_018970395.1 Bacteroidota bacterium
GAAAATTTGTTTGGGGGAAACCGCAAATTGAATTACTTTTTGATTCTATAATGAGAAACTTTCCAATAGGAACTTTTTTATTTTGGAACTTAAATAGAGAAGTCGCAAACAACTATGTGTTTTATGAATTTCTAAAAGAATATGACCAAAGAAATCCATACAACAAGAGAAAAGATGGCAGCTTTTTAAATCCTGAAATCATTGGGGTGCTTGACGGGCAACAAAGACTAAGTTCTATGTATATTGGTCTTCAAGGAACACATACAGAAAAAGCTCCTTATATGCGTTGGGCAGACGACAATGCTTATCGCAAATCTAAACTTTATTTAAACTTACTTTCATTGCCTTACCGAATATCTGAAGAAAATGTTATTGAAACCATTGAAGAACAAAATTTTGAATTTAGATTTTTAACAGAAAAAGAAAGTGAAAATTGGATTTTCAGAAAGTCGAAGCATATAGACGAAAATGGAATTGAAAAAGCCAACGAAGAAAATATGTTTTGGTTCAAAGTTGGTGAAGTTTTAAGTTGGAGCGCAGACCCTGAATTTGATATCATTATAGATGACTTTATTACGAAGTGTAAAAATGAACGGCAGAAAACAAACCTCCAGGAGAAAAGAAGGCTCATTAAGAAATCTCTCGAAACTTTGTTCAAAAGAATTTCATCAGACCAACTTATCAACTACTTTGAAATAGACAAGCAAGACTTAGAAGACATTTTAAAGATTTTTATTCGTGTAAATAGCGGTGGAACGCAATTAAATAAAACAGATTTATTATTCTCGACAATTGTTGCGACTTGGGATAATGGTAGAGAAGAAATTGAAGGGTTACTCCAAAAAATAAATAAAAAAGGTGACGGCTTTGGTTTTTCAAATGAGTTCTTAATGCGCTCTTGCTTAGTATTGACTGACGCACCTGTTTTATATAAAGTTAATTCATTCAAATCAGAAAATGTTCAAAAAATAAAAGATGAATGGTCAAACATTGCAAAGGCAATTGAACAAACTGTTGACCTTTTAGTGGAGTTTGGCTTTAGTCAAAGTTTACTTACATCTCAAAATGCAACAATCATTATTGCTTACTATTTATACAAAAATGGCATAGTTAACGACTCCTCTAAAATTGAGATAAAAAAATATCTAATTCACGCTTTACTGAATGGCGTTTATGGAAGTTCACAAGACCAATTGATTGCATTTTTAAGAAATCATTTTCGACAAAGTTCAAAAGACGAAAATGGTAAAATCACATTTAAACTTAAAAACAACATCTTCTCTTTTGAAGAACTATTAAAATTAGAGTTGCCGTCAAGAAAATCACTTTATGTAACGGAATTAGAGTTAGATAATTTTATGTCTTACAGAAAAGGTGCATCTTCCTTTTTCGTTTTATCCCTACTCTATCCGAACTTAAAATACAAAGAAGTTCAGTTCCATCAAGACCATATTCACCCAGCTTCCAAGTTTCATCCAAGTGTTCTATCTTCATTTGGTTTAACACAAGAAGAGCAAGATGAATGGATTAAACTAAGAGATATGGTGCCAAACCTTCAACTTTTAGAAGGACGACAAAATGAATCTAAGAATGCAACTGATTTTAATATTTGGTTATCGAAAAAGGATGTTTCAGCACAAAACCATTTTAAAGTGAGTAATTATATCCCCGATGATTTAAGCTTAGATTTTAAAGACTTTATGAATTTCTTTGAAGATAGAAAAATCAAAATAAAAGAAGAACTTAAAAAGGTTTTAGCGATAAACAATGACGCACAAATAACCAATGAAGAGTTTTTACAACAAGAAGCTATTGCAGACGAAGACTAAAATAAAAGGAACGCCAGTGCATAACAGGCGTTTGGCTCAATGGCGGGTGACGTGGTTAATTGAGCATTCTACCTCGCATCATCTTTTGTGGTGTATTGACAGTTTTGAGCTCCTAAATCCGCCACTGCGCCAAGCGCCAAAACGTTATAAGTAAGCGGCTATCATTTTTTAGGTTCAATTTGTTGGAAAACACAGCTTTTCTTAAATTTACAATATGTCAAACACAACTCTGAATATTGAAATAAATTCACTTCCAAAAGCCCTCCGAGAGGAGGTGGCTGATTTTGTAGCATTCCTCAAAGCCAAAACAAAATCTAAAAAACAACTCAAGCAGCGTGAATTTGGATTTGCAAAAGGAAAAATAAAACTTTCCAAGGATTTCGATGAGCCTTTAGATATTTTTAAAGAATATATTTAATGGCAGCACTGCTTGATACACACACTTTTCTTTGGTTTGTCGCTGGCGACAAACAGCTTCCAGAAAAGATAAAGTCGAAAATTCTAGATATAAATGAGCCTTGTTATATAAGCATAGCTAGTTTTTGGGAGATAACTATCAAAAAACAAATTGGAAAACTAGAAATTGACGTCTCCATTGATGACCTCTTCAAATATGCAGAAAGAAATCAAATAGAAATTGTGCAAATAACCTCTGAACATCTCATAGTATTATCAAACCTCGCTCAACACCATAATGATCCATTTGATAGATTGATTGTGTCGCAAGCAATTGCCGAAAAACTGATACTCTACTCGAGAGATAAAGGATTAAAAAAGTATAAGATAAAACAAGAATGGGGATAGCCGCCTCACTTATAACACCGCCTTTACGCCAGTCGGGCTGAACGGTTGGCAGTGCCGGGCTTGGCTTCGCAATGATACGCCCTTGCTCTGCCAATGAAAATAAATATATTTACGATAAACCCGCCCGGCGTAAAGCCCGAAAACGTTACAGGTAATGCCTCAATATTCAAATGGCATATAAAAAATTTTGCAGTGTGTTACCGAATTAGGTAACTTTGATCTGTGAGTGAAAATTTTACCAGGGAAATATTTTATTACAAGAACTATTATCTTGATTTTTTTGAAAAATTAAGACCAGAAGTAAAGAAAAAGTTTAACTGGACTTTACAGCTTGTTGCAACTTTAGAGCGGATTCCGGAAAGATATTTCAAACACTTAACAGGTTCAGATGGTCTTTACGAGGTTCGTGTTGAGGTTGGTTCTGATATATATCGAGTTTTTTGCTTTTTTGATAAAGGAAAACTTGTTGTATTGGTGAATGGATTTCAAAAGAAAACACAAAAAACTCCAAATTCAGAAATTGAGTTAGCCGAAAAATTAAAAAAACAATACTTCGATGAAAAAGAGAAATAAAAATATGACCTCATTTGCCGAACATCTTGATAGTCAATACGGTAAGCGTGGCACCAAAACCAGAGAAAGATATGAAGAAGAATTTGAAGCTTTTAAACTTGGGGTTATGTTGCAGGAGTTAAGAAAAGAACAAGGGTTGACACAGGAACAACTGGCAGAAAAATGCGGGACAACAAAGACGTATATTTCAAGAATTGAAAATAATGCAAGCGACATAAGACTTTCTACTCTCATGAGAATTATCAGAGAAGGTCTTGGTGGACATCTGACTTTAAATGTAAATGTTTAATTCGGCACCACCTGTAACATCGCCTTAACGCCAGTCGGGCTGAACGGTTGGCAGTGCTGGGCTTGGCTTCGCAATGATACGCCCTTGCTCTGCCAATGAAAATAAATATATTTACGGTAAACCCGCCCGGCGTAAAGCCCGAAAACGTTATGCGGCATTGCTTCTATAATTGAGTCTCCCATAAAAAAATTTCTTAATTTTACTTATCTTTGACGTAAGTAACGCATGACGACACTATGATCATTTCATTTGGTGATAAACAGACTAATAAAATATGGAAAGGTGAGCGAGTAAAAGGATTATCTACCGAAATTCAGAACGTTGCGCGAAGAAAGCTCAGAATGTTAAACAACTCAAAAGACCTGAATGATTTAATGATTCCACCATCTAACAGATTGGAAAAATTAAAAGGCAATTTAAAAGAATTCTATTCTATTCGTATAAATGATCAGTGGAGAATCATATTTAAATGGAATAATAGTAATGCTGAGCTTGTTGAAATAATCGACTATCATTAAAAATTTGAGCGATGAAAAAACTAAAAAACATACATCCGGGGGAAATACTTTCAGAAGAGTTTTTAATCCCACTTGAAATTAGCGCTTATCGTCTTTCAAAAGACATTGGTATTCCACAGACACGTATTTCAGAAATACTTAAAGGGAATCGTCGGATTTCTGCGGATACTGCTTTAAGACTTTCAAAATATTTCGGCAATAGCGCAAAATTTTGGCTTGGTTTACAAGATGATTTTGATTTGGAAGAAGAAGGAGTAGAGAAAAAGAATATTTTAAGTTCAATTAAACAATACACCCGCAACGCAGCATAATACCGCCTTTACGCCAGCGTTTATCCCGCTGAAGCGGGACGGGCTGAACGGTTGGCAGTGCTGGGCTTGGCTTCGCAATGATACGCCCTTGCTCTGCCAATGAAAATAAATATATTTACGGTAAACCCGCCCGGCGTAAAGCCCGAAACCGCTATAAGCTACCTTAAAATTTGCATAAAATGAAGTAAATTTGAGAATGCCTAAAATTGCTATATACAAATTTCTAACCTTTTATATTTTTTCATTTGATGCAATTAATGAGCCGCCACATTTACACATTGCTAAAGAGAAGGGAAATAGACAACGTTCTGCCAAAATTTGGTTAGAATCTTTAATAGTTGCGGATAAAGGTACACTAACAGATAAGGAGATTAATGAGGCACTCAGATTGATGAAAAAATATCAGGAGGAATTAATCAATTCTTTTAATAAAGCGAAAAAAGGTCAGAAAATCACAACAATAAAACTCAAATAAATGCAAGCAACACTTAAAAATAAACAGATTTGTATTGAACGAATCAATTTTGATTCTCCAGGAAAAATATCTTTAAAACTAGAAGATGGAAGAATTATTATCGTTCCACTCAAATATTTTCCGGAATTGTCTAAACTGCCATTAGAAAAAAGAAAGAAATATACAATCGTGGATGACAGAACGGTTTTGTTTACTCACTCCGACTCTGTTTATCATCTTGAAGATTTTATGGGGCTTGAAAGTAAATGGAAAGAAAGATAAGGCAGCTGATAACACCGCCTTTACGCCAGTCGGGCTGAACGGTTGGCAGTGCCGGGCTGAGCTTCGCAATGATACGCCCTTGCACTGCCAAATAAAATAAATATATTTACGATAAGCCCGCCCGGCGCAAAGGCGCGGATCGTTATAAGCAACCAGAAAAAATATCAGATACAAGATAATATAATACCAATATTTGGTATATTTGAAAAAAACATATGGCAAAAAATACATCAATTCTTTTAGGGGATTATTTTGATAAGTTTATAAATAAACAAGTAAAGGCAGGTAAGTTTTCAAGTGCGAGCGAAGTAGTTCGTGCAGCTTTAAGGTTGTTTGAATATGAGGATACCAAAAAAACAGAACTTATCAATGAGCTAAAGAAAGGAGAAAAATCTGGTTTTGTAAAAAACTTCAATCGAGATAGTTTTCTAAAAAAAATCCATCAAAAACACCTTGCTAAGTAATGACATTTAAAATAAGTAATGAGGCTAGCTATGATTTGGAAAATATTTGGCTATATACATTCGAAACCTGGTCAGTTGAACAAGCAGACAGATACTTTAATCTAATACTTGACGAGATAGAGCATCTTTCTAAAAATCCTAATTACGGGAAAGATGTCAGTTATATAAGAAAAGATTATTACAGATCTAAAGTAAACTCACACTTTATTTTTTATAAAAGAAACGACAAAATACAAGAAATTGAAATCATTAGAATATTACATGAACAAATGGATATAGATGCTCATTTATGATACAACAATATGGCTGCTTATAACACCGCCTTTACGCCAGTCGGGCTGAACGGTTGGCAGTGCCGGGCTTGGCTTCGCAATGATATGCATTAGGCATATCAATAAGAGAATTCAAATATTCTCATATTCTTTTTTTCACCTCGATGACATTAGGTTCTTTATTCATGTCAAATTTTTTTATTATTGATTAATCCCCGAATCGCTTCAATTTCATTCCATATCTCTTTTCTGTCTTTTTAAAAATAAAAAACCTTTCAGTGAAAAAAATATTTCATACTCTCTTTTCAACCAAACAACCTGACTTCGGTTTCGCCAAAGCCGGGATGCAACCTATAATTTTGTATCTCCTGTTAAACTTTATTGCTGATTTCTTCTTATAAACTCCTTCGCAGCTATCTGTATATACTGATAAAGCTCAATATCCAGCACTGTAGTCAGCCATTCGTATTCTGGTCGGTATTGTTCCATAAAACGCCGCATTTTTTCGCCTTTCTCCAAAGCGGTCAATTTTTCAATAATGGTTTCATTGAAGCGATAATCAATATACCGATCCTGTTCCTCTTTGATGAGTCGTTCCTGAAAACGCAGCATAATTCGATTCCGCCTAAAACGAAAAACATTGATTAATGCCTCTAAATCCAGACCAACTCCTATTCCTGACTGAGGAGACGCATTACTGAGAGAAAGTCCACCGGGGGAAAAATGAAAAATTTTATCATACTGTAACCGATTCTCAATGGAATCCTGTCTGCGACTCTTTCCATAGACAATAATTTCTTTCAACTGCTTATACCTTCCTGGTGCATGAATGTGCAGAGAGATATCAAAGGCTTCGTGATCTTTGATTGCAGAAACAGCAAATAATTGTGTGGGTTTATTGCGAAAGAAAAAGAAGATAGAGTCTTGCTCTCCTGCGAAAATGGAATAGCTGCCGGTACTGTCGCTGAAACTCATGGTGCCACAGGTGCAAACAATCTGTACGCCTTCTACCAGATTTCTCCGGGTGCTGTCATACACCGTGCCGCTGATTTTGATTTGAGCGAAGGCGGGAGTGATGAATGTAATTAGAAGAATGTATGATAAGATATGTTTCAATTTCTAAAAAATTAAGTAAAAGGTCAAAAGGCTAAACCAATAGTCGTTGTTCGTTATTCGTTGTTGGTTTTTCGAAAAACGAGAAACGATGGACGAGAAACGATTTCTTCAACTATCTTCCCGTAATACTCATGCTCCAGCTCCTGAATCTTCTTCGCCAGTGTTTCCGGCGTGTCGGTTGTTTCTACTATACATTCTTTCTGAAAGATGATGCGACCATGGTCGTAAATCTCATCCACCAGATGAATGGTAATGCCGCTGGTTTTTTCTTTCGCTGCAATCACCGATTCATGTACATATTTCCCATACATGCCTTTGCCACCGTATTTAGGAAGCAGGGCTGGATGAATATTGACGATTCTGTCCGGATAAGCATTGATGAGCGTGACCGGCACTTTCCATAGAAATCCTGCCATTACAATCCATTCAATCTTTCTTTCTTTGAATATTTCCCCATAGCCATCACCCTTAAAAAATCTTTCTTTCTCAATGAGAAGAGATTCGATATGATTGGATGCGGCAATGTCCAGCACTTTAGCGGACGGGTTGTTGCAAACAATCAGACTGATATTGACAGAGGAATGATTTCGGAAATGTTGAATTAATCTGGCTGCATTGGAGCCGGTGCCTGAAGCGAAGATGGCAATATGGATTTTGCGACCACTCACTTTCCTTTAATTTTCTCCCAAATTCTAGCTAAATAATTTTTGAAAAAAGAAAATTGTCCAAGCGGTATGCTAATCAGCAACACACATACCGGCCATAAAATAGTGATGAGCGGAATATATAAAATCCAGTAAAGCCAGTTTTTATCTGCCAACACAAAGCCGAGTAAGGTACTTCCTACTTTAGCACAAAGGGATCCGCCGAGCGCAAAAGTGGTGAAAATCAATGCAAACTGCCACCAGCCTACTTTCCATTTGTTTTTAAGTCGGGTAAACATTTCTGCAAAAGTCGGGTAAAGAAATAAAAGCCGGACACATTATTTCCTTAAACAAAAACAAAAAAGAAAAGTGCCTTAAAAAAATTCTGATGAACATTTATCATGAAAATGTAAATTTTTTTTAAAACTGTGGATATTATGTCAGTATCCTACCCTAAATTTGCGACCGATTATAGAGGAGGCATTATCTAAATATTAATACGTCTTTGAGCGTTATGAATAAACCAATCTCATTCTTCCGCAAAGCAGCCCTGCTGTTTTTTCTGTTTATTTCCCTTTTTTCAGGAATCAATTTGATGGCCCAGGATGGGAAAGCGCTGTTCCAAACGAATTGCGCTTCTTGTCATGCTTTAAATAAGAAGCTAACGGGTCCTGCGCTGGCAGGAGTCGAAGAGCGTGGTCCATGGGCTGATAGAAAAAAACTCTATGCCTGGATTCGTAACCCGGCAGGATTCGCTAAAACGGAACCCTATGCAGCGAATCTGATTAAAGAATATGGAGTGTTGATGACAGGGTTCAATGCCCTTACTGATGCTGAGATTGATGCTATTGTAACTTATATTAATACACCTCCTCCGGCAGGTACTCCTGCTCCGGGTGCTGCTACCGCTCCTGCGGCAGAAGAAGATAATTCATTCTTATATGGTATTCTCTCACTGGTACTAGGCGTCATTGCACTGATTTTATTGCAGATCAACAGTAATCTCAAAAAACTGGCAGATCAAAAAGTGGGTGTTGAGCGTGCCGAGCCCGTTCCTTTCTGGAAAAATAAGGCTTATGTGGCTACTGCCATTATAATCCTATTTTTAGTGGGTGGTTATTTCACCATACAAGGAGCAATCGGATTGGGTCGTCAGACTAATTATCAGCCCGAACAACCTATCTATTATTCACACAAAGTACATGCGGGCATCAACCAGGTTAACTGTCTGTACTGTCACGGTGGCGCAATGGAAGGGAAACACGCTAATATTCCCAGCGTGAATGTGTGTATGAACTGTCACATGGCTATCAATGAATATAAAGGACCCGAACTAGTTCGTGAGGACGGAAGTAAAGTGGATGGTACGGCTGAGATTCAAAAATTATATCAATATGCAGGATGGGATCCTTCCGTGAACAAATACACATCTCCGGGTAAACCTATTGAGTGGATTAAAATTCACAACCTGCCGGATCATGTTTACTTTAATCACTCACAGCATACTAAAGCAGGCGGTGTTCAATGTCAAACCTGCCATGGTCCTATTCAGGAAATGGGTGAAGTATATCAGTTCAGCAATCTGAGCATGGGCTGGTGTATCAACTGTCACCGCGAGACTAGCGTGAAGTTTAAAGAGAATGGATTTTACAGCATGTACGAGAAGTTTCATAATGATATCAAGGCCGGAAAAATGGATAGCGTAACGGTTGAGAAGATTGGTGGAACGGAGTGTCAGAAATGTCATTATTAAGAGAGAAATTTTGGACTTCGGTCCAAAGGGAAAAATAATTTTCAAATACGCCACTTAAGCATATGAGTAAGAAAAAATACTGGCAAAGTTTTGGAGAGTTGCACAATACCAAGCAATATCAGGAAGATGCAGCCAACGAATTCAAAGAGGATCTTCCTTTTGAAATGGGCGACAGTTCCGCCAAAACCCCGCGCCGTGATTTTCTAAAATATCTGGGCTTCAGCACGGCTGCGGCAACCCTTGCGGCTTCCTGCGAAATGCCGATAAAAAAATCAATTCCTTTCCTAAATAAACCTGCCGATATTGTTCCGGGTGTCGCCAATTATTATGCGACTTCGTTTGTTTTGGATGGCGATGTAGTGCCGGTTCTGGCTAAAGTAAGAGATGGTCGTCCGATTAAAATTGAGGGAAATGATCTGGGCTTTACCAAAGGGGGTACCAGTCAGCGTGTACAAGCCTCTGTATTGAGTCTGTATGATACTGCGCGTCTTCGTTTCCCAATGGAAAAATCGGGTAGCGCTTTCAAAGAAGCACCCACTTACGAAGCACTTGATAATAAAATTAAAGCTGCGTTGGCCGGATTGGGCAGCAAACAGATTGTATTACTGACTTCTACCTTAAATTCTCCTTCGGTAGCTGCGGTGATTGATCAATTCAAAGCAAAATATCCCACTGCGAAACAAGTCCAATACGATGCGGTTTCTTACAGTGGATTGATTCAGGCGAATGAAGCGGCTTATGGTATCAAAGGCATTCCTTCTTATCATTTCGATAATGCGAATGTAATTGTGAGCTTCGGTGCTGATTTCTTAGGTACCTGGTTAAGTCCGGTTGAATTTGCGAAACAATACGCTTCCAAACGTAAGGTGACTAAGACCAATACGGTGATGAGTCGCCACTTCCAGTTTGAAAGCATGTACAGTATGACGGGTGCAAGTGCCGATGAGCGTTATACCCATCGTCCCAGCGAATTAGCTGCTGCCCTCTTAAATCTTTATGCCCAGTTGGGTGGTTCTGTTAGTGCTCCTGCACTCACTGATAAAAATTTAAAATCAGGCATTGAAGCGGCTGCTAAAGAATTGAAAGCTGCCGGCGGAAATGCATTGGTCGTTTGCGGAAGTAACGATGCCAATATTCAAGTGATCGTGAACGCCATCAACAGCATCATTGGTGCGAATGGCAAAACGGTGAACTATGGCACTTTGGTGAATTTCAAGAATGGAGTAGATGCTGAATTCGAGCAATTGCTTGCAGATATGTCTGCCGGTAATGTAGGTGCTGTCTTAGTTTATGGTGCCAATCCTTTCTACACCTATTCCGACACTAAAAAATTAAGCGAGGCCTGGAAAAAATTAAGTCTTTCTGTTTCTTTCAATGAAACTGAAGATGAAACGGCTGAGCAATGTCAGTATTTATTGCCTGCTTCTCACTATCTGGAGAGCTGGGGGGATGCTGAACCTAAAACAGGTTATCTCTCTTTTATTCAGCCAACTATTCATCCTTTATTCAAGACGCGTGCCTTCGCAACGTCGTTGTTGACTTGGTCTGGAAGTGAAGTAAGTGATTACGAAACCTTTTATAAAAATTTCTGGACGAATAAACTGGGTGGACAGACGGCTTTTGATAATGCATTGAGAGACGGCGTGATTGAACCTGCTGCTCCAACCGTTTCCGGTGCAACCTTGAATGGTGCTGCAATTTCTACAGCGATATCTGCAATAAAATCTGCCGGTAACAGTGCGTATGAATTAGTGATTTATCAAAAGGTAAGTATCGGTGATGGTAAAATGGCGAACAACCCCTGGTTGCAGGAGATGCCTGATCCAATTACCCGCGCATGCTGGGATAACTACGCTATCATTTCTCCGGCTGCGGCAAAAGAATTTTTCCCTGATCTGAATATGGATCAGTATGAGGTAGAACCTCCCAAGCCGGTGTTGAAACTGAAAGTAGGCAACAAAGAAGTTTCCCTTCCTGTATTAATCATTCCGGGTACGCAAAAAAATACCATCGCTGTAGCTGTGGGTTATGGAAGAAGTGAGAAAATCGGTCTGGCAGCGAAAGGTGCTGGTAAAAATGTTTATCACTTAGTGGCCAATAACGGTCGCAACTACGATTATAATGGTATTGCGGTTAATGTTGAAAAAACAAGCGATACTTATCCGATAGCCCAGATGCAAACGCATTCTACTTACGGCGATCGTCATGAAGTAGTAAAAGAAACCAGCCTGCCCATTTTCAAGAAAAATCCCAATGTTATTTTGGATGAGCGCTTGGCTGAACTGAAAGAATACGGTGGACTCGACAATTTCGAAGCGGAAGGAACCATTTATCCTGTTTACGATAAACCGGGTATCAAGTGGGGCATGAGTCTTGATCTCAATACTTGTAATGGTTGTGGTGCCTGCGTGGTAGCCTGTTCTGCAGAGAATAACGTTTCTGTGGTAGGTAAAAATCAGGTGGCGAAATATCATGACATGCACTGGTTGCGTATTGACCGCTACTTCAGCGGCGATCCTGAAAATCCGGATGTGGTATTTCAGCCGATGCTTTGTCAGCATTGCGACAATGCGCCTTGTGAAAACGTATGTCCTGTAGCTGCTACCAACCACAGTAGTGAGGGCTTGAATCAAATGACTTATAACCGTTGTATTGGTACGCGTTATTGCGCCAACAACTGTCCGTATAAAGTACGTCGTTTTAACTGGCACGATTGGAATGGAGCCGACAGCTTCAAGGATAATCAATTGCCAATTGTAGAAACCGGTCGCCTGAATGAAGTAACGATTCAGATGAATGATGAGTTGACGCGCATGGTGTTGAATCCTGATGTGACGGTGCGTAGTCGCGGGGTAATCGAAAAATGTTCTTTCTGCGTACAACGTTTACAAGCAGGAAAACTGAATGCGAAGAAAGAAAGTCGCCCGCTGGTGGACAGCGATGTCAAGACTGCTTGTCAGCAGGCTTGTCCTACCGGAGCAATCGTATTTGGTAATGTAAATGATAAAGAAAGTGCGATCCGTAAAATGCGTACAGAAGAAGGAGTGAATCGTACCTACTATGTATTAGAGCAAATTCACGTGTTACCGAATGTGAGCTATATGGCAAAGGTTCGTAATACCGACAGAGTGGTGGGCAATCACGAAGAGGGGCATGAAGAAGGACACGGTGCGGCACATGGTGAAAAAGAGGCAGCGCATCATTAATAGGCATAAAGAGAAAAAAAGTATATGGCATTATTAAAGTATGAATCCGGGGTTCGCGAACCATTGGTGGATGGCGACAAAACCTACAGCAAGGTAACAGAAGATATTTGCCGTCCTGTGGAGACCGCTCCGTCCCGCTTATGGTGGATTGGATTTATTATTTCAGTTATCCTGCTCCTTTTTGGTGCAGTGAGTTTGTATAAAGAAGTAGTATATGGTACCGGTATGTGGAACCTGAACAAAACCATCGGATGGGGTTGGGATATCACCAACTTCGTATGGTGGGTAGGGATTGGTCACGCCGGAACCTTGATTTCTGCGATCCTCTTACTTTTCCGTCAGGGCTGGCGTACCGGTGTAAACCGTGCGGCAGAAGCGATGACCATCTTTGCGGTAATGTGTGCCGGCCAGTTTCCGGTATGGCACATGGGTCGTGTGTGGATGGCCTTTTTCGTACTGCCTTATCCAAATACAAGAGGTCCGCTTTGGGTGAATTTCAACTCCCCCTTGTTGTGGGACGTATTTGCGATCTCTACTTACTTCACCGTTTCTCTTTTATTCTGGTATAGCGGTCTGATTCCTGATATGGCTACTTTACGCGATCGTGCAAAAAAGAAATGGGCGAAAATGTTTTATGGTGTCAGTGCTTTCGGATGGACAGGTTCTACCAAACACTGGCAGCGTCATGAGAGTTTATCGCTGGTGCTTGCCGGTTTGAGTACTCCGCTCGTACTATCTGTACATACGATCGTATCATTCGACTTCGCTACTTCAGTAATTCCCGGATGGCATACGACGATCTTCCCGCCCTACTTCGTAGCGGGTGCGATCTTCTCCGGATTTGCGATGGTGCAAACGCTGATGCTCGTGCTTCGTAAAGTGTATAGACTCGAAGATTATATCACCATCAGTCACATCGAAAATATGAACAAGGTAATCGTGTTGACCGGTTCGATTGTGGGTTGCGCCTATCTTACTGAATTGTTCATGGCATGGTATGGTGCTTCCAAATACGAATATGATATCTTCTTCAAATATCGTATTGCAGGTCCTTATGGATGGAGCTACTGGCTGATGATGACCTGTAACGTAATTACGCCGCAGCTGTTCTGGTCGAAGAAACTGCGTCGAAATATTGCTTTCACCTTCCTTATGAGTATTGTAGTGAATATCGGGATGTGGTTTGAGCGTTTTGTAATTATCGTTTCCTCCTTGTACCGTGATTATCTGCCCTCTTCCTGGTCGGTTTATTACAGACCTACCATCTGGGAGGTTGGTTTTTATCTTGGTTCATTCGGATTATTCTTCACCTGCTTCTTCCTCTTCTCCAAATACTTCCCTGTGATTGCTATTGCAGAGATTAAGCATGTGTTGAAGCGAAGCGGGGAAGGGTATAAGAAGAAAATGGAACCGCTCGAGAAAGAGAGTGTGGAGGAATTTGCACATAATGCGCATCATTAATTAGAATTAGTAAAAGAAAGATATGCCAGTTAAAAAATTTGTTGTAGGCTGTTTTGATGATGAAAAGACGCTCTTCCCTGCGGTAAAAAATACCCGCAAGGCCGGCTACAAGATTCATGATGTCTATACGCCCTTCCCTATACACGGTCTTGATGCTGCCATGGGATTGCGTGATACCAGTCTGCATACTGCAGGATTCATTTACGGAATTACAGGAACGACCACAGCACTCAGCTTTATGAGCTGGGTCTTCACAAAAGACTGGCCTTTGAATATTGGAGGCAAGCCCAGTTTTCCTTTACCTGCTTTTATTCCTATCATTTTTGAATTGACCGTATTATGTGCCGCAGTGGGAATGGTATTAACCTTCTGCTATCTGTGTCAACTCGCTCCTTTTGTGAAAAAAGATCATTTTCATTTGCGTGCAACAGATGACCTGTTTGTGATGCCGCTGGAGGTAACTGATAAAACCAATGTGGAAGAAGTGAAAGCTTTTTTAAAGAATGCCGGCGCAGTAGAAATATTCGAGAAAGAAGCTGAGACCGGCTGGTGGCTGGGTCGTTATGATAAAGACAAAAAATTATTTGAGAAAGAAGCAGCAACTGCATAAAATATTTCAGATGAGTGTAATGAAACATATTTTCCCCGCGTTGACCCTCGCTTCTGCTATGATGATTGCATCATGCAGCAGTGTACAAAGAGACCCCGGAAAAATCTACATGCCGGATATGGCGTATAGCCGGGCTATTGAAACCTATTCAGATCCTTCTTCTCTCAAAGCAGCGGGTATCAATTATAACGGAGCACCCGTTGCAGGTACGGTGAAAAGAGAAGGCATTGCCGCATTTCCCATAGCCATTGATAAGGCAGGCGATACGGTAAATTATGTAGCGAGCAAGCAAGTTCCCAACCCGCTTTCGCCCTTGAATGAAAAAGACATGGCTGAAGCCAAACGTTTGTACAACGTGAACTGTGCCATTTGTCATGGCGAAAAACTCGATGGTAACGGACCTATATATAATGGAGGTAACGGTCCTTATCCGATCGCTCCTAAAAATTTGGTAGCAGATCCGGTAGTAAGCAAAATGCCGGCCGGACAAATGATGTATTCTGTTACTTATGGGAAAAATCTGATGGGAAGTTATGCATCACAGTTGAGTACCAAACAACGCTGGATGGTTATCCATTATCTACAGAGTATGCAGCCCGGCGGAGCACCTAAAGCAGCAACGACGGATTCAACGGCAGTAGCAAAAACGAATTAATATACAAGAAGAACTATAAACGAAATTAAATGGCACTGAAAGAGCAATTTGAAATACCCGGCGGACTGAAGAAGTGGAGTTATGCCTTAATGGGACTCGGACTCTTAACCCTTATTCTGGGCATTGTTTTTCTTCATCCGTTTTCCGGCGGACATGGAGAAGCGCATGGCGAAGCAGCCTATGGAGCCACCAAGTTCTGGATGGCACTGATGCATAATGGTATCTTTTGGTTGCTGGTAACCGTGTCCAGCTTCTTTTTTGTTTGTGCTACTACGTTAGCACAAGGGGGATGGCAGTTGAGTTTTCGTCGCGTACCCGAAGCGATTTCCGGAAATGTGAATATACTTGGACCGATTGTGTTGGTAATCCTGTTGAGTTATGTATGGATTTCTCCCGATCATAATATCTATCACTGGAAGGATGTGGAGCATGTAAAACATGATGCGAAACTTACGTGGAAAAGCGGATTCTTAAATCCGGTATTCTATACCGTACTTTCCATTGCTGCAGTTGGTTTGTGGATGTGGTTCCGGAACTGGTATCGCAAAAATTCTTTGGCTGAAGATGTGGCGCTGAAAGGTGAAACCTCTTTTTACTGGAAGTCTATCGGTATCGCTGCTGCATTTCTGGTTACTTACGGATTGACAGTAATGAGTACACTTCCTTGGATGTGGCTGATGAGTATTGATGCACATTGGTTTTCTACCATGTACAGCTGGTACACTTTCGCGAGCTCATGGGTATCGGGTATTTCATTAATGATGTTGTTTGTGATTTTCCTGAAGAATAAAGGGTATATGGAATATGTGAATGAAGAGCACATCCATGACATCGGAAAATTCATGTTTGCATTCTCTGTATTCTGGACTTATCTGTGGTTCTCTCAGTATATGCTGATTTGGTACAGTAACCAGCCGGAAGAAACAGAATATTTTATTGATCGTATTGGTGCTGGTGGAAAAGGCGGTCCTTTCAAAGCGATCTTCCTCCTGAACTTGATTATCAATTTCGTGGCACCGCTCTTGATTTTGATGAAACGCGGTTCCAAAAGAAATTATACGGTAGTAACCTTGATGGCGGTTATCATCATCTTCGGTCACTGGCTTGATTTTTATCAGATGATTACGCCCGGCCCGTTGAAAGCGCTGGAGCAACAACATAAAGGAGCTTCTAATTCACTCGGACACTTTTTATACAGTCTGGGTATTAGCGCCGGTTTCCTTGGATTGGTAATTTGGAATACGGCGAAGTATTTGACAAAAGCCCCTTTATTGCCCAAAAATCATCCTTTAGTGAAAGAAAGTGTGATTCACCATACCTGATTATTTGAACAAAAAAACTGAATTGAAGAAAACAACATAATTTTTGTACGTATGACTACAACAACATATCTGATTCTTGCGGGGGTAGTGCTGTTATTCGTTGTGATTTTTCAGATCGCGAAGGCAAGCGAATATGTGAGCATTTTGAACGGAGAAGATAAAGCCAATAAGCAAAGCAACCGTATCAATGGCTTTCTCTTGCTTGGATTTATGATTCTGGGCTTTCTGGGTGTTTGGTGGTGCAATAAAGAACTCTATGGTTCTACCCTTTTCCCTCAAGGTTCTGCTTCTGTAGAAGGAGAGAAGATAGATGAGATGTTTATGCTCACTACTGCTGTAACCGGACTCGTTTTTATCATCACCCAGTTTTTATTATTCTACTTTGCGTGGAAATACCAGCATAAAGAAGGAAGAAAGGTTTTCTATTTCCCGCACAACAATAAACTTGAATTAATCTGGACGGTAGTTCCTGCTATCTTCTTAACAGTGTTAGTTGTATTCGGGTTACGTTTCTGGTTTCGCATTACTTCCGATGCTCCGAAAGAAGCAATGACTGTAGAGATCATCGGAAAGCAATTCGGTTGGATCATGCGTTATCCCGGCAAAGACAACACATTCGGAAAAACTTATTTCAAAGTGATCAGTGATGAAGCCAATAACTCACTCGGTCAGGTTTGGCAGGATAACGAAGCGTTGAAATTAAAAGCAGATCCCGCCAACTATGATGATGTTGTAACTACGCAGACTATGTATATCGTGAAAGGTCGTCCGGTAAAACTCATCATTGGAAGCCGCGACGTTATTCACGATGTGGGATTAAATCATTTCCGTTTGAAAATGGACGCCGTACCGGGTATTCCTACTACGTTGTGGTTTACGCCCAAGTACACTACGAAAGAAATGAAGCAGCGTACGGGCAATCCTGATTTCGTATATGAAATATCCTGCGATCAGATGTGCGGCAACGGTCACTATTCCATGAAAGGAATCATAGAAGTGGTTACACAGGAAGAGTTTGACGCATGGATCAGCAAACAAAAGCCGAATTATTATGTTGCATTTCCTGACAAGGATCCGTCCAATAAGGCAGCTGCAACCGATTCTACCGCAAATAAAATTGCGGCAGTCAATTAAGATTATTTGAACTTATAAAAATAGGAGCAATGGAAACTACACACACACATGTTGTATCTGTTTCGCAAGAGGCGCACGATGAAACCCATCATGGTCATCACCATCACCATGAAACGTTTTTAACCAAGTATGTTTTTAGTCAGGATCACAAAACGATCGCCAAGCAGTTTCTCATTACAGGTATGTTCTGGGCATTGGTGGGCGGATTGTTCTCTGTGATTTTCCGTTTGCAGCTCGGCTATCCAGATGCTAAATTCCCTTGGCTGGAAGACTTGTTAGGTGAATGGGCGAAAGGTGGACAGTTGCAGGCAGAAGCCTATTACGCTTTGGTAACCATGCACGGAACTGTATTGGTGTTCTTCGTACTAACAGCAGGATTGAGCGGTACATTCTCTAACTTTTTGATTCCTCTGCAGATTGGAGCTCGTGATATGGCTTCTCCCTTTTTGAATATGCTTTCTTACTGGTTCTTCTTCATTGCCAGTATTGTTATGTTGAGCTCTCTCTTTGTACAAACAGGTCCTTTCAGTGGAGGTTGGACTGCTTATCCTCCTTTGAGTGCGCTCGGACAGGCATCGCCGGGGTCTAAAGTAGGGATGGATTTGTGGTTGGTTTCTATGGCATTGTTTGTGGTGTCATCCTTATTAGGTGGATTGAATTATATCGCTACTGTACTGAACATGCGTACAAAGGGTATGAGCATGACACGCATGCCGCTCACTATCTGGGCATTCTTCTTTACGGCTGTTCTTGGAGTATTGTCGTTTCCTGTATTGTTCTCAGGATTTATCTTATTGATTTTTGATCGTCACTTCGGAACAAGTTTTTATCTGAGTGATATTTATATTAACGGACAGGCATTGCCTAATGAAGGCGGAAGTGCGATTCTGTATCAGCACTTGTTCTGGTTCTTAGGTCACCCTGAAGTATATATCATCCTCTTGCCTGCGATGGGAATGGTATCTGAGATTCTTTCTGTCAATAGTCGCAAACCTATCTTTGGTTATATGGCGATGGTGGGATCATTATTTGCTATTGCCATTCTTGCCTTCCTCGTATGGGCGCACCACATGTTTGTAACCGGACTGAATCCGTTCCTCGGCGCCTTCTTCGTGTTGCTGACATTATTGATTGCGGTACCCTCTGCGATTAAAGTATTCAACTGGCTCACTACCATCTGGCGAGGTAATCTGAAATTTACACCGGCCATGTTGTTTGCGCTGGGATTTGTGAGTTTGTTTATTTCCGGAGGATTGACCGGTATCTTCTTAGGAAACTCTGCACTGGATATTCATCTGCATGATACTTATTTCGTGATTGCGCACTTCCATATTGTAATGGGTGTGGCATCTATGTTTGGAATGTTTGCCGGTATCTATCACTGGTATCCTAAGATGTATGGACGTTATTTGAACAACACCTTGGGTTATGTACATTTTTGGGTTACCATGATTGGCGCATATTTGATTTTCTGGCCGATGCACTACGAAGGATTAGCGGGGATGCCTCGTCGTTATTACAAGTTCGATATCTGGGAATCCTTCAAGCATTTCGGTTCTCTGAATCAGTTCATCAGTATTATTTCAATTATCGTATTCCTTGTTCAGATATTATTCCTGATTAATTTCTTCTACAGCATCTGGAAAGGAAGAAAAGTAACCAGCCAGAATCCCTGGGGTGCGAATACTTTGGAGTGGACGACTCCGATTAATCCGGGTCATGGTAACTGGGAAGGAGATCTTCCGGAAGTGCATCGCTGGGCGTATGATTACGGAAAAGATGGTAAAGAATTTATTTCCCAAACCACACCCGTAGCTGCGGATGAAAGCAGACATTAATGGGTTCAGTTTCTTTGACATGGGTGAGCAAGTTGAAAGATTATTTTCAGCTTATTAAGTTTACCCTCAGTTTCATGGTGGTATTCAGCAGCGTGATTTCCTATATGCTGGTACCCTGTGTGACAGAATATGATTTCATACAAATTCTCCTGCTACTCACAGGTGGAATGTTGGTTACCGGTAGTGCCAATGCGGTGAACCAGATTACAGAAGCATCAACCGATGCTTTGATGAAGCGAACCGCCAACAGGCCGGTTGCTTCGGGAAGAATGAGTAAAACAGAGGCCGGTGTGTTTGCTTTTTTATCCGGACTTATTGGTTCTTTGATATTGGGTGTTTATTTCAGCTGGCAGGCAGCGGGTTTATCGGTGTTGAGTTTGTTTATTTACGGATTCATTTATACACCGATGAAAAAAGTTAATTCAACAGCGGTGCTGATCGGAGCGATTCCGGGAGCATTGCCTTGTCTGATTGGCTGGGCTGCAGCTTGTGAATGTGACGGTTTCAGTTGGACAGGCGGCTGGATATTGTTTTCCATTCAGTTGCTTTGGCAATTCCCTCACTTCTGGGCGATTGCCTGGGTAGCGCACGGCGATTACAGCAAGGCAGGATTTAAGTTATTGCCTTCCCAACAAGGCCCAACGAAATTCACGGCATTGCAAACGGTTATATATGCATTTTTGATGATACCGGTTGGTTTCTTGCCTTACCTGATGGGCATGAGCGGCGAAATAAGCATGTGGATTTTGCTGGCAGCGAATTTATTCATGGTTGTACAGTGTGTTCGCTTGTATATTTCAATGGATGTGCGCAAAGCCAGGTATGTAATGTTTAGCAGTTATTTGTATTTGCCTGTGGTGCTTTTAGCAATGCTGGCAGATAAAGCAGATAAATTATAAAAAAGAGATGGAGCAGGTTATGACGCAAAAAAATCAGAAAATGCATCCTCATAAGTTTACCCTATGGGTGGCTATGGGAAGTATTACTATGATGTTTGCAGGGTTCACCAGCGCCTATATTGTTAAAAGCAATATGGCAGGTTGGGTACCGGTGCAAATGCCTTCCATTTTTTATCTTTCAACATTTCTGATTCTTGCCAGCAGCGGAACGATTTATCTGGCTAAGAAGAAATTTCAGGAAAGAGCTATGGCGCAGTATCGGGTGCTTGTTACTGTGACAGCTGCCTTGGGTATATTGTTTACGATTACCCAATATTTGGGTTTTGCAGAATTGTGGGGGCAGAAAGTAACATTCAGTGAAAGTGTGGCAGGATCGTTCTTTTATATTATCAGCGGCGTGCATGCGTTGCACGTATTGGGCGGAGTGATTGCTTTGCTGGTGATTTTTTTAAGAGCGTTTAGCAGCAAGACAAGGTATTATAGTACCACTCCTATTGAAGTGGCTTCTATCTACTGGCATTTTGTGGATGTTTTGTGGTTATATCTATTTGTGTTTTTTATATTGGTTTCTTAATCCTTAATAACAATTGACATTTTAAATTTTTTATTCGATGGCACAAGCAGTACCGGCAAATACTAAATGGTGGAGCGGCGGCAAGAGTCCCTTCAATGTGGAATACGGGAAGTTGATGATGTGGTATTTTTTGATGAGTGACGCCTTTACGTTCGGCGCCTTCCTCATTGCTTATGGAACCGTACGTTTTTCCAGCAACTCCTGGCCCGATCCTAATGAAGTGTTTAATTCTTTTCCTTTTGCAGGTCATGCCAATCTTCCTTTGGTGTTCGTGAGTTTGATGACATTCATTCTGATTGTGAGCTCAGTTACGATGGTGCTTGCGGTACATGAAGGACATCATGGCAACAAGAAAGGGGTAATCAAGTGGATGTTGTGGACGATCATCGGTGGT
>JAGWWM010000035.1 GCA_018970395.1 Bacteroidota bacterium
GGCAGCAACACCTGTTACCACACCGGACGCATCAACAGAAGCAATATTGGGATTTAATGAAGTCCAGCTGCCGCCAGGATCTCCACCGATTGAACTCAAAGTAGTAGTACCCCCAATACAAATAGAGGCATTGCCACTGATCGTGCCGGGGTTGGGTGCACCCGGAGGAGTATTCAATACAAAAGAACCCGCAGGAGAAACGCAACCTGTAGCAGTATTTCTCGCAATAATATTGTAGGTATTGGGCGCTAAGCCGTTAAAGCTTGTACCTGACTGAGGAGTTCCGCCATTCAGTGTATACTCCAAATTAGAACCCGTCGGCGCAGTGATCGTAATCGTACCCGTGGGTGTGTTACAAGTGGGCTCTACCTTTGTGCCCGTGGGAGCAACAGGGTTCGCATTCACCGTAACCGTCTGCGTCTCTATTGCAGGAGGGCAACCCGTCGTATTGCTCGTTACTGTGTAACTGATCGTTGCCGTGCCGGGAGCTACCGGCGTAACTACACCTGCAGCATCAATCGTTGCAATGGCAAGATCACTGGAACTCCATGTACCCGTAGCCGGACCTCCCGCTAAAGTAGCCGTCGTATTGCTCAGCGCAAGCGTGCTTCCCACACAAACCTTATCGCCTCCCGTAATTAAACCCGCACTGATAGAAGGGCAGGCAATCGCAGGACAGGTTCTTGTACCCACACTGAAACAAGTGCCCGGTGCTCCTGTCGGCGTTACCTCTATCCTAACATTATCCCCTGAACCAATCACCGGCGTAGAACCGGTAGTGAAACTATTAGTCGTAATATTTTGTATTGCAGTAAATGCTCCTCCGTTTACCTGATACCTGACATTATAGCCCGTAGCACCCGTTACCGCATTCCAACCAAATGTAACAGAAGAAGTTGTGGAGGAGACACATGTTACAGTTGGTGTTAAAGTTAGCAGCTGAGCAGCATTGCTGAAAGGAGTACTCGCCGCAGAAGTACAACCCGTCAATCCCGCAGTTACCTGATAGTTCTGACCAACAGTCATACCGCTAATGACACCTCCCACACCAACAGAAGGACCGGCAGGTGAAAATGTATAAATGTTAGTACTATTATAATTGCTGATCGAGCTCGTTCCCGCTGCAGTACAGGTAGGAGGAACAGAACTAATCGTTGGCACCGCAGGAGTCGTCAGCTGATTGGTGCGCTGAAAGGATACACTCGCAGCGGACGTACAATTTGCATTCCTTGCCGTAACCGTATAGGGAGTACCAGCAGTCATATTGTTGATTACACCCGAGCCTGTTACCGTCGGGCCCGATGGAGTAAAGGTGTAAGTGAGTGAAGCGTTGTAGTTGGTAATTGTGCTGATGCTGGCTGCAAGACAAGTAGCAGGCGTGGTGGTTACAGCAGGAACTGCAGGTGTTGTTAATTGAGCAGCATTGCTGAAGGAAGCGCTGGCAGGGGAAGTACAGCCATTAGCCGTTGCAGTGACGGTATAATTCGTTCCGACAGACATACCGCTAATTGCACCTCCGGCTCCAACAGTAGGCCCTAATGGAGAGAAAGTGTAGGAATAGCTGGCATCATAGTTACCGATTTTGCTCGAACCGGCAGCCGTACATGAGGCAGGGGTTGGAGTAATAGTCGGCGTAACAGGACAGCAATTCGTAGGACCTGTAATGGGTACATTTGTTGCAGCGGAGACACAACCACCGGAATTTGTAACCGTAAAAGTGTAGGCGCCGGGAGGTAAATTTGAGATTGTTGTAGTTAAAGTATTTCCCGTTGTGGTAGTACCTCCGGGAGATCGAGTAATTGTCCAATCAGAACAAGGTGCGACGTTGTTAGGGATATTACCCGGCAATCCGTTAAGCACAACCGAACCAGTACCGGCACAGGTAGTAGAATTGGTGATGGTTCCTGCCTGAGGAGGGGTTTGAGCAGGCGTAATGCAAGTACCTCCATTACATCTTCCCGAGGCTGTAGATTTATTGATCGTACTTGGCAAAGTAGCTGCATTATAAGTGGATACGAATTGCCAATTGAGAGCACCGTCTGTTTGACGATAAACAATTACAGGGTTGCTGACTGGTATATAAGAAACCAAACATCTTTTTGTATCATATATATCTTTAGCATCTGGTAAAGTGACTGCGGGAGAAGAGGGAGTTGCAGTCGGCAAACAAATGGGACCGCTATTAAAATCGTCCGGATTTGCATTTATGTTATTTGCTGCACCACTCCAATATACGCAATCTAATGGAGCTCCTGTAGTATTATATAATGCAACCCAACCATCAGCATTTGGCTGTGCAATATTGGAGGGATTCCCAGATGTTCCTGATGGATAGGTACAAAAATCACCAGCAGCACTTGCAAAAGTAATATCAACATTACCTTGCAAAATACTAGGATTAGGTGGACTGGCAGAGCCGAGCACCAAATGACCACCAGGAGGTATGATTGCAGCAGGGGTGTTGGGGATTCGAAGTGTTCCGCCAATTACGGATGCCCCAAATTTTTGTTTCATTGCTACAAAATAACCAGCTACATTTACAGGGGAGCAACCCTTGTTGTATAATTCAATGTATTCTTCACTACCAGTATAAATTAGCCCATTCCAACCAGCAGTAGGCATATTAACATTACCCCTTGGCTTGATGTACAATTCATTCAATACAATTTGTGAATAAGACTCTTTTGATAGAGATAGAAAAGACAGAATGAATAAACATTGAATTAGCTTTCTCATTATTCAAATTATTTTTCGGTAATGGAGATAAATTATTTTCAAAAAATGATTAATCTTATTATTAAATCTAAAAATCAACACTTTTCAGCGCCACGCAATTTAACGTAAAAACAAACATCTGTTCAGATATTTTTTAGATTTTTTTCAATATACCTTTGAACCAATTGCATAAATAACATGAGAATCAAAAAATTATTGTCAAAAATTTAAATTAGGACTCTTGTAAAAGCAATAACGTAAGTTTAACAAAGCTCGTATATTTTTTTAGTTCTTTTTTAGATTTGAGCAGTAAAAAGTCGTGTGAAACAGTTTGTATCTTTATATTTGCAGCCCATTTGGCCTCGTAGCTCAACTGAATAGAGCATCTGACTACGGATCAGAAGGTTTCAGGTTTGAATCCTGACGAGGTCACCACTACGTTTTCAGTTCCTTTCAAAACCCTGTAATTCATTGATTTACAGGGTTTCTTTTTTTCAGTTCAGCCCACTTCCCGCCACTTTTTATCCATTTTTTAGGGCAAATTGTTTCACCAAGATTATAGTGTTTCACCAAAACAATTATAAGATATGGTAAAATAATATCGCAAGCCCCAAAAAATCCGGGATATGTAGTGTTTTTGTGTTAAAAATAAATCCGGGAATAAGTAGCTTTAATAAACAAAACCCCAACCATGTCAGATACTCCTTCAAACAACATACAAAGCAATGAGGATGATAATTCTAACCCTCTTGCAAAGGCGTTTTTCGATAAATTAAGAAAGGATGGGCCGAAGCGCGACAGAGTAGGAATTGCGTATGTTAGACATCTTTCAGCTCAGGGAAATAATCCGGTACCGCCCCCGTCGGTTAAATCAGAAGAAGCGAACGATCAGTCTGATTTCTTGTATGAGGAGGAGGAAGAGGATAAGCCCAGTGGGGCCAGGTTGCTCCGACAACTTAGGCAAGAAATTAAGAACGAATTTTCTGATCTCTGGAACAAGAAGGATTCCAATTCCGGCAATCCAACGAATGAGTCCTAAACATAGGGGCTTATTTTTATTTAATCCATAACAATTCAGCCGGCTCGTTTATTTTACCAGCCACGATGGCATTTTGACGGTATTTTTTTCCGATTGTAATCGCCTCATCTTTATTGATTCCGATAATCAAAAAGCTTTTTTCAGGCCCCCATGTTGGGTCGGTTCCAACAACCTCTCCATCAAAGAATTTATAGTGAATGATATCATTTCTTAACTGTTCATTTCTTTCCTCATTCATTTGTTTATCGGTAGGCTCTGAATAAGGATTCCATGCAGTAATGTATGCCCATGATGTTTCATTACTTTGGGACAATAGTTCATCCAATCTGCTGTTGATTTGCCCTACCCTAATAACAATAGCAGGCTCATAAACGGTGAAATTGGTTTCAGTGTATGCCTTGATTAAATCATTCATGATTAATAGTTTATAAATAATCTCATCACAACGAATAATAATACGCCCTCATCTTCTCCGCCATCAGCTTTCTTCTTTCTGTAAGGAAATCATCGTAGGAATCGATCCCAGCGTCAAATATGCTTTCAGGTTCGCAGTGCGTTTTGAGATTGTCAATTTTATTTATTTTAAAATCTTCCAGTAGCCTCCTTTGTCTGCACCAACTCTCTCAATAATATCCTCCTTTTTGAGGTTGGCAATCTGCTTTTCAATGCCCTTTACAGTTATACCGATGAGCTCGCTCAATTCTTTAATTGTTAAATTGGGATTCTCCCTAATTAGTCCAATTATTTTCTCCCTACTTTTCTCCCTACTTTTCTCCCTACTTTTCTCCGAGACTTTAACAGGACGCTTAAGAACGACAATGAAAATGCCTTCTTTTTGAAATACCGGTTCAGGCAAACCGGCTCCTTCCATCAATTCTTGAATACGTCCTATACCCGAACCCACCTGCTCCACCAGGTGCATACGGGCAAACAATCCAAAAATCAGCGGATTACGGGAATGACTGCGTTTGCCAAATTCGGATTCCGGAATTTCCCAAATCTCCTTTCTCGGTCCACCACCTTGTCCTTCGATATCATACCGCACACTGAGTTTGCTTTTTAGCCAATGCATGGCTTGCTGATATTGCTGAAAAAGGTTTCCGCCGTATGGTTTGTCATCAATAATAAAACGTTTATCTGTTCCCTCAAATGCAATACACCTAATGATGGCCTTATCAAAAATAGTTTCAGGTTGTTGCCCGAAAAACAAGACCGCCCCATTTTTGAAAATATGCCCATTGGTGTATAACTTAAGATTGCTGAAAAGTTGATGGTCGGGTATTCCGGCACTTATGTGCGACTCGGCTTTGAATACAGGCAAGAAATTATTTGCGACCATAGTTTCTGTATCAAATTCCTTACAAGGAGCTTCATCAAAATATATTCGGTCAGCTTGCTGAAAGAAATCACACATTTCCTCCGCAGAAGTTAGTTTTTGTGTATTCGAGCCAATACGTACATAGATTGCCCCCGACAAAACATAGGGCTTTTTAGAGCCGGATGCAACTTCAATCACTCCAATGGTTTTACCCTCTACCTCAACAAAATTTAAGGAACAATGTAACAATCAACAAAACACCACCGGCTGCATTCGCAAATGCACAAATTTCTTCAGTGATTTCTTTCACTTTCGCCGGCACCGCAACTTTGAACTCGGCATTATATCCTTCGCCGCTTGCAACAATCAATTGTATATCTTCTGCTGTTATCATGTATTGTAAAGTGAGCTGTTAATTCCATTTCATTATTAGCTTATGAATGTTTTTTGTCGTCAACAATTGTCGCCAACGTTGTGGGTATTTGTGAAGGCAGGGAATTCATTGATTGTCTAGCCCGGTACAAATGCTCAATTGAAAACGTGTCGTTGAAGTTATGAACTAAAGCTGATATTTAACGTCTAGCCCGAGCCGCTGCTGATATTTGCACATAGCTGATGTTACAATGTCCAGCCCTGCTTTTGCAAATACTTTTGTTGGTTGCAGATTTAGTCGAGTGGATTTTCTGCGGCACTAATATATTCGTCTAATGTGTCAAGGAATAACTGTAAGTTGTCCTCCGGAAACACCTCAAAAAGCTTGCAGTTATTTTGTTCGCATAAACTCTTCTTACGTTTGTCTCGTTTGAGATTTTCTTGAAAACTACTTGCACCACCAAATATTTATAGTGGTATTGTATGTTGTTTCCCTTGATATTCAATTCCAATATTTAAGTCTGGAATATAAATGTCTAAATGTTGCTTGCCAAGCCATTTTGGTTTACCGTGTTGAATAATTCTATGGTCTTTGAATTTTTCTTTTATTAGATAAAATAATTTTGTCTCGCTAACCCATCCTTCGCCGATTTCTTTAAAGCCTAATATATTTCGTATTTCATTTTCTGGTCCAGCAAATGATTTAATGTATTCGTAGTACATTTCTTTATCTCTGATAAATTCATGCACTTGAAAGTCATCAATTATCGTTGTCAAAATTGGGCTGTGATATAATTCTTTAATTCTTTCCACTTCAAAGTCATGCACGAACTTCTGATAAAAATCCATCAATTTGTTGTCCTTTAAAATTTCCTTGTATTGATGAAACTCTAGATTTTCTCTGATTAATCCAATTAAGTAAACATCTTTCCCTTTGTATTCTGCAAAATATTTATCATTCCAACCATTTTGTATACCATAAGTTCCATTCAAATAGAATTCAAGGTCTTTGCCAAATTCTTCCCATTTAAGTTCCGAGAGATGTTTTTTTAAAAATTCATAGCCGTATTTTTTTACATAATCAAGTAGAAGGATTTCAGGTGTAATACCTCCTAATAAAAAGAATCGTTTTAGTTCATACTTAATTTGTAATTCGTAGTATTTATCTTTTAATTCTGTATTAAGCAAGTCCTTTATAAGCTTTGAAACCTTTGGTGTATATATTGTCTGTACATCTGATTCACCAAACCTATTCTGATAAATTTCATTACTATAGTTCTGATAAGATTTTGACCATGGTTGTTTTAAATCAAAATTTACCCCATTATCTCTAAAATTGTTTACAATAGAATTTAGGAAACTTCCATAATTACTTGTGGGGTGAAAATTTGGACTTTGATAAGTGAAGCCGAATTGTTTACTGTATAAGTCATAGTATTTCTCATAACTTTTTGATATCACATCAGTGACAATTCTTTGTTGTTCGTTTCGATAGCTATTTCTTTGGTCTTCTTGTTCTTTTAAAAGTACCCAAAGCTGCTTTTCTTTGTTCAATTCAATAAGGTCATTCCTGACAAGAGATTTTAGTGCAGAATCTAAGTAAGATTTGTAATAATTTTCTATAGCTTCAAAGATTCTTTCACATTCCTGATAAGTGCGACTATGAACTATATATTTTATAACGATTTTGAAAATAGTTTCAGGTAATTCTTCAAATTGATTATTGTTGAATTTGTCAGATAGGTCTGCAATAAGTTTAATTTCATCTGATGTTAAATACCACCTTATATCTCGCCACGAATTATAAGGGAACTCTTGTTCAGCAGTCGGGTATCGTTTTAATTTTACACCAAAATTATTTATAGACATGAATTGGAAATTGTGGTGTCATAAAATTTGCAGCCAACGTTTCGGGCTTGGCGAAGGTGGCAATTTTCACCACAAATGTTGATGCGGAGAACCAAACTTTGATTTACCACAAATGTGTCTGCGGAGCACTGAACCGCCACTTTTGCCAAACCCGTGTTATGCGGTCGTTCTTCTCTATTCAGCTTGAAGTC
Source organism: Bacteroidota bacterium (assembly GCA_018970395.1). Lineage (GTDB taxonomy): Bacteria > Bacteroidota > Bacteroidia > Chitinophagales > Chitinophagaceae > Lacibacter. The sequence continues at coordinate 7,505 of JAGWWM010000035.1, forward strand.
TGTATTCAAATTGTTCCTGTCCAATTGTTATTGTATTTTTTAGTTTTTCATATTGCTGTTCGCCACCTTCCATTGTCGGCAACATATCAATGTATTGTTCTATTGCTGCGTTGATGTCGTTGAGACTTTGCTTTGACTTAATCCAATTCTGTGGGCTAAAAATGGTGTTGTTTGGCAAACTTCTATTAGATGCCACTCTCAAAGCTGTATTCAAACAACGTCCTGTCGTCTTTACAATTTGGTCAACCATACCGTTTGCTTTTGCATTTTCCCAAGTGATGCTTGGTGCTGGAACTCTGTCCGATTTATTGTTGCCAATTGCGAATATCATTGATACTGCATACAGATGATGGAATGGTGCGTATGCCTTCATTGTTAGAAGTGTTTCATTTAGTCCAAGTGGATTTTTTTCAGTCCAATTTTTCATAATTTCCTTCATCCAATTGTTCAGGCTTTGAATGTTTTCAGGCTTGTAATCACGTTTGAAAAGAATTTCAAAATACTTGTCAAAGATTTTTGTTTCACCGTATGAGATGTTTGGTCTCTGTGAGTGCCAAGCAATCAAATACTTTCCTAAGTCCGAGAGGTCAATAATGAAATTCTTGTCTTTCTCTGGTGGTGCTATTTCACCACGCTTTGTAATAAAATATCCTTGGTTGTATTTTTGCTCAAAAAGCCGTTTGAGGTTTAATACTCTTTTGTCGTTACTTCTTAAATCTCTTGGTTTAACAGCACTTTGAGAGTTGGTGTTGATACTTATTAAATCTGCTCTGTCTCTTTGTGGAATTTCATAAAACCGAAACAACACGAATGTATCATCTAATTTTTTGGCGGTTTCACTGCAACTTTGAATTGTATTAAGTGACTGGCAACCATTTACAACGCTTAAACCATATAGTTTTAATTTGTTGTCAGTAAGTTCAAGCCTGTTGCAAATGGCTGTAATTCCATTGTGGAAGAAGAAAAAATCTTTGTGCTTGTCGCCTAAAATTGTTTGTCTAATTTTTTTGTTTACTGCGTTGCTACTGCCTAAACTTTGTCTTACGTTTTTTTGGAATAATGAACCGTCTTTTATGCCCTGAATTAAAACTGCTTCTTTCAATGGAACTGCTGCAACAACAACTTTTGTGTCGGCAATATCCACAGACATAAACTTACTGTCCGCAAGGTTTAAGGTGTAGTTAATTTGTGGATTGTCTGTTTCCAAAGCAAGGTCGTGCCGTCTGCCTAATTCTTCATCGTCAACTAATGATATAATAGCATCAAAGTCTTCGTTTTCGGAAATTTGAGCAAGTTGTTTTTGAAATGTTTCAAGGTCTTTCTTTGCGGAACTTGTCAGCGATGCAGTTGTTACCAACTCAAAACAAACTTCATACTCGTCTTCAAATGCTTTTGCAACTTCGGAAAGTTTTCTTTGAAGTTTGGCATTAGCAACAGTTTGAAGTCGCACCAAATCTCTAAGTTGCAACCAAGAAGATAATACTTCTCTTAATGGCTCTGCATCAACTTGTCCGCCTGATATGTATTTGCCTTGAATAATGAAAATTGTTTGCTTGTCATCGTCAATTACGATGGCATCAATTTGTTTGTCGTCAGCACCGTCCGTGATGGCGTCTTTGGTTTGATTTCTGTCCTGTTTTAAAATGTTGAATAAATACCAAGCAACAAAACGCTGTCCATCGTTTGCATAGTTTTGGACGTAGTAGTCAGCTTTAATTTCTTCTTGAATTTTTTCGTAGATGGTCATATTTTATGTTGTCTGTTTATTGTTTGCACTGTCGTCATAGAATGCCGCATAACTCACATATCCACGCAACCCCTGATCTCCATCTATTGCACAAAGCATATTGAGTTGTGTAGGATAGGCGCAATGAGCATGGATGTCTGTGTTTTTAATTATTTGACTGGTTAATAATGATTGTTAAAATTAGAAAAATTTGCGTTAACAACCCAGACCTCTTTTTCAATAACTACTCTCATTTTTGATTTCTATACCCCCCCTGCTCTGATAAGTCATTGCCATAAGCGGCGTTTAGTATCTCTTTGGGCAGTTCTTTCTTGGTTTTTAACCCCAACCCTTTGAGTTTACTGGCCTGTAATACCAAATTATCATTACCGGCACTCAACTGCTTATAGGCTTCTGTATATTTACCCTGTGCCTTCTCTAAATGTGTGCCTACTTCTTTCAGATTTGCGACAAAGCCTACAAACTTGTCGTACAACTTAGCACCCCTTTCTGCTATTTCAAGGGCATTCTGATTTTGATACTCCCGTTTCCAAAGGTCAACAATTAATTTGAGTGATGTTATCAGATTGGTTGGGCTTAACAAAAGAATTCTCTTATCGTATGCAAAATGCCATAAGTCGGGATCTCCCTGCAGCGCGGCTATGTATGCGGGCTCACTGGGCACAAACATCATCACAAAATCCAGCGCTTTGTCGTAATCATCATAGCCCTTGGCACTCAAAGCCACGATATGCGATTTTACTGCAGTTACATGAGCCGCCAGTTCTCTCTTCTGTTCCTCTGCATCCGTTGACGCAACCAACCTTGTAAAAGCATTCAGGGATACCTTTGAATCAATAATGACGCTTCTGTTATCCGGATACTTGATCACCGCGTCCGGTCTCATTTTTTTTTCTTCTGAATGAGACTTCAAAGGATTGCCGTTTTCATCGAGCAGTTCATGCTCCATAAAGTATTCTCTGTCTTTCACCAATCCCGACTTTTCCAGAATACTTTCCAAAATCATCTCCCCCCAGCGCCCCTGCGTTTTCGCCTCACCCTTTAAGGCCTTGGTGAGGTTCTGAGCCTCTTCGCTGATTACTTTATTGAGCTGTGCCAATTCTTTTACTTTTTCCCCCAACGAAAACCGTTCCTTAGATTCTTTATCATACACCTCCTCCACTTTGGTTTTAAATTCCTTGATATTCTCACCAAAGGGCTCTAAGATGGTTTTAAGGTTATTCTTATTCAATTCGGTAAACTTCTCCGTTTTGGTCTCCAGTATTTTATTGGCGATGTTTTCAAATTCAGTATTAAACTTCTTTCCCAGAGCTTCTATCTCTTGTTTCTGTGTTTCCAGCTTTTCGTTCAAAGATTTATTTGTCGCATTAGCGACAGCCAATCCCTGATTAGATACAGAGAGCTCATTTTTGACAGCATTCAACTCATCTTTTATATCATTTATAGCTGTGTTCTTCTCCTGAATCTTTTCATGAGCAGCTTTTAGATCCGCAGCTGAATTGGCTTTGTAATTGAAGTATTCTTTTTCTAATTCAGAATACTTTAGCTGTGCAGCCTCTTTTTCTGCCTGCACAATAGAGGCAGTTTTACCTTTAGCGAGCAGCCAGCCGAGGGCAGCGCCTATTAAAATACCGGCTGCGATGTATAAAATGATTTCCATTGTAAACAAGTTAAGAGGGCAAAATTATGGCTGGGGTTGTAATCTATTTACAATACCAGAAAATACAGCATTGCAATCAATTGCGTTCTTCTGGATGAGCCATCTATGCGCAGCACAATCCGGTAATTGCCATCTTGTACCGTGTTTAGAATTTTAAATGACGTTTTGCTTCTCTGAAAATGGTATCGTATGGTGGCAAGTCGTGAATTTGAGAAGCAAGTTTTTGTTCCCAATCTCGTCTGAAAGCCGCTTCTTTAGTCAGCACTTTTTCCATTAGCTTTTTCGGGTCTTGTTTCTTATGATTGGCTTTGTTGATAAAACGAATCATATGTTCTGCAACGCTCAATCTTTCTATTTCGGTCAAATACCAAAAGTCGTACAAATCTCTTGGTTCAGTTCTTCCCATTAATGCAGCCATTTTTTCAATCAGCACTTCGGCAAGTGAATAACATTGCAACTTGAAATTTTCTTCAAGGTCTGAATAGTTCCGAAAAACATTTCTGTGTTCAGGCTCCGTTTCCAAAATTTCGCCTCTAGTAATATCAATTTTCAAATCACGACTGCCCATATTCCCCTGCAACGATGCAACATAGTCGATATAAAATTGCGGACTTCCTGTTTCGTGTATTATCCATTTTTTATCGTCAATTCGCATATCAATATTCGCTTCTTCTTTGATGAAATTAAAAAGATTACCGAACTCCGTTTTTATTTGTTCGTTTGTTACATTTTCATCAACTAACGTAAAATCTAAATCTTCTGAAAAGCGGTAATCTTCAAAATACGTTTTCTTCAAAACTGTTCCCCCTTTGAACACCAAAGCATTGTTCAATGTCGTATTCTTTGAAATGGCATAAAGCACCCACGACAAAACATAATCCTTTTCAATTTGTCGGTCGTTTACCCGGTTTGCAGCTGCAACTTTATTTATTTCTTTTGGTGCTATCATTATTTATGTATAAATCGGTGATAAAATTGAATCTTTGTCAATGTTTTGCTGAATAGCCCAGCGATAAATTGTCTTGCCTTCTTTGGGATATAATGGCTCTAACGAAACAAAAGAATTGGTTCGCAATTTTTGCAATTTGTCAATGACCGGATTTTCAATTTTCAACAACTCTAATAAAAACCCTAAACGTTTTATCACGGCTTGCGAACTGAAACGTATGGCATAATCCAGCAGTTTAGGATAATCGATTTTATCTTTTGATTTCTGAAGGGCTTTTGCAATTTCCGTTATTCCACCTGCGTATTGTGGCTTGAACAAACAATCAATAAATGTTTTTTCTAAATCAGAACATTGTACTTTATTAAATTTATCAATCCACATTTTTTTGTTGCCGAAAAAATGTTCTTTGTTGTGATAGATAAATTGAAAGGGAATTCCTTTTACCAAAAGCGTTGAAGGTTTAATTTGTTTGTTCACCACAATTTGTTCTTTCAAATTCGGTTGTGTTGTCAAACTGTGTATTTGTAAGGCAGAAAAATAGCCGACATAATATTCCGCATCGCCAACTAAATATTGCGTCAATAAATGCCAATCGGGCATAAATGTTTCGGGGTCTTGCTCAAATGGAATAACGTAATAAAGCCCGTCTTTTACACGCATGAGTAAGCCGCGCTTAGCCATATCGCTTAATAAACGCTTAACGGCATCGGTATTTGAGTCCGGCAATAGTTGATATGCCATGTCAATGCTGAAACACAACTGCCTGATTGCAATCAGTTTGTTGAGCAATTTATTTGCTTGAAACGATATATTTTTACTTTTTGTAACCATTAAGTGAGTTTAAAACTCACTGTAAATATACAAAACATGATAAAATAAACAAAACGAGTTTATTTTTCATAGCACCAAAATCAGGATAAACCTGACATTAATGATATAAAACATCATTTATTGATTCAATCACAATACCAGAAAATACAGCATTGCAATCAATTGCGTTCTTCTGGGTGAGCCATCGATGCGTGCTATAATTTTATAGTTGCCGTCTTTGATGATATCTCCATCCATGCGACCAACAATACGGTAGTCGCCATTTTTTATGGTGTTGCCGTCAATGCGGCCAATGGTTTGATAGTTATGGTCTTTTATCAGGTCGCCGTCTATTCTTGCGATGACCTTGTAATTGCCGTCTTTTAAGACCGAACCGTCAATCCGACCAATTATTTTATAATTATTGTTTTTGATCACGTCTCCATCCATGCGCAGCACAATCCGGTAATTGGCATCTTTTACCGTGATGGATTGCGATACGGCAGAAACACTAAAAAAGGTCAGTAAAATAAAACCCAGGGCTATTGCTTTTTTCATAAGAGGTTCTAAGGTAAAGAAAATGGGAGAATAAAGGATGGAGAATTCATTCGGTAATTAGTTTTTTCAGAGCAGCTTTGCTTGGTAAATACAATTTATACTGCGATGCAAATATTTGTCTATTACCTTTTGGCAATGTTATTTCAACCACAGCGTCGGATTTGTCTTTACTGATAATGATACCAATGGTAGGTTTTTCGAAGTCTTGTTTTACAAAACGGTCATAGTAGTTGACATACATCTGCATTTGACCGATATCCTGATGTTTCAGCTTGCCGATTTTCAAATCAATCAACACAAAGCACTGTAACAGTCGATTATACAGGACCAGATCAACAAAAAAGTTTTCGTCATCAAAAGAAAAACGTACCTGTCTTCCCTGAAATAAAAATCCTTTTCCCAGCTCCAATAAAAAATGTTCAATCTTATTGATAATAGCTGATTCTAAATCAGTTTCTGTATAGCTTGCTTTTTCATCAAGACCTAAAAATTCAAGTACATAAGGGGTTTTTAAAACATCTTCCGGCTTTTCAATAATTTGACCTTTGGCAGCCAATTGCTTTACTTTCTTTTTGTCTTTACTTAAGGCTAATCTTTCAAAAAGGCCACTGTTCAACTGACGTTGCAGTTCTCTTTTACCCCAATTGCCTTGTATGGCTTCAATTTCATAAAATGATCGTTCATTTTCATTTTCAATTCGGCAAAGCATTACATAGTGTGTCCATGAAAGCTGGAATTTTTGTGAAAACAAATTCAGAGCCACTGGCTGGGATTTTTGAACAGGTTGTAATTCCGCAGACACTGTCTGTGGAATTTGAGTTTTAGAAGATTTCCCAGCCAGTGGTTGGGAAATTTGAACTCGGAAATTGTAAACGATATAAAACAAACGCATTTGTTCAATATTTGAAACAGAGAATCCTATACTGCTCTTTAAGCTAATTCCTTCAGGTTAGGTCGCTTTCCTCCATTCAAGTAAGGTATGGCAAGGTTGTAAATAAGAATTTAGGTGAATTTTATTCCCTCGTATCAATTTTTATCGACCAAGAAATTGTTTCCAGTCTTTTTTGAATCATTTTTAAGGTGTTCAATATTTCGGTTTCTAGCGGTAATTCTCCATATACCAAATTTTTGAAATTACCCGTATAGGTAGTTCTCAACTCTTCCCAAATATTTTCCAGGTCCTTGAAAATTAGCGCTTCACCTGGATGATAGTTCAGCCATTTATTATTGTTCCTGAAGCTTACCACATCATCATTAGCGACTTTTAAAAGCATTTTATCAAAATCAGTTGAATGAAAAAACGCTGAAAATGACTCCTGCTTTAGCAGCTGGTGTAAATCGTAGGTATGTCTTATCTTTTTCTTTAAATCGTCGACAGGGTGTTCGCTATAAGAAAACCGAACCAAACTCATTATTTTTTCACAAATAGTTCTTACGGGTTCTAATACCAGTACATTAAACGGAAGTAATCCGTTTTCTTTTGCAAGATCAATCTGATTATTATCCAACATCATACTACCAATAAAAGAAACGATGCTTTTGGTAGTGTAGGGTTCATAATATCCCAGCCAGGTTGATTCTAAGATAATAACATCTCTTACCTGCCCATAATGCCCGGTAAATTCTTTATTGTAAATGTGTGCCGTTTTTCGATTCATTCCCATTTTGTGAGTAATCTCTTCAATGGCAACTTCGGGTAATACGGTTTCAACAACTGTGCTTACTGCCTTTAATTTTGATTTTAGCTTACTGTCTGTTTCACTTTCACGCCTTAATAGTACCAGGTCAATATCTTCCGAAAAGCGCTCAATCATATCATAACATTTAGATAAAGCTGTTCCGCCTTTAAATACGGTGTCTTTGCCAATTTCATTATTGAAAATAGTAAACAAGGCATAGGTTACCCAATAGTCTTTCTCAATATACTCGGGTTGAAGATTCATTTGCTGAGCGGTGAACAAAATCGCATCTCTGTAAAGTGATATGTTTCGGTGCAGTTTCATTCAATATACCATTTTGATTTATTGGGCAAATCGTTTTCTTTTAATCCCAATTTGAATATTGTGAGTGGATTCAGGCTCTCCTTTAATTTTTCCAATGCTTTTAACTTGCTACCGTTGTTTTCTAATATTGCGCCTGCCAATGCTCTCACCCTTGGTGGGTACAACAAAGCATATTTTATTAAAGAAGAGGTTTGCTTTTCATCAAACTTCTTAACAATAGCGCTTAATCTGCGGACGGCCTGAGCTCCCGAACAATCGGGGATGCGTTTAAAATCTTTAAACGCATCCAATAAGCCTAATATTTCATAATTACTATCGGTAACTTCGGTGTAGCTTTTTACGGCATCCGCTTTTAAACTTCCCCTATTGATGATGATACGTTTACCACGACTGGCAATTTTAATACGAAAAGCCATCTGAGTAGTCAATCCCATACGATTATAGAGCGATGTGCCCGTTTCGTAAGCAATTCGTTTGCCATTTTCAAACAAGTAAGACCGAAGCAACTCGCTATAATCGGGCTTTAACTCACCAAAAACTGTTTGTACGGGTTTGTAAAATAAACCTTTTGAAACCTTCTTAATTACTCCTTTTTTTTGCAATCTTTCCAGAGCCTTGGCAGTTGTAGCATAGTCTTCCTTAGCAATACGTAAATTTTTATACCCAAAGGTTTTGCCTTCCGGAAGTTCTTTGATTCGATTGCGTATTTCTGTTGCCAAAGCCATAATCAAAGGTAGCTAAATTTTTTAAATGTCAAGTTATTGGCGCATAAAACTTGACATATTATCAGACCCAAATGAATTAAAATTACTCTTGGTAAATCATAATCTCAAAATATTTTACTCCACCCCCATAGCCTTAAATGCTGCATCAACCGGATCTCCGTAAATAACTAAACTGAATATTGAAATCAAGTCTGCTGGGACTTTGCCGAGCTGTGTCATATCTTCAGCAGGTGTCAATACCTTTTTGGTGCCCAAACAAAACTAAGTGTCACCTCCGCTTTCTTTTACCCGTTTTAAAATGGCCCATAATTGTTTTGCATAATCATAATCAATTGCCGCTCTTTTAGCTAATTCCTTCAGGTTAGGTCGCTTTCCTTCATTCAAGTAAGGTATGGCAAGGTTAACGAAATCATTATATCCTTCTAACTCATCATCATCATCCGATTCTTGATTTGAATCGGTTTCCAAAAAAAGTGATTCATAGGGATTCAGGTATATCTCTTTTTTAAAAATTGTCTTCATCGCTGCCATCATAGTAAATGAAACGTGAATATCTGCTTCATCATAGATGTTCAATCCGCATTTTTTAAGTGTTGCCGTAAGTTTATAAAACCCGTGGTCGGTCATTGCTGATCTGAAAATAATCTTCTTTTTTTCATCTACATACGCTATGGCGTAATCTGGAAATTCGCAAAATTTTTTCAGTTTTAGCTGAAACACATCTTCATTCCATGCTATATGGAATTTCTCTTTGTAAGTATCAAGCGAAAAGGAGGACAATTCGTCACTTGCGCAAAGATGAGCAAGCGTGTGTCCCTTATGAAATACGCTTGGTGTTTCTGCATGAATCAACAACATAAAAAAGGGAACCGGATTCTGCTCTACTTCATCTACCAATGATTCTGCATCGGAAATTGCAGGATTGATTTCTGTTGCAAAAAAGAAAATATCGTCCTCATCAAAGGAACGGAAAGAGGTGACTATCCCGAAAGTCTGCCAACATTCACCATTAAACCCAACGAGATTAAACCATAAAAGGGGATCTGAATCCTCTAGTTTATTCTTGACGGATGGAGAATAAAGCAGGTATTTTTCATCTGTAAAAACATCCTGCATCTGATAAAAGCAATCGGAAGGATTATCAATAATACGTGCAAAACTGAATTTCCATGGATGCATCGATTGTTGCTGAAGAAACATATATTCATCAGCCGGCAATTGCTTAATGGCGCTATGGTTCAGGTATTTTTTAATCAGTCCGTTTTTCAAAAATATTTTCGAAACAATGTACTCTGCCTTACAAAAGTTGAGGAAAGCATCCTTATTTTTACCAAAATCAAGATGTTTGAATGTAGAAAATTGAGCATCCATTATTCTTTCAAAACCCTCTCGTTCAGCTGCGTAATACATCAGAAAATGATCGATCACTCTCTCTGAGATGGAAGAATGGATTTTACAATGAGCGGCTATTTTTGAATAATCCGGCATAAATGAAATTTATTGCTTGAAAAAAGTTGTAAAAATGGGATAAAAAAGGATTCTGTGGCTTAATTTTTTCCATTTTAGGTACAAAGTAAAACACTAATTGCGGAATTATCACCCACGAACTGGGATTATTCAAAGACAAAAACAATTTTTCCGAAAGCACTGCATTTGTGGACTTCAATTTAGTTAAAGGAACATTGATTAAAAGTTTCGATTATTATACAGCGTTAGATCATCCATTTGCAAAGGCTGCCTATATCATGTTTGTAATGAGTGAGGTGTATCCTTTCCTGGATGGCAATGGTCGTACTGCCCGAGTAATGATGAATGCAGAACTGGTAAAGGCGGGGCAAGCAAAGTGCGACACCTATATGCCCCTCGACCATCTTCTATGTATTTCTTCTGATCTCTATGAATAAAGACCTAATTCAGTTTAATGTGAAATGTGATCCGGGTACACCAATCTTTCCGCTAAGGAAAATTCACTCCGTCATTTGTTTGGCATCCCATTTTGATCGTACCCATTTTTCTATTTCAACGGCATGAAATACGATTAATGAAAGCAAAATACACATTACCAATTCCATGATAGTAAGCGGTTGCACGGAAAAAGCCTCCTGTAAAACAGGAATGTACAGTAGTGCAAGATGTAAGAGGAAAGTTAACAGTACGGCACCCATTAACGATAGGTTACTGAACAATCCTTGTTGAAATAAATAATAGCGATTGCTCCGAATCGCAAAAACATGCCCCATCTGACTAAAACAAAGCACGGTAAAAACATAGGTTTGCCACTTAGGATCATGGTTATAAATAGCCCATGCCTGAATGCCCAGACAGACAACGCCCATCAGCAGACCAACCCAAAGAATATGCCAGCCGGTGCCGTGTGAAAAAATGCGCTCATCAGGTTTTCGCGGCGGGATACGCATGATATTTTTTTCAGCCGATTCATTCGCTAACGCAAGACCGGGTAATCCATCTGTTACGAGATTGATCCAAAGAATCTGTATCGGCATCAATGCAATGGGAAGACCCACTAAAGGAGAAAGAAAAATCGTCCATATCTCTCCCGCATTGCTCGTCATGCTGTACTTGATGAATTTTTGTATGTTGCCGTAAATGCGTCTTCCTTCCTTTACCGCATTGACAATCGTTGCAAAATTGTCATCCAGTAAAACCAGATCGGCCGCTTCTTTACTTACATCCGTTCCGTTGATTCCCATCGCAACGCCGATATTGGCAGCTTTGAGTGAGGGGGCATCATTTACGCCGTCGCCGGTCATCGACACAAAATGTCCTTTAGTCTGGAGGGTTCGCACAATGCGCAGTTTTTGTTCGGGCGATACCCGTGCATATACGGCTACTTTTTCTGCCTGTTCATGAAAAGATGCATCGCTGATGTATTGCAATTCAGTACCGGTCATCACCAGATCGCTCTCTTCCAGCATACCGATCTCTTTGGCGATGGCTTTGGCTGTAGCCGGATGATCGCCGGTAATCATCACCGGTTTAATGCCCGCCATTTTACATTCTGCAATGGCAGCTTTCACTTCTTCCCGGGGCGGATCTATCAGTCCGACCACACCTGCCAGCATCAGATCCTTCTCCACCATTTCATATTGAAAAGGTTCGGGAAGCGTATGAGTCAGTCTGTATGCATAAGCCAATACGCGCATTCCTTCACTTGCCCACTGATCGGCATATTTCTTTACCATTATTTTTTCATCTTCTTTCAATAAAGCAGGGGCAATGGATTCAGTAGCGCCTTTTGTTATGATGAGATAACTCTTTTCGTAACGATGAACGGTGGTCATGCATTTTCGGTCTGAATCAAAAGGGAGTTCTGCCACGCGTTCAGTCTTAGCAATTAATTGTTGATAGCCCTCATAATGCAGCCTATCAACAATATGCTGAACCATTGCCAGTTCAGTGGATTCGCCGAAAGGTTCATGATCCTCGTTAAACTGTACATCGTGGTTCAGTGCCATACACAGGGAGAGTAGCGGCGAAGCTTCATGCTTCTCAACCACACGCATTTTATTTTGAGTGAGGGTGCCTGTTTTATCGCTGCAGATGAAAGTCGCAGAACCTAAAGTTTCTACGGAAGGTAATTTACGTACCAGTGCTTTTTTCTTTGCCAGACGGGCGGCACCGCCGGAAAGGACAATGGTAATCATGGCAGGCAGTGCTTCAGGGATTGCCGCAACGGCAAGACTGATGGAGAGCAGTAGTATTTTAAAAGGCTCTTCTCCGCGCAGCAACCCGCTGATAAATAAAATCACACAGATGAGTAAGACGATGTAGGTGAGTTTTTTTCCGAACTGCACCATGCGTGCCTGCAAGGGGGTGAGGGCTTTCTCTTCCTGAAGGAGAAGCGCTATTTTCCCTAGCTCGGTCTGCATGCCTGTAGCCACCACCACTGCCTTCGACCTCCCATTTGTTACCAGGCTTCCTTTGAAAGCCATATTCAACTGATCGCCCAACGGAAGATCGGTCTCAGAAAGGGTCGTACATATTTTATCAACGGGAACCGATTCGCCGGTAAGAGACGATTCATCAATACGCAAACTATGAGCTTCCATCAACCGAATATCAGCAGGCACCACATTGCCCGCTTCCAGCATAACAATATCTCCCGGCACCAAATTCAGCGACGATACAATCACCGGTTTCCCATCGCGCAGTACCTGACTTTGAGTGACGGACATTTTTTTAAGCGCCTGCATGGCTTTTTCTGCGCGATACTCTTGAAAAAATCCAATCAGCGCATTCAGGATGACGATGATTAAAATAATGATGGTATCCGTGATATCTCCCATGATGCCGGACAAAACTGCAGCTGCCAGCAACACAACAATCATGAAATCCTTGAACTGACTGAAAAAAACCAGCCAGACAGGTATCTTCTTCTTTTCCTGCAATTCATTGAATCCATATTCATTCAATCTTTTTTGCGCTTCTGAATCAGTAATACCTTCGGCAGAGGTATTGAGTTGTAGTAAAATGTCTTTAAAAGGGTGATTATACAGGTTCATATTGCAAATAATTTAGCTTGACAGGTAGTACAACAAAACCATATTTATAATGTACAATCCAAAAATGCATAAAGTATCCCAGCCCATAAAGAGCGAATTATCCAATCATTAGATTAATAGTTTGAGTCAATAAAAATAAGGGAGTGGTTTCTCTCAGCAAAGGATACTGCTCACTTTGAAAACAAATTAACTTGGCAGCTGAGTAGGAAAAAATAAATGTAAAGAGTCTTAATCATTGCTGTCCGGATAATTATTACATTGAACCCTTTGGGGGTCTGTATTTTTCTTCATTTAGATGCCGCCGATTTTATCGGCGGTTATTTAAATTCAACCCCTTCAGGGTTGTTAGCATACGGCTATTGTTTTCCCCACCGGCTCACGCCG
>JAGWWM010000036.1 GCA_018970395.1 Bacteroidota bacterium
GGCATATTCAAACAAACGAATCAGATCCTGTATATGTATCCAGCTGATTATTTGCCGACCGCTGCCCAGTATGGGGGCGATGCCAAAACGCAATGGTTTTTTAAATTCTTCCAATGCTCCTCCTTCATTGGAAAGCACGATACCAGTGCGCAGTTTAACTAAACGGATGCCGAGATTTGTAACCGGCTCAATACTTTCTTCCCATGCACGACAGGTGTTGCCCAGAAAATCATTGTGTGCCGGCATGTTCTCTGTAAAAATGTTTTTTTCATCCGGCCCATACCAGCCAATGGCAGAAGCGCTCGCCACACATTGAATGTTGTGGGGATATTGTCGTAAAGCTCGAGTGATGAGCTGACTGCTTTTAACGCGACTATCCAGTATCTCTTTTTTTCTTTTAGCCGCCCATCTTTTTTCTGCCACATTCGCACCGGCTAAATGAATGAGTGCGTCGGCTTTTTCGAGGGCAACAGGATCTAATTTTTCCAAATCAGGATCCCAGCTGAAATAGCGGATATTTGCTGTACTAGGATAAGCCGAGGGGTTTCTGGTCAGGATATGAATTTGATGTCCTTTACCGGAGAGATAAAGTGCCAGTCCTGTTCCAATCATTCCTGTTCCGCCTGTGATACAAATGGTAGCCATTGTGGTTATTTGATGTGTTTGATTTGAATTTAAAAATGCTTTTGCATTCTATTCAACAAATCGCTTGTAAATTTATGATTCCTATCAGAGTTCAATTTTAATATGCGATTCATTATTACGATTTTTTGCTGTTTTTGTTTAGTGGTTATCCATGCGCAACAAATATATTTTTCCGATTATGAGCGAATCGATATTCGAAATACGAATTACCGGCTCATCGGCAAATACAACGGTCAGTATCTCATTTATAAGAACAATCGCAGTGATCACTGGATAACGGTTTATGACGCTGAGATGCATGCAAAAGCGCAAGTGGGATTGAATTTTATTCCTGACAGAAATACCTGGGTAGATTGTTATCCTTATCATGGCGGTGCTTTGCTGGTGTACCAGTATCAGCAAAAAAATATAGTGTATTGCATGGGTGCGCTCATAGATGCATCCGGTAAGCTGGCGGTTCCCGCAACTGTGCTGGACACGACCGTACTGTCTGTATATACAACCGATAAAAAAATCTACAATACACTGGTTAGTGATAATAAAAAGTATAGCATGATGGTGAAGATTCAGCAAAGTTCCAGGGAGGGTTATGCTTTTAAGACGCTGCTTTTTGATTCCTTGTTTCAAAAAAAACAGACCGTTTCATTTAACTATGAAACGAAATCGCCTTTGCGAGAATTTGTTTTAGATAATTCGGGTAATTTGATTTTCAGTCATCCCAACCTTGAGTCCGGCGCATCGGAGAACAATCATCTGTTCCTGTGTCAATTGCCTGCCGGGAAAGATAGTTTGAAGATTACAAAATACAAATTGTCGCAGCTGTACCTGGATGAAGTGCATCTCAAAGCAGATGTTACGAACAGTCGACTGGTATTGACTTCATTTTATTCTAACACCAGAAGGGGCGCTGTAAACGGACTCTATTTTTTAACGGTGGATGCGGACAGTTTTGAGATACAGCAGCAAAAAATATTTGAGTTTTCGGATGCGCTGAGGGAAGAAGCAAGAGGCGAGAATAGCCGGCAGACTGCTTTTGACGATTACTATATTCGTCAGTTTTATCTGAAAAAAGACGGAGGGGTTGTCATTACCGCTGAGAGCAATTATTCCAGTAATCGCAATACGGGTATGGGTCGCTGGGATGCACCTTTTAACTGGGGGGGTGCCTGGGGCGGAGGATGGGGATTTAGTCCTTTTGGAAACATGGGCTGGGGCATGCCGGGCTGGAATGGAACAGGGACAAATATTGTTCGGTATTTTTCAGACAATATTGCTGTTTTTTCAGTTGACAAAGAAGGAAACATGCAATGGAATAATGTGCTGACTAAATCGCAGTTCGATGATCAATCGGACAGGATGCTTTCTTTTCAAACTTTGAATACAGGTCGGGAAATACTTTTTTTATACAATGAATGGTCGAGAAGATCACCGATTCTCACGGTGCAGACATTGAATCATGAAGGCAAGTTGACGCGTCAGCTTCCGTTGCGGAACATGAACAGTTCCTATGAATTTATCATACGAGATGCGAAGCAGGTGGGTGCCAGGGAATTGCTGGTGCCAGTCATTTATCGCAATGTGATTGGTTTTGCCCGCATTGATTTTGCAGGAAAATAGTAGGGGGAATGAAACAACTTTATTAACATTGCAATCATATATTTTATCCTGTGGTTCGATTTTTTTCCGGCGCCAATCCGTTGAATATTTTGGTTCTATTCATTTTGGGTGCGATGTTTCGGCTTCCGCTCTTTTTGAATGGATCACTGCCTGATACATTTCCGGATGCAGGGTTAGGGTATCTGTGGCTGCATCAATTAGTATTGGATCGTTTTCACTCCAATCCATGGGGGCTTTATGCTGTGTCGTATGTGATTTTATTTATTCAATCGATTTCTCTGAACGGATTTATCAATAGTCAGAAACTTTTTCCTTCTGCGCATTTGCTCTTCGCCTATTTTTATCTCTTGTTTTCAGCATTGCTGCCATCCTGGAATTGGATCAGCCCGTTTTTTTTATTCAACTCAATCCTGGTATTGATTTTGCCCAGAATGGTGCGACTTTATCAGCAACATCACCCTCAAAATGATTTGTTTATGCTTGGCGTTCTGGGAGGGGTTGCATCGTCGCTGTATGTTTCAGCATGGCTGCTCTTGCCCTGGTTAGTGGTAGCATTATTGACACTGCGTCCTTTTCGAGTGTCAGAGTTGGTGATCCTGTTGGTTGGATTTCTGCTTCCATACTATTTTGCTGTCTCCTATTGCTACCTGATTGATCGTTGGGATCAGGCACTGTTGCTGCTGCCTCAGTATAAGTTTGCTCTTCCTTCGTTTAAACCCATTTTTGAAAATTGGGCAATCGGTATTTTGATAATGGTTCCTGTACTATTGGGTGGAATAAGGATTGCCAATTATTTATTTCGCATGCTGGCACTTACCAGAAAGGTTTGGGGACTTATTTTTTACGCCTTGCTCATGGCGATTCTTATTCTTTTCATGGATAAAGGAAAATCAGAAGATACGATTGTTTTATTATTGCTGCCAGCTTCTTTTTTTATGTCGGCTTTCGCTTTTTTCCCTGCCAACAAATTTTTCCCTTCTCTTTGGGCATGGCTAACGATTGCTTTTATGATTGCCTGGAATTTTCTGTAACCTAATCTTCCTCATCCTTCCCCTACCTTTGTTCTCAAATCCTATTATGATTCAATGGGTAATATTTATTTTTTTGTGTCTGATCTGGGGTAGTTCCTTTATGCTGATGAAGCTGGGTTTGGTAAGCCTGAATCCCTATGAAGTAGCAGGATTGCGTTTATTGAGTGCAGGATTGGTACTGTTGCCTTTTTTCCCAAAAGCCTGGAAAAAAACAAATCGTGCAACCAAGATTTATTCGGTATTGATTGGTCTGATGGGGAGTTTTATACCCGGAATTTTATTTTGTATTGCTCAAACCTCTCTTAACAGTTCGTATGCAGCTATTCTCAATGCGACGACTCCCTTATTTGTGATGATTGTCGGGTATCTTTTTTTTAAAACAACTATTTCGTGGGTTCAGTTTTTCGGCATCGTTGTCGGATTTTTAGGAGTGGTGGTTTTGTTCGCGCATCAGTTGGGAGTTACCGCAGGCGGATTCCCTTACAAGGTATTCCTTGTGTTATTGGCAACCATCATGTATGGAATCAATGTAAATGTTGCCAACCGTTATTTAAAATTCGCAGGGCCACTGGAAGTGGCTTCGTTATCATTGGTATTGTTGACGCCGGTTGATTTGGTAATGTTGCAGTATCAAGGTTTTTTCAGTCATATTCAAACCTCACCTGCTTTTTTTCAGTCGGTTGCCGCCGTCATGTTCTTAGGCATTGCCGGTACTGCCTTTGCTACCTGGTTGTTTTATGTATTGATGAAACGTTCAGGGCCGTTGTTTTCTTCGATGGTTACATACGGGCTTCCTTTTGTAGCGATAGGATGGGGATTGCTGGCAGGGGAAACTGTTAATCGTTATTATCTGGGAGGACTTACCCTTATATTGATGGGGGTATATCTCACTCGTCCAAAAAAAAGCCCTTGAAACAAGGGCTTTTAATCAGACGCTCATGATTTCTTTTTCCTTGGATTCAAGGTGTTTGTCTATCTGCCGGATAAAGTTATCTGTCTGCGCCTGAACTTCCTTTTCGGTATCTTTCGCGGCATCTTCACTTAA
This sequence comes from Bacteroidota bacterium, assembly GCA_018970395.1. Classification (GTDB taxonomy): domain Bacteria; phylum Bacteroidota; class Bacteroidia; order Chitinophagales; family Chitinophagaceae; genus Lacibacter. The sequence goes on from JAGWWM010000036.1 coordinate 4,339, forward strand.
TCCGTCTTTTTGTAATTTTTTGATTTGTTCAATAATATCTCTTCTGATATTTCGGATGGCTACTTTGGAATGCTCTCCCTCTCCATTCACACGTTTCACCAGTTCTTTTCTGCGTTCTTCCGTTAGTGGGGGAAGGAATAAACGAATAAGGTTGCCGTCATTTTGAGGGGTTAAGCCGATATTGGAATTGATGATGGCTCTTTCTATCGGTTGTAACATGTTTTTTTCCCAGGGTTGAATGGTGAGCGTGCGTGCATCCGTTACACTGATATTTCCTACCTGTTGGATAGGAGTAGGGGAACCATAGTAATCAACTACTATACCGTCGAGCATATTCGGATTGGCTCTGCCGGCTCTTATTTTTACCAATTCTGTTTCAAGATGCTGAATCGCTTTTCTCATTTGCTGTTCAGCCTGTTCCAGTAATTTTTCTGTTTGTGCTGCGGTATCCGACATAATGGACTGTTTGGATTGCAAACCTAAATAAAATGATTAAAAGACTGAATAAATATTTCAGCAATCATAATTCTCCTGCTTTTCTTTTTTCTTTCGGATTTTCAAGGTTGATTACTTTTAAATCAGGGTTTTCTTTTCGGAATAGTGTTTTTTGAAGCAGCTGCCGTCTAGCTTTTCGGTTGGAATAAATCAAAAGTCCGACGCTGATGAATCCGGTAGCAATGAGCGAAGACAGCAGAATCGTATTGCCAAGGGCGTTGAAAATATAAGTCAGAGCAACAATAGCGATGTTAAACAAGACAGTTATGATGGTAATGGTGGGGTGGTTGCACCCTTTTTCCAGCAGAATATGATGTACATGATTTTTGTCGGGGCTAAAAGGGGATTTACGATGCAGGATGCGTAAACTAAAAATACGGAGCGTATCGAACAGAGGTACGTACAAGATGGCGAAACCAAGCGCCGCGGCGGCAGGGAATGTAATTGCCGAAGTGGGGTGAGAGCCTAGCTCAATAAATTTGATGGCCAGTATTGCATTGGCGATTCCGAGAAGTAAGGAGCCGGTATCTCCCATAAAAATTTTTGCCGGGGAGACATTAAAGATTAAAAAGGCGAGCAAACTCCCTGACATACTGAAAGCAAGTGTGGCATACAAATAAGCACCTATGTAAAGAAAGTAGCTCCCAAAAAGCAGGGTGGAGAGCAGTCCAAGAGAACCGGCTAGTCCATCTATACCGTCTATCAGGTTAAAAGAATTGGTAATGACCAGAATGGTAAGAAAGGTAAAAAGGATAGAAAATTGTTGAGGAAAATCGTGAATGCCTAAGAATCCATGCAGACCGGTGATTAAAAAGTTTCCTTTGAAAATCAGAATGCCGGCTGCGATGAGTTGACCAATAAATTTTTTGAGTGGAGTTAGAATGATGACATCGTCTTTTAGTCCAAGAAAAAAAACAACCAGAAAAGCGGCACTGAGAAAGGCAATTTCAGAAGAATTGTCAGGAGCGCCTAACAAAAAAGCAAGGATGAAACCCGCAAATATGCCTACACCACCAAGCGAGGAGATAGGGTAATCGTGAATTTTCCGATCATCCGGCAAATCATACAGTTTCTTCATTTGGGCAATCCGTAATATAACCGGTACTGCCAGATAGGTAATGAAGAAGCCGATGATGGTCGCAATAATAATTTTGTCCATTGGAGAGCTCCTCTTAAAAGTTTTATCAGGGAATTAATCTATACAAAGTTAATTGATTCTGATTGATAAGTAATGCAATTGAGGGAAATAAAAAACAGCCCAATGCTATTAGTTGAGTATTTTGCCATTAGTTTTGTAAATAATTTTTTTCTATGCATTCTTTGTCAGAAGTTGCTCGTCAGATCAGAAGAGATATTGTCAGAATGGTACACGGCTGTCAAAGCGGGCATCCGGGTGGATCTTTGGGGTGTACTGATTTTTTTACCGCTTTGTATTTTTCTGTGATGAAACATGATCCTTCTTTCAATATGGATGGGAAAGGGGAAGATATTTTTATACTTTCCAATGGACATATCAGTCCGGTTTTTTATTCAACCCTGGCGCGCAGCGGATATTTTGATATTGCTGAACTGGCTACTTTTCGCAAGATTAATTCCCGTTTACAGGGACATCCGGCAACGCATGAGCATCTGCCCGGGGTTCGTATAGCAGCAGGATCTCTTGGTCAAGGCTTGAGTGTAGCGGCCGGAGCGGCATTGTCAAAAAAGTTGAATCAGGACCATGCTTTAGTATATTCTTTACATGGAGATGGAGAGTTGCAGGAAGGGCAAATATGGGAAGCGTTGATGTTTGCCGCGCATCATAAAATAGACAATTTGATTGCCACCGTTGACTGGAACGGACAACAAATAGATGGTTCCACTAAAGATGTGATGAACCTAGGAGATTTAAAAGCCAAGTTCGAATCTTTCGGCTGGGAAGTTCTTGTGAATGAAAATGGAAATGACCTCGACGCCATAATTGGAGTATTGCAACAAGTTAAAAATTTAACCGGCAAAGGGAAGCCTATCGCCCATTTAATGAAAACCTCAATGGGTAAGGGTGTAGATTTTATGGAAGGCACTCACGAATGGCATGGCATAGCTCCTAATGATGAACAATTGCACAAAGCGCTTGAGCAACTTCCGGTAACAAGTTTGGGGGATTATTGATTTTTTGTCAAAGGGCAAAAGCTAAAACTGTTAGCAGTTGGCTGTAAGTTGGAGGTTATGTAGGTTACTAAACCTCTAAACGCCTAAACGGCTCAACACATCAACTTTCTTCTACCCTCACTGCGCTTTTAAAGAGAAAGATTTTTTAGAGGCCTTAATAGAAGGATAAATGCCCGCTAACAAGGCAATGAGAATGATAGTGATGAGTATGATGGATAGATCTGTTCCCATCACTTTTACCGGATAATAATCAATCACAAAAGATCCTTCGAGTGTAATGAGGTGCAGCTTTTCCTGTAACCAACAGAAAAGCAATCCGATGCCGATGCCGGAGAGACCACCCGCTAATCCGAGTAATAAACTTTCTCCCAAAAAAACTTTTTTAATAAAAGACTCATCGCCACCCAATGCTTTGATGACCTGTATATCTTTTTGTTTTTCAAAAATGAGGAGGGTGATGGTGCCAATCATATTAAAGGAGGCAAGGATTAAAATAAAACTGAGTATTGCGAAGATGGCCCATTTTTCAGATTGAAGAATGCCATATAGTGTGCGGTTTTGTTCATAACGATTCGCAATATTAAAGTTGGAACCAATGATCTGTTTCAGTGTTTCAATTACTTTTTTTTCATTCGTGCCGGATAATAATTTGATTTCGATATTGCTGAACGTATTCGCATTGACACCTAAAAATTGCTGCATTGCCGACAAGTTCGTAATCGCGTAACGTGTATCAAACTCCTGCTGAATGACAAAACTGCCCGATGGCATCATACTAAAAGTGCTGATGGCATCCAGCGGATTGCCGGTTGCGGGTGCGTTGATTTTTGGCAGATAGGCTGTAACGGGCATCAGGTTGCGATCTGTTTGCAGTCCCAGCGATTGTTCAATCCCGTATCCGACAATCAGGAAAGGTTGTCCGGCAGTTCCAGTTTCATATGAACCTTTATGGATTGCTTGGGCCAATCCTGTAACATCATTATAATTCGAGTCCACTCCTTTTAACAGCACATTTGCCCTGTTATCTGAATATTGCAGTATGCCATTTGATTCCAGGGTCAGACTAAGATTGGAGATGCCTTGGATGTGTCGAAGGGCTTTTATTTTTTCGGAGTCTAACTGAAAGAAGGGGGTTTGTTGATGCGTGATGCAAATATCCGGATAGAAAGAAGCGTAGAGCTCTTTGACCAGGCCCTCAAAACCATTGAAAATGCTGAGTACAATCACCAGCGCTGCCGTGCCTATAGCAATAGAGGCAGTTGTAATTCTCGCAATAATTGTTATGGCCTGCAGTGATTTTTTAGATTTAAAATAACGCCAGGTAAATCGGGCATGCAGGGGAATCAATCGGTTACCTAAACGATACATTAGGAATTTTTTTCCGGATTAGAAGGGGTGTCGGATTGATGTATTTTTTCGAAAAGTTTTTCCAGTTTGAAAACCTGTTCAAGGGTATCGTCCATAAAGTATTTTATTTCTGGCATTCTTCTGAGCTGATGTTTTACCTTGCCGGCAAGCTCTCTTTTGATTTCATGCGCTGCTTCTTCTATTCTTTTCATTACGGCGTCTTTGTCGGAGGATTGGAATAAACTCAAATAGACCCTTGCTTCCAAAAGATCGGGAGTTACTTTTACCGATGCAATGGATACCAGGCACCCTTCAATCATGTTCAATCCCATTTTAGTAAAAATGGAGGTAAGCGCTTCGTGAAGTACTCCCCCAACCTGTTTTTGTCTTTTTCCCTCTGTCATAGTGATTTAAATAGCCTTGTCACACAAAGTTACCTCAATTCATGGTTATTTAAAGAAAAGGTTAATTTGTTAAAGTTGTGCTGTAATTCAGCAAAATCCCTATCTTTACTCTGTTAATATGAATTCTGATAGGCTTTCTGAGTCCAGGTACTTCACGAATACAGTCAAGTTTCCAATGGTTTTCAGTTGCTTTTTTGGTTCATGATTGTATGTTTTTAATTTTTTTCTTGTGAACATTTATGTTGGAAATTTATCCTGGTCCATGACTGATCAGGATCTCGCTGCCTTATTTGAGCAGTATGGCAGTGTTAGCTCTGCAAAAATTCTTACCGACAAATTCTCTGGTCGCAGTAAGGGTTTTGGTTTTGTTGAAATGGAAAATGCTGATGAAGCAAATGCAGCGATCAGCGGCTTGAACGAAACAGACGTTCAAGGACGTAAGATTGTTGTGAACGAAGCGCAACCTAAACCTGAAGGTGGTGGTGGCGGCTACAAAAAACGCAGCTTCGGAAGTGGCGGCGGTGGCGGTTACCGCAAAGGCGGCGGCGGTGGAGGATATCGCAGCGGCGGCGGTGGCGGTTACAACAGAGATTATTAATACGATACGGTTTCTGTGTACAATACCGAAAGGATTAATTCCATCTTATTTAAGATGGAATTTTTTTTTGGATAAAATATAAAAGCCACTCATAAGAGTGGCTTAATGCTTAAGAGATTTCGAAATAAATTATTCTCCTTGGGTGGGAGTGAGTTTATGCTGACCTAATTTTGCTTCCATGCTTAAAGTAGCATGCGGCACTGCTTTAAGGCGCGCTTTGTCAATCAGCTTACCGGTTACCCGGCAAACTCCGTAAGTTTTATTTTCAACCCTCATCAGTGCTTTTTCAAGATGATCGATATAAGTAATCTGACGGCTGGCCATCTGACTTAATTGCTCTCTTTCCATGCTCTCACTGCCGTTTTCCATAGTCATATATCTTCCATCGCCATCATCTCCGTTGCCTTCATCTTTATGGGTAATGAGTCCTTGCAGATAAACCAGCTCTTTCTTGGCAGCATCCAGCTTTTTTACAATCAACTCTTTGAATTCCGCAAGATCTGCATCGGAATATCTCACCAAGGTTTTGCTTTGAGGTTCAGACTGACCTTTATCCAAAACAGATTTTACAAAGTCCGGCTTGTAGGTTTTAATGGTAGAAACAGTCGTGACCGGCGGCTTGAAGTTTTCAGGACGACTCGGTTTTTTTGCTTCCTTTTTTAAATTTTTTACAGCCGCCTGAACGGAAGGTTTTGCTAAAGAAGTAGAAGGTGCAGCTACTTTAGTTGTTTCCGTTTTTGCCTTTACAGCAGTTACAGGAGGTTTGGCAACCACTTCTTTTTTAACAACCGGTTTGGGTTGTGGCTTTGCTTGAACGGAAGCCTGTTTATTCACTGGTTTCTCCGTTTTTTTTGAAGCCGGTTTGGATTGTGGAACAGATTTTGAAGCCACCTTGGCTTTACTGACACTTTCCGTTTTGGCTTTAGGAACAGATTTCGCAACTGCTTTCTTAACAATGGCTTTTTTAGGAGCCGGCTTTGATGGAGCTGCTTTTTTTGATACGGGTTTCGTTGCTTTCTTCACAATTTTCTTTACGGTTTTAGAACTGGAATTAGTTTTTTTGTTTACCGGTTTTTTAGGAACAGGTTTATGAACTGTTTTCTTTTTTAACGGTTTTGCAGCCGGTTTTTTAACTGCTTTTTTCGGAGCCGGTTTGGCTTTTTTTACGGTTTGTTTGCGGGGTACGGGTTTGGCTGCTTTTTTTTTCGCTGGCATGCTAACCTCCTTTTTTGAGTAAATGAATTAAAATTTGGGAATCATTGACCTCAACCCCAACCCCTTCCGTCAGATTTTCATCCAACGTAAGGCTGTCCGCTAAAATTTCGGCGCAAATATAAGCTTTATATTCACTGATTGAGTCAGTTAGTTTTTCAGCATTGCCCAATTTCACCTCAATTCTGTCGGTTAAAGCGAATCCGCTTTCTTTTCTGATTTTTTGTATGCGGTTGACCAGCTCTCTCGCATTTCCTTCATGTAATAATTGGTCGGTAACCGTAACGTCGAGCGCAACTGTTGTCTTTCCATTGGAGGCCACCAGCCAACCCGGTACATCTTCACTGATTATTGAAACTTCGGCGAGAAGGATTTCAATGGAAAGAGTGTCAATAGTAAGACTAATTTTTCCATTTCTTTCCAATTGTGTAATTTCTTCCTGCGTAAGGTTACTCAAAGCAAGTGCTGCCCCCTTCATATGGGCTCCCAGTTTTTTTCCCAATAGTTTAAAATCGGGTTTAACGGTCTTTTTAATAAAGGTATTGTCGGGCGAGAGATAGGCAATCTCTTTTACATTTACCTCGCTTTTAATGAGCGCCTCCACTTTTTCCAATTGGGTTCTCATGCTTTCATCCAGAATGGGAATCAATACTTTTTGAAGGGGTTGTCGTACTTTAATGTTAACTTTTTTACGGATGGATAACACGAGTGAACAGATGTCTTGCGCCAGCATCATTCTTTCTTCCAGTGCTTCATCTATGCAGTCAGTATTCGAAACAGGAAAATCGGCATGATGCAAGGAGGTGGCTTCGATTCTTTTCGTAACTGTATTCAATTCCCTGAAAAGCGTATCGCTGAAGAACGGCGCGATAGGTGCGATGAGTCGCAATAAAGTTTCCATGCACTCATAAAGCGTTTGATAGGCACTGATCTTATCGGTCTCATATTCTCCTTTCCAAAATCTTCTGCGGCAAAGGCGAACATACCAGTTGCTGAGTTCCCGATCTACAAATTCTTCAATCAGTCTGCCTGCTTGTGTGGGTTCATACTGATCCATTTCTTCGTTTACTTTTTTAATCAAAGTGTGTAAGGAAGAAAGAATCCAGCGATCAATTTCCGGTCTCTCTGCTAATGTAATGGGTGTTTCTGAAAATGAAAAGGCATCTACATTGGCATAGAGCACAAAAAACTGATAGGTGTTGTATAGGGTGCCAAAGAATTTCCGTTGTACTTCTTTGATGCCTTCGATGTCAAATTTCAGATTGTCCCAGGGAGATGCATTGGTAATAAGATACCAGCGGGTAGCATCCGCGCCATAGGTATCTATGGTTTGAAAAGGATCTACGACATTCCCTAAGCGCTTACTCATTTTATTGCCGTTCTTATCCAGCACCAGTCCGTTGCTCACGACAGTTTTGTAAGCGATATCTTCATACAACAAGCTGCTGAGTGCATGGAGCGTATAAAACCAGCCACGGGTTTGATCAACGCCTTCCGCAATGAAATCAGCGGGGAATAAATCTTCAAATTTTTCAACGCCATCCGGCAGTTTGAACGGAAATTTTTCTCCTTTTCGTACTTTATCATGATCAAGTCCCCATTGGGCATAAGGCATTGCACCGCTGTCGAACCATACATCAATCAAATCCGGTACGCGTTTCATTGGTTTACCTGAGGTACTTACCAAAATAATTTCATCTACATAAGGCTTATGTAAATCGGACGTGATTTTTTCAATATATGCTTCGGGTGTATCTGTGCCTTTCATCCCTTTTTCATAGGGCATGATTCCTTTTTCTATGGATAATTGACAGGCGGCTTTGAGTTCTTCAATGGTTCCTATGCACATTTCTTCTGTGCCATCTTCTGTTTTCCAGATGGGAAGCGGTGTACCCCAGAAACGACTTCTGCTCAGGTTCCAATCCACCATATTCTCGAGCCAGTTACCGAATCTTCCTTCACCGGTAGAGGCGGGCTTCCAGTTGATGGTTTTATTCAAGGAAACCATTTTGTCTTTCAATGCCGTGGTACGAATGAACCAGGCATCCAAAGGATAATACAGAATGGGTTTATCGGTGCGCCAGCAATGCGGATAACTGTGTTCGTATTTCTCCACTTTGAACGCGCGATTTTCTTTTTTGAGTTTTACGCAGATGTCCACGTTTACATCCGCATACTCTTTTTCATCTTTATAGTTTTTGACATAGCGGTGACTGAATTCACCTAACCCATCCACAAATTTCCCTTCTCTGTCCACCATGGTCAGTATGCCGATGCCATATTTCTTTCCCACTTTATAGTCATCTGCTCCAAATGCAGGTGCCGTATGCACGATTCCGGTACCATCCTGCGTAGTGACAAAATCTCCGAGTAAAACACGGAAAGGTTTGGCGTCAGGAGTGATTGACTGAATCGCAAAAAGATTATTCGCTTCGTAAGGAAGTAATTGTTCATATTCCATTCCTTCCAGTTCACTTCCTGTGAAAGAACTCAGTATTTTCCAGGGAATATTTTTTTGTCCGGCAGAGAATGCTTCGAAGTCTCCGTTTTCTTCTTCCGGTTTAAAATAATTGGCAATTAAATCTTTTGCCAATACCACATTCACAGGAAGAGAAGTATAGGGATTGAATGTTTGAATCAACACATATTGAATAGCCGAACCCACGGTTAATCCAAGATTGCTCGGAAGCGTCCAGGGAGTGGTAGTCCATGCCATGAAGAAGACTTCTTTCTCTTTTGCAGCTTTGAAAAGCGATGCGCTTTTTTCGTTTTCTACTGCTTTGAACATAACAGTAGCAGATGTGTCTTTCACATTTTTATAGGTGCCCGGTTGATTCAGTTCGTGTGAACTGAGTCCGGTACCTGCTGCGGGGGAGTAAGGTTGGATGCTGATGCTTTCGTAGAGCAAGCCTTTTTTGTAGAGTTGTTGCAGCAGCCACCAGAGTGTTTCGATGTATTCGTTATGATAGGTGACGTAGGGATGGTTGAGGTCCACCCAGTAGCCCATTTTTTGGGTGATATCATCCCATTTGTCTTTAAAGCGCACGACCGCTTCGCGGCATTTGGCGTTGTAATCTTCCACGGAAATTTTGGTGCCGATATCTTCTTTGGTGATGCCTAGTTCTTTTTCGACGCCTAATTCAATCGGTAAACCGTGCGTATCCCAACCCGCTTTACGGTTCACTTTAAACCCTTTCATGGTTTTGTAGCGGCAGACCAGATCTTTGAGGGTTCTGGAAATCACATGGTGAATGCCGGGCATGCCGTTGGCGCTGGGGGGGCCTTCGTAGAAAACGAAAGGTTTGGCGCCGGCTCTCAGGGAAACGCTTTTTTCAAATGCTTTTTCTTTTTCCCAGTTGGAAAGTATTTCTTTTTCCAGTGCCGGCAGATTGAGTTGGCTAAACTCTTTATACTTAAGACTCATAACGAAAACTTATACCTTAAAAAATAAGTTTGCAAAGGTAGTAAAGTTTAGGGGAGGGGGATAAAAAAAGCCCCCCGAGTACTCGGGGGGCGGGTGCGTGAATCGTTTAGAAATTGGTGGTACCGTTTTGCTGGTAAGCGTAACGGAAGGTGTATTTGATTTTGGTGGGGATGGTAGGTGGTATTACCGGACTGCCGTTATCATCTGTTGGCTCTGCTTTCAGCATTTCCAGTTTGGCATATCTACCCGTTGCGGTAACAAATACAAAAGTTTTACCGGCAATCGGACTGAATGTTCTTGCTGTAGGATTGTAATCGGCCCATTCTTCTAATTTGATCGCTCTTTGGGTCACAGAAGTATCATATTTGAAATTTTCCAGTTTAGCACTGGTTACTTCCTGAAATGGTTTGTCTACAATCTTTACAAAAGCACTGCCCGGACCGCTGGAGGCGTTGTTGATAATAATGGTTGCCTGGCGAATCCCGAAATCCCATTTGGTAGAATTGGAGTCGGTAGAGGGGACGCCTCCGCCAACTGCAAAACTGAACAGCGTGTAATTGCCGAAACGACCGCTTCCGTTGACTAAAAATTCGACTGTTTTTTCGTTGATGGAAACTTTGTTGTCGGGCGTTTCATCTTTTTTACAAGAACTCATCAGAAACACAAGCGCTGTAGCGCCAATCAGCATTGATTTTTTCATTGTTTGTTTGTTTTATGTGATAAAAATAATTGCAGACTGATAAACCAGTGGGTGCCGGGCAGATTGGGCATCCATCTTGCGTTGGTTTGATTGAGCAGGTTATTAATTCCTGCTTGTATATTCAATTCTTTATTAAATTTTTTTGATATCGTCGCATTAGCCTGCAACATGCCTTCTGCAAACTCTTCTTTCATGTTGGCGAAGCCATTTCCATCAATATCCTGTACGCCAAATCTGCTCCGGTAAATCAAGCGAACTGATCCGCCCCAACCGCTCTTAGAATCCTGATAAAACAGGCGAAGCTGTGCGGTATGTTTGCTTCTGTTGTATAATCCGGAATAGTCATTGAGCGTCATCAGGCGAGCATTGCCCAGCGGACTGTTTCTTCCATATAATTTTTTGTTTTCAATTTTTTCCAGAATGGCCTTATCACCTGTTAATAGGAATTGATACCCGGCAGTAATTTCCCAGTTTTTAAAGGAGGCAGTTCCCTGTGTTTCCAGCCCCTGTGTAAATGCCCGGTTAATATTGATATAACTGAAGATGGAATTGCCATTGTTGTTGATGCCCACCGGAATATAATTGATGAGGTTGTTGATATCATTTCTGAAAAAGTTGATTTCCCAGCGAATCCTTTGTGCCGGCGAAAACATAAAACCAAAGTTGATGCCGGTTGATATTTCGGGTTGAAGAGTTTTGATGAGACTAGCTTCAGGAAGTACAACTGCTATCAGTCCGGCTTGCTTTTGTTGATTTAATTCATCGGCAGAGATTTCGTTCGCACCGAAGATGCTGTAACCATTACCAGCTGTATTAGTAAAATTGAGATAGAGTTGTCTGAAATCTGGGGCTTTGAAACCGCCTCCCGCTGAAGCATTGATTTTGAAACGCGGATGCAGGTTATAAGAGAGTGCGAGCTTGGGACTCAGTCTTGCTGCAAAGTCAGTATTATGATCGTATCTCAATCCGCCGATCAATACGCCTTTAGGGTTGAATTTCCATTCGGATTGCATGAATGCGTGGAAGACTTGTTGCTGTTTTGGTTCTTTGTATCGGTTGGTTTGAATGGTATGTAGGGTAAAGCCTCCTCCGAGTGTTAAGTGCAGGGTCTGGTTAAGATCAATATCTGTTTGATTTTCTGCCCGATAGAATCCCTGCATAAAATCATCTCTGTAGTAGGAGGTTCGATTGTCGAGCAGGTCAAGGGATTGAGTGAAACGGTAGCGACTCATTGTCAATCTGAGTTGCGATTGAATCCTGGAATTAAACTGATGTGTGAGTAATGGATTCAGATGATATTCTGAAGTGATGCCGGCGCCTCCAACATTAATGTCTTTACTGTTCACTGCGTAAAAGCTCTTTTGATTGGCGTGGAAAAACCGGTTACTGAGGTTCAGTTTTGTTTGAGGAGAAAGATTCAATAAAAGTTTGATTTGTCCGGTAAGATTGAAATAAGGGTCGAGTGTTTTTTCTTTGGTAGCCGGATCGAGATCGTATCCGCTGCTGCTATTGTAATTTCCGAAGTAATAGAGCCCCATTTTTCTAACGGCGTGATTACCGCTTAATACAAGATCTGTAGTGCCAAATGAACCGTTGCGCGCGTTGATAGAAGTTGATTTTCCTTGTACAGGTTCAGTGATAATATTGATGACTCCGCCCATGGCTTCGCTGCCATATAGACTGGAGGAAGGGCCTTTTACTATTTCAATTTTTTTGATATTGCCGACAGCGAAGCGGGACAGATCCATCACGCCGCCCTGGCGACCAATGAGCGGTTCACCGTCTAGAAGAATCATAGTATGGTCGGGTGATAGCCCTTGCATCTGTATGCCGTTGCCAAATACTCCTCCGCCAACGGCGTTGCTACCGGTGCCTGCGGTGATGACCATGCCGGTTTGTTCCTGCAAAATATCGTTTAAACGTAAAGAGCCAGATTGTACAATGGTTTGTTGTTTAATAAGGTTAACGGGAACTGCAATATTGCCCAGTTTACGTTCGGTTCGGGTAGCGGTAACAACTACTTCTTCTAAGTCTTTGCCCGTTAGAGAGTCACTCGAACGCACCTGCGCTTGCAGCAAATTAAGCGTAAAAAAGAGGCCAATAAGACTTATCGAACAGTACCTTTTCATTCGGCTGCAAAGTTGCACGCCAAACGACGGAGAATTATCATAGAATTGTCATATTTATCCATTTAGGGTTAGCAATTCGACCTTCCGACTACCCACTTTCAGTTCATAATCAGCCCCGATTTTCAGCGCCAGATTTTCTGTTTCATGTCCTACCGGAAATCCATAACATACTGGATAAGCATAGTCTTTTACCTTTTCAGCAATGATTTCATAAACGGTTTTTCCGAAGGGTCGAACGGTGTCTTTGATATCGGTGAAATGACCTACGATTAATCCTGCCAGCTGGTTGAGCTTCCCGCTCCGTTTTAGCTGCATCATCATTCTGTCCACCTGATAAAGATATTCTCCAATGTCTTCAATGAATAATATTTTATGCTTGGTGTCAAGTTCTGAGGGAGTGCCCATCGCATGTGTCAATAAAGCCAGATTCCCGCCTACCAGTTGTCCACTCGCTTTTCCGCTTCGATTGAATGCATGATGTTTGCAAGAATAAGCTATTGGTTTACCTGATAAAATCTTTTTTAAGGACTGCACATATTTATTTTTCGCACCGCCTTCATTAAAAGCATTTGCCATAGGTGCATGCAGGGAAGCAACTCCACAATGCCGGTGAATATGGCAATGCAAGAGGGTAATATCGCTGAAACCAATCAGCCATTTAGGATGTTTTTTAAATCCGGAAAAATTCAGTTCATCAATAATTCTTGACATTCCATAACCCCCTCTTCCGCATAGAATCGCTTTAATTTCCGGTGCATCCAGCATCGCCTGTAATTCATCCCTTCTTTCCTCATCTGTTGCACTAAAATAGTTGGAAGATTTACTTTTTACCGTCTTGCCCAGCCATACCTGATAACCCCATTGCTGCAGGGTTGCGATGCAAGTTGTTAATTTATCCAAGGGCATATAGCCTGCGGGACAGGTAATCGCGATGATATCATTTTTTTGTAATGGAGCCGGTTGTCGCATGCTCCAAAGTAAGGAAGAATTACGGTAATTTTGCCCGATTCATTCAGTAAAAATCTATTCATGTCTGCTGTTCCTCAAAGATATTTAATTACAAGTGCCTTGCCTTATGCCAACGGATTGAAGCATGTCGGTCATTTAGCCGGCGCCTACATTCCTGCGGATATTTATACCCGCTATCTGCGTGCTCAAAAACGAGAAGTGGTCTTTGTATGCGGCAGCGACGAACATGGTACTGCTATTCCCATCCAGGCGGCGAAAGAAGGCGTTACCCCAAGGGAAATCATTGATAAATACCACGAAGCGATGAAGCAGGATTTTGAAGATCTGGATATCAGCTTCGATCAGTATCATCGCACCAGCGAGGCTTTACACCACGAAACAGCACAGGAATTTTTCACTTATTTACACGAACGCGGTGAGCTGGAAACCAAAGAGACAGAGCAATATTTTGATGAAGCAGCCGGAATGTTTTTGGCAGATCGTTATATCCGCGGCACCTGTCCCTCCTGTGGTAGCGATCGCGCTTTCGGAGATCAGTGTGAAACCTGCGGCAGAACCTTGAGTCCGGATGAATTAATCAATCCGGTAAGCACATTAAGCGGTCAGCAACCTGTCAAGAAAAAAACCACTCACTGGTATCTGCCTTTGGGAAAACATGAAGCTTTTTTACGACAGTGGATATTAGAAGAACATCAGCACGACTGGCGCGCTACGGTAGTGGGTCAGTGTAAAAGCTGGATAGAAGCGGGCTTGCAATCCAGAGCGGTTACCCGCGATCTAGACTGGGGCATTGCTTTGCCCTTGCCGGATGCCAAAGGAAAAGTTTTGTATGTGTGGTTTGACGCGCCTATCGGCTATATCAGTGCCACCAAACAATGGGCGATAGAGAAAGGAAAAGACTGGAAGCCGTTCTGGTATGATGAACAAACCAAACTGGTACATTTTATCGGAAAGGACAACATCGTTTTTCACTGCATCATTTTCCCATTGATGTTGAAATTGCATGGCAATATTCTTCCTTCCAATGTGCCTGCCAATGAGTTTTTGAATTTAGAAGGAGATAAGATGAGTACCAGTCGCAACTGGAAACTCGACATGCGGGATTATATCAATGATTTTGTGAAGCCCGAAAACGGAGGCAAGCAGTGTGTGGATATGTTGCGGTATTATCTTACTCAAATAGCCCCTGAAACCAAAGACAGTGAATTTACCTGGAAAGGATTTCAGGATGCGGTCAATAGTGAACTGGTAAGCGTTTTCGGTAATTTCATCAATCGTACCTGGGTGTTGATGCATAAGCTGTGCGGTGGAAAAGTTCCTCGCTTGCATGAAGGACTACTCGATGAGCATGACCGGCAGCTTATGGAAGAGATAAGAAAATCGAAAGAGCATATCGAAGGATTGATTGAAGAATATCATTTCAGGGAAGCATTGTTTCAGGTGATTGATTTGAGCAGAAAAGGCAATCAGTATATGCAGCGTAAGGAGCCATGGATACTCGCAAAACAGTTGGCAGAAAAACCTGAATTGCAGCAGCTGATTGACAATACTATGCATTTGTGTTTGCAGTTGAGTGCCAATCTCGCCATCCTCATTAATCCCTTCTTGCCCAATACGGCGAAGAAAATGCTGCACATGATGAAGGTGGTGGATAGGATGCTTGACTGGGAGCATGCGGGCAAATTGAATTTATTGAGTGTAGGGTATTATTTACGTCCACCAGAATTATTATTCAGAAAAATAGAAGACGAAGAAATCAGAATACAAGTAGAAAAATTAAAATCGGGAACTGTTATGATAGAAAAAAATGAAATAGCTGCTTCTGTAACAACAAAAAAAGAAAGCGTCATGAAACCGGAAATTGTTTTTGATGATTTTGCCAAAATTGATTTGAGGGTAGGTAAGATTCTTGCCGCTGAGAAGGTAGAGAAGGCAGATAAATTACTCAAATTGCAAGTGGAACTGGGTGAAGAAACCCGTACGATTGTGAGTGGTATTGCCTTGCATTTTCAGCCCGAGGAAGTGGTAGGAAAGCAGGTAGTGGTCGTGGTGAATCTTGCGCCAAGAAAGATGAGGGGAATAGAAAGCAACGGCATGATTTTGATGGCATCTGATGAAGCAGGCAAATTGTATTTCATACAACCCGATCAGGCGGTTGCTTCCGGAGCTGTGGTGAGTTAGTGAATAGGCAACGTACTGTACGCATCAGTCTGATTCATCCTTACTTTAACATTGATTCATATATAGCTCCTTCAAAACAGGATTAAATTTGCGAGAATGAAAAAAATATTTCCTGTCATCATTGGGTTAATTACAGTTTCATTGCTGGGGATTATTTACATTCAGTATTCCTGGCTGAAGACACTGGCGCTTTTCCGGGAGGAGCAGTTGAAGGAGAAATTATCCATTGTGATTCAGGAAGTGAGCGAATCCATCATGGTGCAGCCGGAACAGAATGATCCGCTGTTGCAGGGAGAATTATATGATATACATCGTCGCCATTCAGTAGCCAACCGGTTTACGATTTTTGAGCTCAGGGAAAGGATACAGGAATCGTTTTCAAAACATCATTTAAAGAAAACCCATTTCGAATTTGCTGTCGCCGGCGATCAGGTAATGGAGCATTATGCCTTAAAATCACCTCACTTTATGGAGATGATCTCCGATAGCGTTCATCATTTGAAGATTTTGTATCCGCTGACCCCGAGTAGCGGAAGTTTTATGGAGAGTCTGACGCCGGATGAAATATTGATCATTGTTGTTCCCGATATCAAATCGGTCGTATTGAAGTCATTAGGTTGGATGATTGCCGGCGCATTGATTTTTACTTCTATTATCATTGCCGCATTTTATATGACATTCAGTGCCTTGTTGAGACAAAAAAAGTTGAGTGAAATGAAAACGGATTTCATCAACAATATGACCCACGAGTTGAAAACTCCACTGGCAACTATTTCGCTGGCGGTGGATGCTTTAAAAAGTGAGAAGGTAATCGGGGACGAAACGAAGAGAGCGTATTT
>JAGWWM010000067.1 GCA_018970395.1 Bacteroidota bacterium
CTTTGATATGACCTATCGCGACAATGCCATCTCCAATAATATTCTTGATCAGCGCAGCAGTATTCCTACCGGCGGACAAAAAGTCTTGAGTCTGAACCCCTCCATTGATTATGTATTGAACAACCGCATCCGGCTTCGTTTATTTATGGAGCAAACACGGGTGATCGGATACATTGCTACGCCTCCACCCGTTGTTAACACCCGTGCTGGACTGCAGGTGAATATTAGTCTGGCTCAATAACATTATTGATTGCTCCATCATTCCCTGCCCTGATTCTTTTCAGTTTTTTTCGCAATTGATTATTTGAAATTTGATAGTTCTAAAAATTCAAATATATCTATGAATCGTTTGCATAATAAGGTAGCCATCGTAACCGGCGCTGCGTCCGGAATAGGAAAAGCAATTACCGCTCTTTTTTTAAAAGAAGGAGCGAAAGTGGTGGCAACCGACAAACAAGTAAAGCAGTTGGAGTTGATGGCGACGGAGTTCAGCGATTATCATTTGCAATTGATGTTTAAGTATGTGGACTTAAACAACGGGGCAGAAATAGAGGAGCTGGTAGATGATGCGATTTCGCATTTCGGTGGACTTGATATATTAGTCAACAATGCCGGCATTATGGATCATTTTGAATCGGTTGCTGAGCTTAGTAATGAAACCTGGCATCAAATCATGAAAGTCAATCTAGAAGCACCTTTCAGGCTCATGCGGAAGTCGCTCGGCTTTTTTTTAACGCGTCAATCAGGAAACATTATCAATATTGCTTCTATTGGTGGCATACAGGCGGGCAGAGCCGGAGCTGCCTATACAACTAGTAAGTTTGGGCTGATCGGATTAACGAAGAATACTGGGTATCTCTATGCGAAATCAGGCATTCGTTGCAATGCCATTGCCCCCGGTGCTGTTAAAACCAATATTACAGATCGGATAGACTTTGAAGCTATCTCTCCATTGGCAAACGAACGCATCATGGGAGGAGTTTCTATGAATCCCCGGATTGCGGAGCCGGAGGAGATTGCTTCCATTGCTTTATTTCTTGCAACGGATGATTCAAAATTCATCAATGCAGCTACAGTAGTAGCAGATGGCGGCTGGATTGCTTACTGATTGGTTTTCTTTTCCTACTTTTGAGCCAAATTTTCTATATGGCTTATCAATTGTTGAAAGGAAAGAAAGGAATCATTTTTGGTGCTTTGGATGAAAAATCAATTGCCTGGAAAACGGCATTGAAATGTTATGAGGAAGGCGCCTCCATCGTATTGACCAATGCTCCAGTAGCATTGCGCATGGGAGAAATCAATAAATTAAGTGCCCTCTGCGGCAATGCGCCGGTGATTGGGGCGGATGTGACCAACATGGATGATCTCAAAAATTTATTCGAACAATCGTTGCAACATTTCGGTGGCAAGATTGATTTTGTACTGCACTCCATCGGCATGAGTCTGAACGTAAGAAAAGGCAAACACTATACGGAAATGAATTACGAATGGAACAGCAAGACGCTTGACATCAGTGCCATGAGCTTTCACCGGGTATTGCGTACCGCCTGGGATCTGGATGCTTTGAATGAGTGGGGGAGTGTGGTAGCGCTCTCTTATATTGCTGCGCAAAGAGTATTCCCCGATTATAATGAAATGGCCGATGCGAAAGCGTTGCTTGAAAGTGTTGCGCGTAGTTTTGGATACCATTACGGCGCCAAGAAAAAAGTGCGCGTCAATACGATCTCTCAATCTCCCACGCGCACTACTGCCGGAAGCGGGGTGAAAGGATTTGACGGATTTATCAATTATGCCGAGCAGATGAGTCCGCTTGGCAATGCAAGTGCCGAAGACTGTGCGAATTACATTGCAGTGTTGTTCAGCGATCTTACCAGAATGGTCACCATGCAAAATCTTTTCCATGATGGCGGTTTCAGTTATACCGGCGTTACCGGTTCTGTAATTGAACAGATGGAGAAATAATCCGATTTGTTTTCAAAAATTTTCTGAATGAATTGGAATGATATTGTCGGCATGGTGGGTTCGATATTGAGTAGTATCACTTTTGTGCCGCAGGTATATAAAGCATGGAAGAGCAAGCGTGCGGGTGATTTAAGTATCTATACGATTCTCATTATCACGATCAGCACACTCATTTGGGTGGTGTATGGTTTGTTTCATCAACCCTTGTTGTTGCCGGTCGTTTTTTGTAACGGTTTTATTTTTCTTTTATCCCTGTTATTACTCTGGTTCAAAAAAATATACGCATAAAAAAAACCGGCGCAAGCCGGTTTTTTTTATGCGTATCCGAACGTAATATTCTAGTATTCATCTTCATTGAAGAAGAAGTCGTCCTGACTCGGATAATCCGGCCAGATATCTTCTATACTTTCATAAATTTCACCTTCATCTTCCAGCTCCTGAAGATTTTCAACCACTTCAATAGGGGCACCGCTACGAATAGAATAATCAATCAATTCATCTTTGGTAGCCGGCCAGGGAGCATCTTCAAGATAGGATGCGAGTTCGAGTGTCCAAAACATATTTGCCTAATTTTTGGCAAAAGTAACTTTATTGGGGAAATTACCAAATCTCGTTTTGTGAATAACCTGCAAATTCTCGTCAGTCTTATTGATTCAAACCGGTTTGTGTTTGTTATCTTCGGTTTTCATTTATCGTATATGTTGGTTTGTAAAGACATTCAAAAAAAATATGAAACACTGCACGTGCTGCAGGGGGTGAGTATGGAAGTGAAGAGGGGAGAAGTGGTAAGTCTGGTCGGCGCCAGTGGTGCGGGCAAGAGTACGCTGTTGCACTTATTGGGAACGCTAGATGTTCCTGATGCAGGTGAAGTGTGGCTGAATGATATTCAGGTAAGTCGTTTAAAAGGGAAAGCTTTAGCGCAATTCAGGAATCAGCATATTGGTTTTATCTTTCAATTTCATCATTTACTCCCTGAATTTACGGCTTTGGAAAATGTTTGCATTCCCGGCTGGTTGGGGAAAAGACCGCAACGTCAGGTGAAAGATAGAGCGGCTGCTTTGCTGGAGAGATTAGGATTAAAAGACAGGATGGAGCATAAGCCTGCCGCCTTGTCGGGCGGTGAACAACAACGGGTTTCTGTTGCGCGCGCATTGATCAATCAACCGGACATCATCCTAGCGGATGAGCCCAGCGGTAACCTTGATTCCGTCAATGCGCGCGCCCTGCATCAACTCTTCTTTGAGCTGAGAGCAGAGATGAACCAGACTTTTTTAATTGTTACCCACAACGAAGAACTCGCTGCTCAATGCAATCGAACCATTCACATGAAAGACGGGAAGATTGTTGAGGCTACACCCGCGGCTTCCATTTAATCTCTTCTACTTTCAACAAGCTGCCTGCGTAGCGACTTAACACAAACAAGTAATCACTGAGTCGGTTGA
>JAGWWM010000068.1 GCA_018970395.1 Bacteroidota bacterium
GGCCAGTCCATCACCTGTAGCACTTTTGTAGCACGTACAAATGGGTTATCTGAAAAATTATGGAACTAACTTTGACGATGCTTAGTATGCAAGGATTTTGTTTCTGAGAAGCCTAAGCATTCGCGACTTTTCGAAGGCGAAGCCTTAAGTCTTTAAAAAATTGGAAATGTTTTGGGAAGCACAACATCCGTTTCCTTCACGTTCATCCAATCAAACCGTTTACCGTGAACCTACTTGAATTCATCCGAAAGGAATCCGACCTTAAAATTCGCTCTTCAATCATTCTGGCTACCGTATCCGGGCTGGCAAACGGCGTAATTTTGGTGGTTATCGTATCTACTGCCGAAGCAAGCAGTAAAGGAGGTGAGGTGGATACGCATTTTTTCCTGATGTTTCTGCTGGCCATCACAATATTTGTGCTTTCAAAAAGAAAAATATTCGGTGACGTAGCACGTGTCGTTGAGTCTGCAATCCGACGAGTACGAACAAGAATCGCAGATAAAGTCCGGCACTCAGACCTACAGACATTGGAGAGGATGGGGGCATCCTCCATTTTCAATAGTATTACCCAGGACTGTCTTCAAATTTCCACTTCTGCACCGGTAATCATGAATGCTTTGCAATCAGCGGTAATGCTGGTATTTGCACTGTTATATATCCTTTATTTATCCACCCTGGGATTTATGATTACAACGGTGGGAATCCTTCTTGCGGCACTTGTATATGAGATTAGCAGACGAAAGGTTCTGGCAACCCTCAAAAACACGTCTCAAAAGGAAAGAGAATTTTTTTCAATCGTTGATCATATCGTGAATGGCTTTAAGGAGAATAAAGTAAATTCCAGGAGAAGCTCGGCGGTGATGCGGTACATGCAAAATATTTCAAATGAAGTGAAAGAATTAAAAATAGCTGCTGCCACAAGAGAGTCCATTAACTTTTTATTCTCTCAAACTTTTTTTTACATACTACTGGGAGCGATCATCTTTCTTTTACCTGTGTTAACAACGCCCGATGAGGGGGAGGTCCTGCGCATCGTAACAGCCGTTTTATTCATTGTAGGGCCCGTTAGTGCAGTGCTGGTTGTGGTCCCGCTGCTTTCCAGGGTAAACATCGCTATACAGCACATTTACAATCTTGAAAATGAACTGAGTAATAAAATATCTCCGGAGTCGCTTGAAAAGATTGAAACGGAAGCATCCATTGATTTCATTGATGAGCCGCTCCCCTTTGCACATAGTATCAAGCTTACCGATATTGGTTTCGAGCATCTAAATAAAAGTGACGTAGTATTCACCCTGGGTCCAATAAGCGAACTTACGGTAAATAAAGGCGAAATCCTCTTTATTGAGGGAGGGAACGGAAGCGGAAAGTCAACGCTTTTAAAGGTGCTTACTGGTCTTTATTATCCTGATCAAAAGACCAGTATCCAGGTGGATGAGGAAATAATCAACCGGTTTAATTATGCTTCTTACCGGGAATTATTCTCTGTGGTATTCACTGATTTTCACTTAACGCAAAAGTTATTCGGATTAGAGAAAGTCGAGGAAGAAAAAGTGAAAGCGCTGCTTTTGGCCTTGAAAATAGAGAATAAAACCGCATACTCAAACGGTACCCTCTCAACTGTTGATTTGTCCACGGGTCAAAAGAAGCGTCTTGCATTGGTGGTGAGTTTGCTGGAAGATAAAGAAATATTGATTTTCGATGAGGTGGCGGCAGATCAGGATCCCGCATTCAAAAGCTACTACTACAAGGAACTACTGCCTAAGCTGCAGGAAAACGGTAAAACCATCATTGCCGTTACGCATGATGACATGTACTTCCAGTATTGTGACCGAAAGTTAAAAATGTTGAACGGAAAAGTCTCCCGGGAGACCCATTACAAAAAAGGCAAAATCACTTTTGATAAAGAATTTACTGCTTAATTAACAAATATGCATTCAAAGAAGATAACAACATTGAATAAAATCGCGCTTTGGTTTGACCAGAATGGATTGAATATCATCATCTCTCTGCTGGTTATATTTTTTGTGGTGGTCTATTTCTGGAAAAAAATCTTCATCACTGTCCCTGCCGGGCATTGTGCGGTACTATTTCAACCATTTGATGGTGGTACGCAGCTTGAACTGTATGAAGAAGGATTGCACATCATCGCTCCCTGGAATGAATTGACTATTTACGATACAAGGCTGCAGTTAACCCTGGATACGGTAGAAGCTCAATCGAAACAAGGTTTAGCAGTGAGCCTGGTCTTCGCGGCAAGATATATTCCAAAGCGTGAAAAGCTGTTTGAAATCCACAAGTTTATTGGTCCCGACTATGTTGAAAAAATAGTCCTCCCGGAAGCGATCGGCGAGTTGAGGGATATTTTAAGCAACCAACATCCGGATAATCTCTACACCATTTCTGAAGCCAAATTACAAAGTGAATTTCTTGAAGCGGTAAAGAAAGACATTGGAGAGAATTGGATTTTGTTCGAGGATATTAAAGTGTTAAAAGTAATTGTTCCAAAAAACTTTGCGGCTGCCGTTACTCAAAATCATATTCAGGAACAGAAATCAAAAGAATACGTACACATCCTGGATCAGGCAAATCGGGAATTGGCCCGCAAAAAATTGGATGCTGAAGGTATTGCTGCATTCGAACGCATTTCCGGGGTTTCTTATCTAAAGTACAGGAGCATTCAGGCTACCGAAGCACTTAGCGTTTCCCCAAATGCTAAAGTGATCGTAGTTGGTAACGGGAATAAGGATGTGCCTTTGCTATTGTCTGAGAATCAATAACAAATTTTTAAAATCAGACAGTGATTTTGATTGCGCCCTTTGGACGCAGATAAATCAGTATTTTGAAAAGAATCATGACACGGTTTAGTTGGATTTCGAATCCCTTAACTTAAATTAATTGTGCGGCTATGATGCGCGGTAAAGTTATTTTCTATTGTTTAATTGGATTTTACTGGGGTTTGGGTATCCCCAAAATATATGCACTTGAACGCACAGATAGCATTCCAAAATTAAAAGTACACTATCAGGTATCTTTTAATGGGAATTATTCTGAGAATATTGCCGAGCAGTTTTTAGCTACGACGAATAACTCCATCAATCTTCAAAAGGGATCACTGGGATTTACACAGTTGCTGAACTACCAATATAGCACCTTCAAATCCTCGCCATCCGCAGCAGCCATAAATTTACTCAATGAAACGCTGACGACCTCCCGGCTTGCCTACCAGATTAACAAGACCGAACCTTTTG
>JAGWWM010000008.1 GCA_018970395.1 Bacteroidota bacterium
GTGTGTTCATTGAATCGGGTTATCCATTCCAGCTGATGCTGTTGCGAGCGATTTTGGCTGATTACTATGGATGACATTTGTTGCCTGTCATTCATTTGTTGCAACCATTCGGTTAGAGATTGCTGCTGCTCGACATTCCCTTTATAATGAAACATAGTGGTCGGTCGAATCTTAATTTCCCAAAACATAGCAGCGGAGAAAAGAGAAGGACGAAGTTTGCCCTCCATTCGGTCGGAGATTTGCCAGGAATCATTTTTGGTAAATAACCTAGCCTGCTGAAAATTGGATTGCTGAATCTGATCATTTGTCCAGTGAAAATTACCGCGCACTAATTGTTTAGCACCAACCGGCATCAACAGATTCAGATGAAGATTTTTTTCCTCATTGAACCGATAGGCCTGATCCGGCAGCGGGAGTCGAATGAACAGCGGCTGAAGGAGATAAGGTATCGTGTAATCCTTTCTTTCAACTCTGTCCTCTGTCATGGATTCAGAAAAATAATCGTTGTCAATACCCTTGTTCACACCTCGGTTATTGACACCACCGGTAATAAATGATTTTAATTTTCCGGATAAGCCCAGCAATGAGGACTGAACTTCCCCCACACCCTGACGGTCATTTCGAAGTCCGGCTGCAACATTGATTTGACCATTCAAGCGGGCAAGGTTTTTATTGAGCGTAAGATTCAACACCGTTTTCCCACCGGATTCCAAACCCTTCAAGAGCGGATGTTCAGGATCGTGTTCGATCGCCTGTACTTCCTGAATTAAATCGGCGGCAATATTTCGGGTGCCGGCAACATAATGCTGACCAAGCAAATCATGTCCATCCAGCTTTACCGATTGAACCGTATTCCCTTTATACGTAATGCTGCCGCTGTGTGCGTCTATATGAATCCCTGGCAGTTTACGAAGGATATCTTCCACTGATTTTTCCATCCCATCGCGATACCTTTCCAAGTTAAAAGTAGTCGTGTCTTTTCTTTTCTTCCAGGCATTTTTAGGAGCACGAATCAGTACTTCCTTTAATTGAAGAATAGAATCTTGTTCAGGTTTTAATTTCATCCAGTGACTCCCCGAAAGAGTTTGACCAATGATGCTGCTCGCACTGGCTGTGAAGAGAATTAGAACCAATAATCTCAATGACATAAGAAAGATTTAGTTGCTGATTCCAATTCCCGATTGTGCTTCGGGATAAATGATTTCCAAGCGATCTACTTTCAGATGTACAGTGCCCCCCTCTGTGGCTTGTACTGTTTGCAGGTAGTGTGCGTAATGATTGACTGAGGAGGTAAATTGCCGGCAAAAATCCGTCCATTCTATCCAATCGTATGGATGAGTTTTTTGTAGAGGCACAAGGATGCGGGAAGGATAAGTAATAGCGCTGGCTTCAAAACCGTAGCTACCGTCTTCTGTTTCCACTGCCAGAATCATACCCGGCAATCCGCCAAACTTCCAGGGGCCGAGGGTGTAAGGTATTTCTGTAGTGTAATACGCGAGATAATGTCTGCCCCTGAAAAAAACGCGGGCTGCTTTGCAAGCATATTGAAGAATAGTCTTCTCTCTTTCATCCGTCAATTGCCACGTCATCGGATGCAGACTATCGGTTACATAAAAAGACTTGGTAAAGATAAAATCCTTTACATACAATCTTCCTTGCGTTAAATATTTCATTACAAAACTCACACCATCCGGATCACCGTCCGGCTGAAGCGCATCTTCCCAAAAGGAGAGCGTATCGGTTATATAGAGCTTACTTTCCGTGGGCTGTCCGGCATACACAGATTGGTAGGTAATGACAGGATGCTGAGCAAAGAGGATTGTCGAGTTAAAGATGAAGATAATAAAGAGATGATGTTGAAGGCGCATACAGTAGTTTTTTAGAATGACGAAAAAAACATGCGTACTGTTCCCCGTGAGGAACAGTACGCATGTAAAGGTTTACCTTGTTTTCTTCATGAACAGGGTAGCCAGTCTGAAAGCAGCCTGGCAGGCCTCATATTTGGTACAATCGCAGCTTGCGGTAACCGTATTGGTAACGCTGCCATGGGTAACGGATACGGTACAGGTTTGCTCGATTGGTTTTTCTGCGAGTACGGAAAGAGACAAGATGGGCTTCATGGGAAGCGGCCCCTGTTGAGCGGTTGTAGTGCTCGCTGCAAATGAAACAGCAGCGGTGAAAACGAGCGCCAGGCTCATCAAAAGGGTTTTCATTTTCATGGTTTTAATCATTGAATCTTTCGTCTGTCTGTCGCCATGACGAAAATTTTCAGCGTCACGCAAAATCCCCGCTCCCGTGAACTCGGTTTTTTCAGTTTTGCTTTCGCCGGGCTGTCTATCTTTAACCCCCGGGTTGTTTCGGATCAACCACCGCTTCCTTTTTAAATCCTGCCTTCCGGAAGATGAATGCAGGTTGATAGCTATCGGACTGGTGTTAATCATCGGTTACAACGGCTTACGATGACGATGTAAAATTGCAACCCTATCATGGCGCATAAAAAGGTAAATAGCTATTTGTCGAGGGGAAAATCCTTGTCGGAAAAACATAAAAAACCCCGGAATTAACCGGGGCTTTAAGCCTGGTGAGGGCCCTAGGTGCCTTCACTTAGAACGGCCTGTCAGTATATAATTTCATACCGACAAGTAAAGATTCAATAACTTTCCCCGGGGAATAATGGGAAAAAACCTATAAGATTATAGGAAAATATCTGAGAAAGATTTGGGAATTTAGCCGTTAGATATGATAAAATTTTTAATTGACAACCCGCACTTCACTTTTTTAATGGGAACAGCCATTATATGTTTAATTATTACACTCATTAATTATTTTAAATTATTGAAATTACAGCTCTTACTATATGTTATTTTTTATTCATTTTCAATTTTAAGTTCAACACAATCAATATTTATAAAAAATGAAAATATATCAAATGTTATTTTAGGTTTATTTTTTTCCTTCGATATATTTTTTTTCTCTTATTTTTTAAAAAATGTATTAACTAAAGAATTAATAAATGTGCGTTTTATATATGATAAAATTGGTCTTATTAGTTTCCTTTTGTTTATGTTTATAAATATTTTCACACATTCATCGACTAAAATTATTTCAATTATTAACTCAGGTATTATTCTAATTGCAAGCTTACCGGTTTTTTTAAAGTTTTATTCAGATGATAATGACAAAGTTTTAATTAAAGACTATGAATTTTGGATTTTATCAGGGTACATCATAAATTCAATAACAACTTTGATTGGCAGCACAATTATTGTCATTTTTGACACATCTTATAAAAACATAATCTATCAATTATTATTTATAACTATGTATGTTTCTTGGGCATTAAAGTATTTAATGATTTTAAAATCAAATTCATGCAAAATGAAACACATCAAATATGGGGACTAGTTTTATTGATTATTTTGTTAGTTACAATGGGTGCAACGATTTCGATTGTTCTCATTTTAAATCAAAAGAAATTTCATTTTAAAAAAAAGTTAGTCAAGGTAGAATCAGATTTTCAAAAAAGTATGCTTTTAACTCAACTAGAAATTCAAGAACAAACCTTCCAACAAATTTCCAGAGAAATTCACGATCATATCGGACAAAGATTATCTCTTGCAAGATTGTACATTAATGAATACTCTTCCCACTCAGATTCTGACCAATTAGATTCAGTCCATGAATCATCAAGTCTAATTGAAGAGGCAATTTCAGACTTAAAACAATTATCGAGAAGCCTAACTGCCAACCTTATTAGAGACGAGGGATTATTGCACGCCTTAAAACTAGAAATCAATAGAGTAAATAAGGTTACTTCAATTGACATTAACTTTTTTCAAGAAGGAGATCTACCTTTTATGTCTTCCGAAAACGAATTAATTCTTTTTCGCATTATTCAGGAATCCCTGCAAAACATTATCCGCCATGCAGAAGCAAGTAAGGTCGATATTCATCTGATCCATTGCACTGAACAGCTTTCCTTAATCATCAAGGATGATGGCAAGGGGTTTGACCCGGAAGCACAGGCTTCTCCCAAACCAGGAACCGGCGCCGGGCTAGCCAATATGAGAAACAGAGCCGCTCTTTTGCAGGGAGCAATGAAAATTATTGCTCAACCCGGGCAAGGCACTACCTTGCAATTTATATTTCCACAACCAAACCTTATTTCCAAAGATGCCAACAGCTAAATCAAGACCCACACTCATCGCCCTGGTAGATGACCATATAGTACTTGCCAATGCCCTGGCGGAACTAATCAATAAATGGGAGGGTTATCATGTAATTTTTATTGCATCGAACGGAATTGAAATGCAGGAAAAAATCAAAAAATTCGGCAAACCCGACTTGTTGATTTTAGATTTGAATATGCCCAAAATGGACGGATACCAGACTTCCAACTGGCTGAAAGCAAATTACCCGGAGATTCTTATCCTGGTACTGACTATGTTTGATTCCGAAATACCGTTGATCCGCCTGCTGCAACAAGGGGTAAAGGGATTTATAAAAAAAGATATTCATCCGGAAGAATTAAGAATTGCAGTAGCGACGATGAAAGACGAAGGCTACTATTACCCGATTCAAACGGTCGGTAAAATGGTCAATCTTTTTCAAATGAACCGCCAAAACCGGCGGGAACTGGAAGTGAAATCCTTAACCCCAATGGAAATTGAATTCCTGAACCTGGTTTGCACCGACCTTACCTACAAGGAAATCGCCCTTCGGCTGAATCTGAGTCCCAAAACCATAGACGCGCTCCGCGATCAGCTGTTCATTCGATTTGATGTTAAAAGTCGGGTTGGACTGGCACTCTATGCAGTAAAAAATGGGGTTTACCATATCTGAAAATCACCCTAAAAGCCCCCTTTGGTAGTTTCCCTGGTTGATTTACGAGGTATTTTCTCGTCAATCTACGTAATTTAGCAATCGTAATTTTACGCAAAAAAATCGTATTTTTTCGGATAATTTTACTATCTTTATGAAAATCAATAAAATTAAATCAATTGATTTTCAATGTTTTAATGCTAAAAAAGACCTTTCAACCGGTCTTGTTTTGGATTGCAGACAGGTATTGTTTTTTAAAAATTAGCGGTATTAATAACCTCTAAAATTAAAAATCATGCAAAACGTAGTAGAACAAAAAGTCCAGGTAGAGAAAGTAGGAGAAAACATTGGATTTGAAGCAGGTGAAGAAATGGTTAAGTCATTCTACGACAAACACCCAGAAATTGCCTATGCTAACGTTATGGGAAGAGAAATGATTGAGAAAATTTTAAATCAACCCGGTTGTTCTGGTATTGCAATTTTACCCGGCTATAATAAAGAGATGGTGCGCCAAAGTGTTTTGGTAGGAGTTGACGAAAATTTCAAACCTATACTCTCTTATAATATCATTAATGCGTCTGGCGAATTAAGAAACTCAAATGGTATTGTTGCAGACAGAACTGCAACAGTTATGTGGGGAGAAAAAATCTAGTTATATCAAAACTACGTAGTAGTTATCCTACTTCCTTGATATAATTGTTTTGTATCTTTGAATCAAATACAATGAATTGGATTTAACAATAGAAGATAGTTTAAGACTTTCATCATTTTTGCCTGTTTTGTTATATTTCCCTTTCAAAAAGGAAAAAAATATAGCAAAACAGGTTTTATTTTTATTTTACGCTTTTGTAACTATTCACTCACTTTTGTATGCTTTAATTACTTTTTATTTCAAAGAATACTCTCTGATTTTTAATTCTTTTTATATCCCAATAGAATTCCTGCTAATAAGTTATTTTTTTTTAAAGGCTGTTCAAAATTCTGTTTATCAAAATTTTATTAAACTCATTAGTTTTCTATTTATAGGTGTTTTTATCACGAAATCAATCTTGTTTCCTTCCAATGATTTTGATTCAATTATTAATGGAATTGAATCTATTATTATTATTTTTTTTAGTATTTCTTTTTTTTATGAGACTCTAAAAAGTCCTGACAGGATTTTTATAGATAAGGACCCTTTTTTCTGGGGAATTTCTGGATTCTTCCTATTTTTTTCAATTTCTTTTTTTGTTTTTTTATTAAGACAAACTTACTGGGATAGACCTGATTTTTTCTTCCAGTACATTTATATCCATGCACTTTCTGGAATACTGAGAAATGTAATTTGTTCCATAGCCCTTCTCATTAAACCCTACAAGGAGAAGGTGCCTGATTTTGCGTAGATAAAAAAATGAATATGTTTTTACTTCAGGCAGCAACCAATAATGTAACCTATGTAGTGTATTTCGGCACCTTCGGAATGCTGTTGCTTGCGGTTGGATTGATTGTATTTGTCATTTTTCACCAGCGTAAAGTAATTTACTATCAGGTAAAAATGCGCAACATGCAGGCGGAGCACCAGCGCATGCTGTTACAAGCCTCTCTGGAAAGTCAGGAAGAGGAACGCCAGCGTATTGCCGCCGATCTGCATGATGATGCGGGACCATTGCTGGCTACGGTCAGACTTTACCTGAATGAAAATCTGGTGCATCAGGATCAGGCTACCCAATTGCAGTCTATATATAATGCCAAGCAGATTGTAGATGAAACCATTCAGCTCATCCGCAATATCTCCCATAGCCTCATTCCTCCCACCCTTAAAAACTTCGGTCTGGAAAGTGCCATCACTGATCTGATTCATAAAATCAACGGAGCAGGTACCATCCATGCCAGCTGTCGCTTCAACGATTATCAAAGAAGATTAAAACTGGAGCCTGAGCTATCTGTCTTTCGTATTATTCAAGAGCTCATCAACAATATCCTCAAGCACAGCAGAGCAAGTTTCCTTCATCTGACCCAAAATAAAAATGAACAATATTTTTATATCCGCATTCACCACGACGGGGAAGGACTGACACAGGCGGATTTTGAAGAACTCAGAGATGTTCACTCGGGATTAGGTCTCAAAAATATTCAGGGAAGAATTAAAATATTAGGCGGTAAAATCTTCTTCGAAAGAGACGCTACCAATACCTATTTCAAAGCAACCATCGAATTGCCGGCAGATATGGTGCAATAGCTTTCATTCTTTCTTTATCTTTATTCCTTTCCATCGATACAGCCGCTATGTCGCCCATTCAAGTTGCCATTGCAGACGATCATCAGATTTTCAGAAAAGGAGTCATCCTATCGCTCCGTCCATTCGCCTCCATCAAATTTGTACTGGAAGCAGAAAACGGAGATGAATTGCTGAAAGGACTGGAAACCATTCAACCCGATGTGATCCTGATGGATTTGAGAATGCCGGGAAAAGACGGCATCGAAACCACCAAAATCATCAGCAAACAATATCCCAAAATTCATATTCTGGTGCTTTCAATGTATGAAGATGAAAGATTCGTAACGCACCTGATGGAAAACGGCGCCAACGGCTACTTGCTAAAAAATTCAGACGCTAACGAAATTAAAAAAGCCATTCTGGAAGTAATGGCCAAAGGATATTATCTCAATAATTTCGTGAACCGTATCCTGCTCAAAAAATCACACCAAAAAGCAAAAGTCATTCCCTCGCTCAACAGCGAAATACAAATCAGCGATAAAGAACAACAGGTCATCCGTTTGGTCTGCATGGAATATACGGCACAGGAAATCGCAAAAGAAATGCAAATCAGTCCTCGCACGGTAGAAGCCATTAAAGATCGTTTAATGGAAAGATTCGGGGTAAAGAATTCAGTTGGACTGGTATTCTTCGCTATGAAAAACGGATTGATTGATTAAGCAAGCAAGGCTCTGATGGGGGCATAAGACAAAGAATCATCCAACAATCCCCCAATGAAATCCGCTAGCTTCGGATTGACGGTCGCCAGCAAATTCAAATCCGATTTTCCCAAAGAATATGCCTGCTCAACCGCTTGTTTATCGCCGCCCCATTCCAAAATGGTATTCTCCTCTCCCTCCTCCTTGTCTTCTTCAATATCTTTAAAATCATCCAGCAACAATATTGGTCTTGCCAGCGCATACCAGTACGGCAAGAAATCAGTTACCCATTCATCAGAGAGTTCCAAATCAGTAAGGGTAAACAAAAAGAAATCACTTCTTGCCAGTGCTTTGTGTTGTTCTTCAAATTGAAAAAAACGAGTTGGCTTTCCGGTGAATAACGCAAATAAATCTGCCGCAAGATGCGGTTGACGGACAGATCCTTCCAACAATTCTTTGCAGGCGGCAATGAAGGAAGACTGATCTATTAGATTGTTTTCATACTGTTTTAAAAAATGAAATCCGCGTTCCATCAATGATACATGTCGATCCTCTAGTAACCGCTCGAGTTCAATGCCGCGTTTATGCATCAGATCAAACGCAAAGGGGATCGTCAGAAAACCAAATCCTACCGATAAATAAATACGTTTGTTTTGCCAGAAAAGATTATCCGCCGGTATTGGCCGAAGGTTGGCAAAATAATCAGCGACGAAAGAATTTATCCCTAATTGCTCTTGCAGAATCCTGGATGTTATTACCATGTTGAATTTTTTCAGTAGTAACCGGTGCGTTCAAACTGATCATGCGACCGGAATAAGCTGCCAATGAATCGGTGAGGGTATTGAACAAAGCGGGATGATCCAAATAAAAATCCAGACTCTCTTTAAACGCTTCATAACGGGTGTTATGCAATTCAAAGATGCGCTGATAGTAAGTATGGTTTTCAGCGTAATGATCCATTCCTCCGAGTCGCGCTACCCTTTCGTTATTCAACGCATCTGCGATATACAATTCGTGGAGAATTACTTTCATGCTGTCGGGCTGCAATAAACTCCCCGGCACTTTGGCAGTGGTCGTATCACCACAGGAAAAGATGCCTGTGATTCCCAACAATAAAATCATATTTCGCATATACCTGTTCATTTCAACTCTTGTTTGTATTTATTGGCATTGCTTACGTCAAGTTTGCCAAGTATTTCTGCCACCCGCTGCCTCAACTGAGGGGATGCTTTTTTAAATATGCCAATCAATTCTCCCGACTTGCCCAGCATGAAAAACTGAATAATCATCAGATTCGGTGTTTCTTTATTAATGTTTTCCAGTTGCAGCAGTGCATTGAAGATTTCTTCTCTGGCGGTCGCTTCATCCTCATACATGCGATCGAGCCCCTTTCGATAGTAGTTGTAATAAAAATCGTGAATGAGCGCGTAGCGATTATTGATAAGATTTTCGGTTAACCAGTAGCGGTTGCGGTTAATATCCTCAAAAGAACGCCAGCCGGTAATTTTAGATGCATCAGGCGCATTGTTGACAATATTCAGTGCTTTCTGAAAAAACTCATCCCCTCCCCTCAATGAAAACGAATCATAGTCATAACCTAAAATCACATACACATAATAGACCATCACTGCCGTTAGATTGGACACGAGCGGATCACTCCCACTAACCCTGTTTTCATTAAACTCAAGCGGCTGTCCTTCTACATACTTGAACACGACATTCACATCCTGATAATTCACGATGGGTGACTGGTAGGTGGACTGATAAACCGGACGGGCAGACTGTATCATCAGGGTACCTTCATACACATTTTGTTCAATGACCGATTTAAGATTGAGCAGAAACTGACATTCAATTTTTTCATTGAGTTTGTAGCTGTCGTTGGTCCATTTTCTTTTATTGATAAAATTGGTCAGGGATGTTTCAAGCGTGCGAAATATCTTTTTATCAATCGTAGTGGGAAGCTGATTATCCATCACTTTTACGCGAGCGGTAACTTCCTGCGCTGCCGCAGGCAGCGCAACACTCATCACCATCCACACCAAGACAAGCAACTTATGCATCGAGCATTTTTTTAACGGTGTTTACAATATCTTCCGCTGTTTCTTTTTTGGTCTTTAATTCAAAATGATGCTCTGTGCCATTTTTCTCATAAATACTCACCCGGTTCGTATCTGCTCCGAAACCGGTTTTCCCTTCTTCCCACATATTAAGAACGATGGCATCTGCATTTTTATCAGCCAGTTTTTTCAGCGCATATTCTTTTCCATTTTCAGTCTCTAAAGCAAAGCCAATCAGCAATTGATGGGGTGATTTCTGTACTCCCAATGTTTTAAGAATATCTTTTGTACGATGCAGTACAAGGGTCAATTCCTCCGACTGCTTTTTTATTTTTTGAGGACTCACATTGGCCGGCGTATAATCCGCTACTGCCGCCGCCATCATCAGCACATCCGCGTGTTTGGCTTCCTGCATCACCGCTTCATACATTGCCTGCGCTGATTGCACCTGAATGGTTTGATGCATTCCCTCCGGCAGTGCAGCCGTAGCCGGACCGGTAATGAGGGTTACACTTGCACCACGAGCGGCGAATGACGCAGCCAGTGCATTGCCCATTTTGCCGGAAGCATGATTGCCGATATATCGAACCGGATCAATGGCTTCATGCGTAGCACCGGAAGTAATGAGAATATTTTTACCTGCAAAATCATTTCTTTTGTCAAAATGCAATTGAATGGACGCAAGAATATCTTCCGGCTCCGCCATTCTGCCCTCTCCTGTTAAACCACTTGCGAGAAAACCGTGTGTAACGGGAATTAGTTGATGTCCGCGCGCTAATATTTTTTGCAGATTTTCCTGAGTTGCCGGATGCTTCCACATGTCTTCATCCATAGCGGGGGCAATCATTACCGGACAGGTAGCAGAAAGATAGACTGCCATGAAAAGATTGTCACAAATACCATGCGCCATTTTTGCCAGCGTATTACAGCTGAGCGGAGCCATGATCATCAGGTCGGCCCATCGCCCCAATGCTACATGATTTTCCCACTGATCGTTTTCAGAAAGCTCTATTACCACCGGTTGTTTGGATAAAGTTGCCAGTACCAAAGGAGATACGAATGCTTTGGCCGAAGGGGTCATCATAACTTTCACTTCCGCTCCTGATTTTACCAGCAGGCGAAGCAATAGAATGCTTTTATAGGCAGCGATGCTGCCACTGATACCCAGTAAAATTCTTTTTCCAGCCGGCATAAACGCTAAATTAAACAACCTCTTTCAAATAAAACGTAAAACCTGTTTTGCCATCACTCAGATACTCCATAAACAGCAAAGGCGGCCTGAAAAGACCGCCTGTTAAATAGGTAATGAAACGCTTACGCGAAGAGATTATTCTCTTCCGATTTGCGATAATAGATTTTATTTTCTACAAACTCCTGTGTGGCCAGAATTGCAGGATTGGGCAGACGCTCGTAGGCTCTTGAAATTTCAATCTGCTCCTTGTTCTCGTGAATTTCTTCAAGACTGTCGGTATGGCTGGCGAATTCTTCCAGCTTATTATGCAATTCTTCTTTCAGCGTAATATTAATCTGATTGGCACGTTTGCTGATCACGGCAATGGACTCATAGATATTACCGGTTTTGGCCTTCAGTGAAGTGAGGCTCTTGGTTTCTACCACATTACTGGTATTGGCACTAACTTTTCTTAACAGTCTGCTCATGTTGAATAGCTTTTAAATGGTTCTGTGAAAGTTGAAAATATTTCTCGGCGTCTTTTGCTAATTTACTATCAGGGAAGCGATCTACAAAATCATAATATTCTTCCAGCACTTTTCCGTAGCGTTCTGTCTGTTTGGTGGCGATGCTTTTGAATGCATATTCATAACAAGCGCGGATGACCATGAGTTTGTACCGGTCTGCTGAGGGAGAATCGGGATAATGATTCAGAAGTTGTCTGAACGCGATGGCGGCAGCCCGAAAAGAGCCGACATTGAAATAGAGTTCAGCAGCAAGGTGTTCTTTCTTCTCCAGCTTTTGGTAGCATTTTTCTATTAGTTCAGCAGCAGCATTCGCCTTATCGGAATCAGGATAATTGTTGATATGCGCCTGCATCAGTCCGATTGTTTTTTGCGTAGTCGTCTGATCCAGTTCTACCTGAGGTGACTGCAGGTAAAAACTGTAGGCGCGCATATAGTCTATTTCAGCAGCTCGGGTACTTTTGGGGAATACATCCAGAAATCCTTTGAACAGGTTTTCCGAATTCAGATAATCTTTCTGATAAAAAGCGCAATAGGCATATTTGTAATACAGCTCTTCAAACCTGGCATCGTTTCTGAGCAGAGGGAAAAGCTCTTCTAAAATCATTTGTGCCTTGGTGTATTTTTTAGCAGCATAAAACTGCTCGGCCTTCCCGAATTTATACTCCGTATCCTTGCTTTTCATGATACGGGTCAACGAGTTGCGGCTACAGGCAATGCAGCAAATGCTCAAAACGAATATCCATATAGAAGACCTTAACAAGTACATAGAGGGGTGCAAAGGTACGGAATTGGTTGATTTGTTGATGCGTTGATTTGTTGATGCAACCGACAACCGATAACAGATAACCGCTACCCCACATACTGCCTCATCTCCTCGCATACATACAAGCGCCCGGCGCATATTTCATCAATGGCTTTATATAATTCGGCGTGGGGAGAACTTTTGGTGACATAGCCCATGGCGCCCAGCGCCAACATCTGTTTGAGATAATTGGGCTGCGCATGCATAGACACTGCCATGATGCGAGTGTTGGGGGATTGCTGTCGGATAAGCGGCACGGCATCCGCTCCGGAATATTCTCCGAGATTTATATCAAGTGAAACGAGATCAGGCTGATGTTGCTTTACCAACTCCATGGCTTCCTCAAAATCTCCGGTTGCGCCGGCCACTTCCACATCTCCCTTCCCTTCATAAATCTTCACCCATAAATCCCGAATGAGCGCATGATCTTCCACTACCACCATTGTCTTTTTCATAATCTTTTATGATATCAATTCAAATAAATAAATACGGTCAACTTGCAACCCTTGCCTGGTGCAGTCTCCAGCTGCATCTTTCCCGAATATAATTCCACTCGCTTCTGAATATTTTGCAACCCAATGCCCTTCGTCTTTTTGTCGGGATCAAAACCCTTCCCGTTG
Organism: Bacteroidota bacterium; assembly: GCA_018970395.1. GTDB lineage: Bacteria > Bacteroidota > Bacteroidia > Chitinophagales > Chitinophagaceae > Lacibacter. Next base: position 12,897 of record JAGWWM010000008.1, read on the forward strand.
TCTTCAATCTCTAAATACACTTTATCGGTTTCATTGTACAGTTTAATGCTCAGACGGGTTGCTGAGGCATATTTAAGCACATTATTCACCTGCTCCTGCACGATACGATAAAAAACCAACTTACGGGTATCCGAAATCGCAACGCCCTGCTCCATAGATTCCTCGAAATGCACTTCCATTTTAACAGCCTGTGTCTGATCGAGCACTAAATCTTTAATAGACTGAAACAGATCACGGTCGCCCAAAGTGGGCGTTACCAGGGAGTGCGACAGTTTTCTGATTTCCTGTAACGCCAGTTCAAGGTTCTGATAACTTTTCAGAATGGTCGCATCAGGTGTTTCTAATTTAGCTGCAAATAAATCCAAATACATTTTTGACGCAGCGAGAATCTGATTGATATTATCATGCAACTCGGCTGCCAGTTCAGACTTTTCTTTTTCCTGAGACTGAATGGTAATTTCAGTGATCAGTTTTTGCTCGGTAATCTTTTGCCGAATCAATTTTTGCTCCAAAGCCTTCTGATCGGTAATATCACTAATCGCACCAATCATTCGAACGGGAGTTCCGGCTTCATCAAATAATATGTAGCCTCTATCCTCTACGGTACGATACGTACCGTTAGCATGGAGATAACGACATTCCATTTCCCAGTTGGGAATTTTGTGCGCAAAACAATATTCTATTTTCTGTTCCAGTGCTGCTCTGTCCTCAGGATGAAATCTATTCAACGCCCATTCGATCGAGTCTTCAATATCTTCCGGTCGGTATCCGAAATAGCGCAACATACCGGAACCAAATTGTATTTTTCGGGTAATTAAATTACTCTCCCAAATTACATCATTGGTAATTTCATTAACGACCAATTCGTAGCGTTCATTGACACTCCGGAGAGCATCGGAAGAAGACAATAAATTTTGTTGTAAGCGATTGCTGACGAGCAGCAAAAAAATCACCTGGAAAATAGTAGCGATGGAAGCACCCAGAAAATTCATCTGCCATTCTAAGCGCAACTTCTCGGGACTCAACTGGTTTTCACCTTCAATCCGGATATCGGTACTCAGAAAAAAGGCAAGATAAAAAACAGCCAAAAAAGTTAACAGGTAGGCATAGATCTGTTCTCTTCCCTGAAAAGTAATCAGTGAGCCGAGGAAACAGGGAATGAAAAAAGCAAGAATACCCGTTTCTATACCCGTTACCATGCTTATCAATCCAATGACCGTGGTCACCTGCATCATGTTGATCGTCTTAGAAAGCAAGGGGTATCCCCATCTGAAAAGCAAGTAAGCAATAGGGGTAATGAAAACAGGTATGGTAGTAATATACTGCTGAATATTATATCCCATGAGGTACTGCACTATGGAAAAGATGACGCAGTAACTCATGACCAGCGCCAGGATCATAAGATGCAGACGATTCCCTTTTTGCACCAGAATGTCTTCATCGGGAGGTAATACCTTGCCGCCCGATAATAAATTGAGCTGTAGAATTTGTTTTATTTTGGTTGATAACGGATTCATAGTACTACTTCCACTCATTGTTTAAAGAAGCAAACAATCGGCGTGAAGGTACAAGATAGGAAGAAAAAACAAAAACGATTTAAAACTCTACTACAAAACCAATACTGGGCAAGCGGGATCCGCTGGTGTTGGGTAGTAATGAACGCTGTGCATTCAATCTGCCTGCTGTAGTATTGGGATCATAAGGAGTCCCATCTTTAGTAGCTATGGTATTATCCGGATTGCGGCTCAACGTCCACCCCGGCTGTGTGGGATTTTGGCTGTTCAATACATTCTGTATATCGAGGAAAAGATCGAGAGTCCATTTTCTAAAATTCCATTTTTTATCAATCCGTAAATCCGCTGCGCTGAAAGCAGACAGTCTCAGTGAATTTACATTTTGATAATCGAGGACTGCAGCATTGGTAAATGGATAATTTTCCAAACTTGCATTTTCATCATACGGTGTATAAGGCGCTTCGCCCTGATAACGGAAACGCACTCCGATTTCCCAGTTGCGGGGCAATTTATAGCCACCCGTAAATGAAATCAGATGACGATTGTCCCAGGCGGAAGCAATCAATCGCGTACGATCGTTACCGCTGAAGAGACTGTAATAATACGTGTAGGCCAGAATGCCGTAAAAGTTTTTCGTCAGTCTTTCCTGATACAAAAATTCAAACCCGTAAGTCTGTCCTCTTCCATTATCCGTTACCCTTTCATTTCCCAGTACCCCAAAGTTTCCCCCCAGATTGGCAAGAGAAATGCCTTTGTCGGCAGAAACCGGATAGCGATCATAATTTTTATAAAAACCTTCCACCGTAATTCTGCGCGATTCAGTTGGCATCCATTCTACACCCGCCACCAAATGATCTGATTGAATATAATTAACAGAACGATTGACCAATTCACCGGTTGTTTGGTTGCGGTAACCGAGTACGGTATAAGGTGCAATTTTATAATACCTGCCTACTGATGCATTCACATTAAAGTTGGAGGTGATGCGATAGCTGGCAGATAAACGTGGAGAAATCGTTCTTCCAAGATCGTTGCCGTTTGTAGTAAAAGTGTTGCCATCTGTTCTCAAGCCCGCGTTCAGCGAAAGCCTGCCATCCAGATATTTTTTTCCTGCCTGAAAAAATGCGCCATAACGAAGAAAATTGATGTCGGTTTCATAATTGGCGTTATAGCCGGGACGACGCTGGAAAGTGGCATTGCTGTATTGAGCAAACAATCCCACCACCCCTGCACTCAGTTGCCAACCATTCACTGAATGATTCCATTCATAACGGAAACGAGTTTCATCTTCCACCGAACGATAGCGAAGAATTTTTTCCGCTTCCACCGGCTTTTCATTGTCTTTGTACTGATCGGCCGTATTGACCAATCTGCTATTGCTCAATGCAATCAGCCAATATCCTTTCGGAGTGGTATGTCGCCAGGTAATACCCGCCGTATTGGTGCGTTGGGTATTGAGGGGAATTTGTTCCAGAATAGCAAGCTGCTCGAGCGTAGGATTCTTCGGACGTTTAAAAGTAAAATTATCAATGGCACCCAAACCAATCAGATTCAATTCATTCTTTTTATCGAGCTTATGCGTCACCTTGTATTGATAATCCCAGTAATCGGGGAGAAAGGGAAGTTCGATGAGTTGAAATAAAAACTGAAGATAAGAGCGACGCACGGATGCGATATAGGTTGTCTTACCATTCTTTTTTCCGAGTGGACCTTCCGCTGTTAAGGCTGCTTCACTGGCACTCAATCTGAAATTTCCCTGAAATTTTTCCGGGTTTCCGTTTTTTTGTTTGAATTGCAACACCCCCGATAAAGGGTTATCGTATTTAGCAGGAAAAGTGGAAGTGTGAAGCGTTACGCCTTCAATGAAAGATACATTCAGCATGCCCACCGGCCCGCCGGCCGCGCCTTGTGTAGCAAAGTGATTGATAGAAGGAATTTCAATCGCATCTAAAAAATAAGTATTCTCATTGGGTGCGCCGCCTCTGAGAATAATATCATTGCGAAAACCGACGGAACCGGATACGCCGGGAAGGGATTGTACCACTTTGGCGATATCGAAGTTGGCGCCCGGATATTTCGCAATTTCAGTAACGCCCAATCGTTGCACCGAATTCACTACCCCCGCAGGTTTCAGATATGTCGCTTTGATTTCTACTGTTTTAAGTGATTTATATTCAGGCTCCAACTCAAAGTTCAACTCCGGAGTATTCCCGCTGGTGATGATGATGTCAAATTTCGTTTCGGAGCGATAACCCGTAACACTTGCTTCAATATTCCAGGATTTAAAAGGGATATCTGTCAATTTATAGAATCCATTTTTATCGGTAGTGGTTGCAATAGTAGAATTAACCACCTTTACCGTTGCACCTTCAATCGGCAAAAGCGTCCCTGCATCTTTCACAAATCCGTTTACGCTGCCGGTGTTTTGGCTGAAAAGAGTTAAGCTAACAACAACACACAAAGCAGTAAGTATAAAATTTTTCATCTGAAGAATTTTTATGACGAGTAATGGTAATGTAGTTAAACAAATGATTAAGGAAATTGTTTGATGAATGTAGGTCGTCTTCCTGAGCGTAAACGAAGGATCTCCTATTGAAGTCAAAAATAAAAAGGCAAAACCAAAAGGTTTTATTGCTTTTGACCTTTGATCTTTGATTTTATCAAAAAACATTTCGATAGCGCTCAACATAAGGTGCCATTATGATTAGAAATAAAAAATTCTTCTTATTCCCTCTCCTCCTACTATTTACCAGTGGAATGCAAACAAGGGCACAACAACATACTCTACAGGTAGAAGTTACCAACATTGCTTCTGCTAAAGGCGAAATATGGTTTGCCTTGTTTTTGGGAGAAAAGGGTTTTCCGGAGAAAAGCGAGAACGCTTATCGTACTGCCAGGGTGAAAGCGGAGCAAGGAATAATTTCCTTTACATTTAAGGAATTGCCTGCAGGCAATTATGCCCTTGCTGTATTCCATGATGAAAACGGAGATGGCAAGATGAACAAAAATATGTTCGGTGTGCCAAAAGAAGCTTTCGGTTTCAGCAATAATGTAAAGAGTCTTTTACGGGCTCCTTATTTCAAGGAATGCGCTTTTACAATTCCTAAACAACAAAAAATTGAGATATCAATCAACTACTATTGACTCAGTTCACTACTGCCGGCTCCACCCAGGCATCGTTATCTTTCAATAACTGAATTAATTCCTGTACTGCAATTTCACTGTCAATATTGCGTTTTACAATTTCTTTCCCTTTGTATAAAGTGATCTTGCCCACGCCACTGCCTACATAACCGAAATCAGCATCTGCCATTTCACCGGGACCATTCACAATACAACCCATAATAGCAATCTTCACGCCTTTGAGATGATTGGTAACAGACCTTATTTTCGCTGTGGTTTCCTGCAAGTCAAATAAGGTACGACCGCAACTCGGACAGGAGATATATTCTGTTTTGGAAATACGTGTGCGTGTTGCCTGTAAAATGCCGAATGCTGTTTGATTGAGAAAACTTTCCGGAGACGCGACTGATGTCTGCGCATAAATTCTTCCGCTTAGCTGATTGTCCGGATTACTGAAAGACTGAATCGCTTTCTGATTCATACTCAGCCATAATCCGTCTCCCATACCATCCAGTAATAATGCACCGCATTCCGTGGCATAATGAATGAGATGTTCATCGGAAGTTGTCCAGTGGCTATCGGTCATCAACAACGCCGGATTGCTGATTTTTTGTTGAATGAAAGCAACCATCATGGCACGAACGCTTTGCATGGCGTTGCTATTTTTGCTGCTTAGACAAATCACTACGGAAGGATCATTGGCCAATGATTCCAGATAAGAATAATCGTTGACAGAGGTCGTATCGCTGAAACAATCTACCATTACAAAATTCAAGGATGCATCTTTAGTTTCTGCTTCGGCAAAACCACTGTTCATAAAGAGCGGAAAATATTTTTGTTCCCCGGATGCAGATTGCTTACTTGATTTCCATGCTTCAGGAAATACAATTACCCTCAATGTGCCGGGCAATTCAAAATCCAGTAACTGATTTCCCGTGAAGACATAGTCCGCTGCCATATCTCCAATACTCCACTTATCGGTAACTTCATCATAATGATAGCCGATGGATTGCAAATGTTGCGGCGTGATTTTTTCAATATGTGATAAGTCCGCCACCACTACCGGCACTTGTTTATCGCCGATATTTTGTACGGCATAAGTCGTTCTTCTTTGATATTCAAATGGCGAGTAAGGAAGTTGATCGATTGCCGGCACTTTTCCTGCATTAGATTTTACAGGGAAACTATATCGCTTCACGAGATCCCGACAAACGGGAATTTCAAATTCAGGATCTTCAGTCAAGCTCACCCTTACCGTATCTCCAATACCATCTTCCAATAATGTACCAATCCCTGCTGCACTTTTAATGCGCCCGTCTTCTCCATCACCTGCTTCCGTTACACCAAGATGCAAAGGATAGGCTTCATTGAACTCTTCCATCATTTGTTTCACCAGCAAGCGATACGCTTGCACCATTACTTGTGGATTGCTGCTTTTCATGCTCAATACAATCTGATGAAAGCTTTCCGCTCTTGCAATTCGCAGAAATTCCATGGCACTTTCCACCATACCAATAGCGGTATCGCCATACCGACTCATGATCCGGTCACTCAGTGAACCATGGTTGGTACCGATGCGCATGGCAGTGCCATGTTCTTTACAGATACGCACCAGCGGCGTGAACTTTTCCCGAATACGATCAATCTCTTCCAGGTATTCCACATCCGTATATTCAATCTGCTCAAATTTCTTTTTATCAACATAATTACCCGGGTTTACACGCACTTTCTCTACAATACGAGCTGCAATCTCAGCTGCATTGGGTGTAAAATGTATATCAGCTACTAAAGGTGTATGATACCCTCGTTTACGCAATTCGTTTTTGATATTGAGCAAATTCTCTGCTTCTTTCTTGGAAGGAGCGGTAATTCTCACGAGTTCTGCTCCGGCTTCAATACAACGAATGGATTGCTCTACCGTACCCATCGTATCCATCGTATCGGTAGTTGTCATCGTTTGCACACGAATAGGATTGAAATTACCCAGCAAAAGATCCCCGATGCGCACTTCTCGGGTTGGGAGTCTTTTATATTCAGTTAATGATGGAGTATAGAGCTGCATTTATAAGAATTAATAATTAGTAATTAAGAATTAATAATTGTTGGCCTCGACACTGCGATACCATGACAACATGATAACGTTTTTGCCTTTTGACCTTTGACTTTAATAATAGATCCTTCGCTAACGCTCAGGATGACGACTTACAACCGCCAACCGATAACAGCCAACCGACAACGGGCGAAAAATCTTTCGCCACTACTTTTTCCCCTTCATAAAATCATAGTGCGCCAAAATATCCTTCAGCAATTTTTCCCTTACCGCCGGGAGATCCTGATTGGGGATGGTTCCTCTTGTGAATAAAACAAAAAAATACGGTCTTCGGTTCTCTTCAATCCATCCCACTATCCAGCCTAGATTTTCCTGAAGGCTCCAGCCGGTTTTGAAGCTAAGTTTATACAAATCTGTACTTTCTCTGAGCATGACTTTTTTCACAATCTCTTGCGTGCGTTTCTGAAAAGGCAGTTGTTCGAAATATAATTTTTTCACCAGTCCAAGTTGTTCATCCGGAGATATTTGCAGGTTATTATTTAACCAAAATGAATCAATGGCTCCGCTGCAATTTTTATTGCCGTAAGCCAGTGTATCCAACCAGTACTGCATCGTATCTCTGCCGATACGCCGCGCCACTTCCTGATAATAGGGAACGCTGGAATATTCAAAGGCTTTGCTCATATTGAGATCCTGATTCCAGTCTGGAAAAGATCGCGTTACCCCATCCCAGGAAATGATCATATTTTCATCTGTGATTTTTCCGGTTTCCAACCCAATCAGCGAATTCACAATCTTAAAAGTAGATGCAGGGGTGAAACGCTTGCGGTAAGTAGCCGAATCGTAAATGGTAAAATGTCCCTGGGCATTATCAAACAAAGCAAAAGAACCGGTCACTTTATACTTTTCAAAGTATGATTTCAACTCCTCATCAATGGTTAAATTATTGATGGAGCAGGAAGAAAATAGTGCCGAAGTTATCAGTAATGCATAAAACAACCTCATAATCCAATTTTTGGTAAAGGTACGAGGATACAGATAACCATGACTACACAACAACCTTTAACCCACAACCTTCAACTTCTTACCCACCTTCACAAAGGCCTCAATGGCCTGATCTAAGTGACGTTGTTCATGTGCAGCGCTCAGCTGAACACGTATGCGTGCCTGTCCTTTGGGTACCACCGGGAAGAAAAAGCCGATCACATAAATACCCTCATTGAGCAATTCCGCTGCGAAATTTTGCGCAATTACAGCATCATACAACATGATGGGAACGATGGGGTGTTCGCCTGGTTTGATATCAAAGCCGGCTTCTGTCATGCGCGTGCGGAAATATTTTGTATTCGCTTCTAGTTGATCGCGCAATTCAGTCGTGCTGCTCAATAATTTCATTACTTCTATGGAAGCACCTACAATACTCGGTGCGAGTGTATTAGAAAACAAATAAGGTCTGGAGCGTTGTCGCAGCATTTCAATCACTTCTTTTCTTCCACTGGTAAATCCGCCACTGGCGCCACCCAAAGCTTTTCCTAACGTACCGGTGATAATATCAATTTTCCCAACCACACCGCGATGTTCATGCGTACCTCTTCCTGTTTTACCTAGAAAACCCGTAGAATGACATTCATCCACCATAATAACCGCATCATATTTTTCAGCCAGCTCAACAATTTTATCTAATTGCGCAATTGTGCCATCCATACTGAAACTGCCATCGGTTACAATGATTCTGTTTCTGGCTTGGGAAGCCGACTTTAATTGCACTTCTAGATCAGCCATATCATTATGATTATAGCGATATCGCTGTGCCTTACATAAACGAACGCCATCAATAATGGAGGCATGATTTAACGCATCACTGATGATGGCATCCTGCTCTCCGAACAAAGGTTCAAACACACCGCCATTGGCATCAAAAGCAGCAGCATAAAGAATGGTATCCTCTGTTCCTAAAAATTCGGAGATCATTCTTTCCAACTCCTTGTGAATATCCTGTGTGCCGCAGATAAATCGCACGCTGCTCATACCATACCCTCTTTCATCAATAGCTTTTTTGGCAGCTTCAATAACACGAGTATTAGAGGAAAGCCCGAGATAATTGTTGGCGCAGAAGTTCAATACTTTTTTGCCATTCACTATAATTTCCGGCCCTTGTGGACTCTCAATAATTCTTTCAGATTTAAAAAGTCCTGCTGCTTTGATGTCTTCAATTTCCGCAGCAATGCGTTGTACAAAAGATTCGTTCATGACAATACAATTCGTTAGCGCAAATGTAGAGCAATTATTCATTTCCTTTTACTCATACCTTAACGCCTTAATAGGATCAAGTTTGGCGGCTTTCAAAGCCGGATATAGTCCGGCAATCAGCCCCGTTACAAAACAAATGACAACTCCCGTGAGTACCCATAACCAAGGAACAACAAAACCGGTTTTCAAAAACAAAGAGAATAAATTTCCAATTGCCACACCCAATAAGATGCCAAACAAAGCGCCCATCAGACTAATTAATATACTCTCCCATAAAAACTGATTTCTGATCACTGCCGCTTTGGCGCCTATGGATTTGGATAAACCAATTTCACGCGTTCTCTCATTGACCGCTACCAACATAATATTAGTAAGGCCAATAGCGGCTCCCAGCAATGTGATGATTCCGATGACCATGGCAGCATACTGCACATATCGCAACGTATTTTTCAATGTCTCCACCAATGAATCACTTCTGTCCACATAAAAATTTTCTTCTTCCTTGAAATGTAATTTTCGAACCATTCTAAACAAACCTGAAGCTTCTCCAATGGCAGCTTCCATCTGTTTGAAATCATTTACTTTAACACTCAGGTTGTAGCTACCCGCATTATTGAAGACCCTTCTCACATTATTAAAACTTAGAATCACAATATTGTCGAGCGCCAGAAAAGAACTCGCGCCCCTCGGTTTTAAAGTTCCGATTACCCGATATCGGATCCCACCGATACGTATCAATTGACCCACTGCATAAGCATGTTTACCCCGAAACAATTTATCCACCAAATCGGTTCCGATAATCGCTAAAGAAGCACCGCTCTCCACATCCTTCACATTAAAATCCCTGCCTGATTCAATGGAGTAACCGCTATTCAGCAAATAATTTTCATCCCCTCCAATAACACGCACATTCGGATTAGTTTTCTTTTGCTCAAAAAAAATGGTCTCATTGCCCGAAGCAAATTTGGAAATACTTACGGTAGCAGGAAACATAAACCTTTCTTTGAATAAACGAGCTTCATCATAAGTTATGACCCTGTTGAGATTGGACTGACGCTGCCGACTTCCTTTTCGAGAAACCGACAAATCACTTTTAGGCGGACCTCCCAGTCTGAATTTTCTTTCCTTGAAACGAATGGTGAAAGAATTTGCGCCTAAGATGGAAAAGTTTTCATACAGACTTTGATTCATTGCCTCTATCGCTGTGATGATACCTATCAATGCCATGATGCCAAAAGCTATGATGGCAATGGTAATACCTGTACGCAGGCGATTGGATTGAACTGTACGCCAGGAAAGGAATAAAATATCATTGATTTTCATAATCCTTCCCCAATTTACGATTTGCAAAACGGAAAAGCTCCAAATAAATAAAATAAATCAATAAACTGTAAGGACATCCAAGAGCAACTGATAAGGGAAGATGCCGAGCAAAAGAATCAATAGGGCAGCAAGCAATAAACCAACTTTAAAGGAAGAACCAACCGCTGTTATCAAACCGGAGTTATCCGATGCAGGTTTAAAGTACATGGCTTGTATAACTTTGAAATAATAATAAACGCTGATAGCAGCGAATACTACAGCAGTAATCACCAACCATAAATAACCGCCCACTTTCACTACTGCTGCTAATAGAAAATATTTTGCAAAGAACCCACCTGTCAAAGGAATACCGGCAAGAGACATTAAAAATACTGTCAGACAAAAAGCGATGAAAGGATTTTTAGCCGCCAATCCATTGAATCCTTCATAAGTATAATCTTTCATCTTGGTCAACACTGCAAAAATGCCAATGTTAGCCAAGCAATACACCGCTGCATACAACAGCAACCCTTGTCTTGCCATATCATTGGAAGCAAATACTGCCATCAGCATAAACCCTGCTTGCGCAATAGAAGAATAGGCAAGCATGCGTTTAACACTTTGCTGATAGACCGCCGCAACATTGCCGATGATTAAGGTAGCAGCAATGAGCAAAGCAACAACAGATTGTATGCGCGCGCTGTCACTTGAAAATCCATTAAGAATTAATTGTGCGAAACCCACAAAAGCGGCGAGTTTCACAATGGATGCCATGAATGAAGTAAAAGGCGTTGGGGCACCATCATACACATCCGGCGTCCAAAAGTGAAACGGAACAGCAGACACTTTAAAGGAAAGCGCAATTAAAATCAAGGCCAAACCAATATGATGATAAATGGCAGCCGCCTCCGTACCCTGCATCATATAATTTACTAATTGAAAAGAGCCGGTTGCTCCATAAATAAAGGCAATGCCCAACAATAAAATACCGGTAGAAAAAGCCCCCATTAAAAAATATTTGAGTGCTGCTTCATTGCTTTTTAAATTTCTTTTGTCACTGCCAGTCAAAATAAACAAGGGGATAGAAAGTATTTCGATACCCAAGAATAAAATGAGCAGATTATTAAAAAGCGTAACCAGTCCTGCCCCCGACATCACAAAAAACAGCAGCGCGAAATACTCGGAAGGATGATTACCTACCTTGACTACTTCTTTTCCTGTAAGCCAGATATACAATATAAGCGCAATACTGATGATGAATAAAAATAGATGACTGAATTTATCATACGCCAGCAATCCTTTAAAATCTGAATGAATAAAAGCGTACTCATGCAAATCAGCAAAACAGCCACCAGCCAAAATCAGGGAGCCCAGAAAAGCCAGCTGAACTGCATTCTCTTTTTTCTTAATAAATAATCCCGACAACATCATCACGATTCCCCATACAGCCGCTAATAGTATCAAGTTCATGGTAGAATATTAAATTTCTAAATAGTCATTTATTCCAATTCAAAAAAATCATTTTCCGAGCGACAGCAGAAACGCTACGGAATCTTTTACCAAATTCAACATTGGAGTCGGATAAATTCCGAATACCAAAATAACCGGAATGATCAGAAGAAGCCCCCATTTCAATCCTCCCATTACATCCGCAACATTTGCCGTTGCGACTTTCACCTCTCCGTAAAATACATGCTGTATCATTCGCAAAGTATAAACCGCACTTAGTATGATACTCAGTCCGCCAACCGCCGCATAAATCAAATTATATTTAAATAATCCGTTGAACATCATCAACTCGCCCACAAACGCATTGGTTAGCGGCAATGCAATATTGGCAAGTGCAACAATTATCAATAAAATAGTAAGGATGGGTGCTTTTTGAGCCAAGCCTCCCAATTCGCTGATTTTACGCGTACCTGTCTGCTGCTCAATCCATTCCACCACCAGCCACATGCCCAGTACGTTTACACCATGACTAAAAAACTGAATCATCGCACCCTGAATACCACTTGCATTATGGATAAACAAAGCCGCACTCATCAGTCCGATATGCGCAATAGAAGAATAGGCAATCAATCTTTTGATGTCATCCTGTTTCATGGCAAGCATACTCGCATAAATCATTCCAATCACAGATAATAGAATAACCACATCTGCAAATTGTACAGATGCATGAGGAAACAGAGGGAGCAGCCATCTTACTACTCCAAACAAACCCATCTTTACCATTAAAGCACTCAGCACCATCGTAACGGGTGTAGCTGATTGTTCGTAAGTATCCGGCTGCCAGGTATGAAAAGGAAAGACCGGCATTTTAATGGCGAAGGCAACAAAAAACAACCAGAACAATACCGTTTCTTGATTAGGAGTAAGCTTAGCCTGATACAGAGCATCGAGCGAAAAGGAATAATCAGCCGTATGATAGTAGAGATAAACCAATCCTGCAAGCATCAGCAAAGAGCCCAGGAATGTGTAGAGAAAAAATTTGAAAGTAACCTGTAATCTTTTCTCTCCTCCCCATTTGGAGCATAGAAAATAGACAGGAATAAGTGCGAGCTCCCAGCCAAAATAGAACAGCAAACCGTCTGCAGCAAGAAACACCAAATTGATACCTGCGTAAGCCAGCAGCAATAAACTGTAAAAAGCATTTGCGTTGGCATACTGCGTATGTTTCACTGAACCGATAATGACGGGAAAACAAAAAGCGGTAAGCAAACAAAGAGAAGCAGCAACACCATCCATTTTAAGAGAGAAATCAGCTCCCAGTTGCGGTAACCAATCAATGAAAAAAGATTTTTGCGTTGCAGGAAAAAAACCGCCTAATAACCCAAGCATCAGTGCCAGTGTAGCGAGCGAAACCAATAAACCAAGTGTTCGGCCGAGTGAAGCGGATTTCACGGCAAAGCCTGCCAATCCACCTGCCAAAGGAATCAATATTAATAATAATGCAATCATATAAACACAGTCAATAGATTAAGAAAAAATGGTAGTCATCAAAACAATTACTGCCACCAAACCCACAACCATCCATAAAATATAATTTCCAACCTGGCCACTTTGCCAGAAACGAATTTGACGGGCACTCCATTGCACCAGTTTACCAGTCCCATTCACCGCACCATCAATGGATTTTTTCTCTACAAACTTTAAAGTAAAGGAAGATAATTGCTCCAAAGGTTTGGAAATAATGGCGGCATAGAGCTCATCCACATACCATTTGTTGGACAACAACTTACCAAAGCCGGATGGCTCAGACAAATCAGGTTTGGAAGCAAAACGTTTCCAGGCATATACTACCACAACCAAAATCAAAGTGATGCTGACACCCAACAATATATATTCCGTTTCATGTGTGATATGATGCGCATGTGCCAACTCATTGGACTGTGCAAAAACAGGCGCTAAATATTTTTGCAACCAATGGGCATCCTTCGCAAATAATTCAGGAATTCCAATGAACCCGGAAACGATCGCCAACAGCGCCAGCACAATCAACGGCAATACCATAGATAAAGGACTTTCATGCAAATGATGTTCCTGTTCATGAGTCCCTCTGAATGATCCGCGGAAAGTAGTGGCATACAAGCGGAACATATAGAAAGCCGTCATCAGTGCTCCCAATAAACCTATCCAGTATAAAATTGGACTTACATTATACGCACCAATCAATATTTCATCTTTAGAGAAAAATCCACTGAAAGGAGGGATACCGGCAATCGCAATGCAACCCACTAAAAATGTCCAGTGCGTATGGGGTAATTTCTTGGCAAGTCCACCCATTTTTCTGATATCCTGTTCATGGTGCATAGCATGTATCACAGAGCCCGCACCCAGGAACAACAAGGCCTTGAAAAAAGCATGGGTCATCACATGAAATACTGCGCCTGTATAGGCACCGACACCCAAACCAACAAACATATAGCCGAGCTGACTCACCGTAGAATAAGCCAATACTTTTTTAATATCGTTTTGTTTCAGTGCAATCGTAGCAGCAAGTAAAGCAGTGGCTAAACCAATAACTGTTACCACCGTTTGTGTTACAGGCGAGAGAGTATAAAGTATATTGCTTCTTGCGATCATGTAAATACCTGCCGTTACCATCGTTGCTGCATGGATTAAGGCAGATACCGGTGTAGGTCCAGCCATCGCATCGGGCAGCCAGGTATATAAAGGAATTTGCGCGCTTTTACCGGTAGCACCCACGAAAAGCAAAAGAGTAATCGTTGTTAGAACAGCCACAGAAGCACCGGTTGCCGCAGGCATGATGGATACGTAATTCAGTGTGCCAAATTGTTGTAAGAGAAAAAATAGTCCAAGCAAAAATCCAAGATCACCAATGCGATTCATTACAAAAGCCTTACGAGCCGCTGCTCCATAATCCACATTCTTAAACCAGTATCCTATTAACAAATAAGAACACAATCCAACCCCTTCCCAGCCAATAAACATGATGAGATAGTTGGCTCCTAATACCAACAACAACATATTAAATACAAACAAATTCAGATAGGCAAAATAGCGGGCGAAATGCACATCCGACTCCTCGTGCATATAAGCGGTAGAATACAAGTGAATCAGAAAACCTACTCCGGTTATAATTAAGAGAAATAATGCACTCAAGCGATCAACCTGAAAAGCAAATGGAATTTTAAGATCATTGGTGTTGATGAAATCAAAAAGTTTGACGATTAAAGCATCGCTTTCAGCTCTTGTTTCATTAAAAATCAAAACACTCAAAATAAATGAAATCAAAATGACGCCACTGCCAATGATACCCGTGAGGGATTTGCTTAGATAATTTCTACATAATCCATTGATCAGAAAACCAATCAAAGGAAGGAGCGGCACCCAATACACCAAAGAAGAAAAACTATTTGCCATAATCAGTTGATATTGATAAGAAGCGGCTTTTGCCAGACTTCAAACTATCTTTTAATGTTTTAAACGATTGAGGAAATTCACATCCACGCTATGAATGTTCCGATACATCATCACGATGATGGCCAATCCCACGCTTACTTCCGCCGCAGCAACCACCATGATAAAGAATACAAAAATTTGCGCCTCCGCACCCACATTTCCTGCCATATCAAAAGCAGCCAATTTAGCTGCATGCATTTTACTGAAAGCCACCAACAATAAGTTCACGGCGTTCAGCATCAATTCCACACACATGAAAATGATAATTGCATTTCTTCTTGTCAGTACCCCCGTTACGCCAATACTAAAAAGCGCCAGGGCTAAAACGATGTAATAATGAATCGGCATCTTATATTTTTTAATCTCCTTTTTTTCCAATGACTACGGCACCCACCATCGCGCTCAAAAACAAAATGCTGCTGATTTCGAAAGGCAACACATAATCTTTAAATAGTACCATTCCCAGATTCTGAATCAATCCTGCATTTCCTTCTCCCACCGCTTTGTCAGCACCGGATTGCTCAACCTGACGTAACGCAGCTACCAATACCAACAACAAGCTTCCGCCCGCAATGGTACCTGCCCATTTCAACCAACGGTTTTTTCTCGGCTCCGTTTCAGCATTCAGATTCATCAACATGATCACAAATAAAAACAACACCATAATGGCTCCGGCATACACAATGATATTCACAATAGCGAGAAACTGGGCATTCAATAAAATATAATGTCCGCTGATGGCAAAGAATACAATAATCAGCCAGAGTACACTATAGACCGGATTTTTACTGGAGATCATCATCAAAGCACTGCCTATCGCCAGCGCGCTGAGGAACCAAAACAGGATTTCACTGATATTCATCTTAAGCAGTCGTTTTATTTGCTTTTAATTTTCGTTCATCCACCAAACCTTTCGCTTTTGCATATTCATCGGGTCGCTCCTTGGGATGCGGGATGACTAAATTGTCTTTACCGTAAATAAAACTTTTGCGACTGTAATTGGAGGGGGCAAAAGTCTCTGTCAGATAAATCGCATCTTTCGGACAAGCTTCTTCGCACAATCCGCAGAAAATGCAGCGCAGCATATTGATTTCATATTTCGCTGCATATTTTTCTTCCCGATACAAATGTTCCTCACCCGGAAGTCTTTCTGCAGCTTCCATCGTGATTGCTTCAGCCGGGCAAGCCACGGCGCACAATCCGCAGGCCGTGCAATTTTCCCTTCCTTCACTGTCCCTGTTGAGAATGTGCAAACCGCGAAACACCGGACTGAAAGGTCTGGTTTCCTCCGGATAGTTGATGGTTACCTTTTTTTGAAACATGTGTTTCAGGGTAATGCCCATCCCTTTTACAATAGCAGGGACATAGAATTTTTCTGCCAGACTCAATGGCCTTCTGTCCACTAATTTCGCTCGGTTTGTCAATTGCATATTACGTCAATCATTTAATTATTTACCCAACCACAACATCACAGCACCTGTAATCAACATATTTATCAATGCCAACGGAATTAAATTTTTCCAACCCAAATTCATCAACTGATCGTAACGGAAACGCGGGATCGTCCAGCGTACCCACATGAACAGGAAAAGGAAAAGAATAATTTTAGTCATGAGAACCGCACCGCCAATCAATGCCATGATGTTGGCAGACAAGCCCCAGGATGCTTCCTGCACAAAAGGAATATCGTAACCTCCGAAATACAAACTTGCCATTACCGCACTGCTGATGAACATGTTGATGTATTCGGCAAAAAGATAAAAGCCCAGTTTCATACTTGAATACTCCGCATGATAACCACCAATCAACTCGTTTTCCGCTTCCGGCAAATCGAAGGGTGTACGGTTACATTCGGCAAAAGCGCAAACCAGAAAGATGAAAAATCCTAAAGGTTGGTATATGATATTCCAATTGCCGCCAATTTGCTGTGCCACCATTTCTTTCATGCTCAGCGTACCGGTGATCATCAACAATGCAATGAGTGAAAGACCCATCGGCAATTCATAGGAAATGATTTGAGAAGCAGCGCGCAAGCCCCCCATCAAAGAATATTTGTTGTTACTCGCCCATGATCCAATCATGATCCCATACACGCCCATGCTTACCACACCGAATACATAGAGGATACCGATATTGATATCCGCAATTTGCAATTCAACCGTACGACCAAAAATTTCGACTTTATCTCCCCATGGAATCACTGCACCCGTGAGCATGGCAGTGATCATTGCCAAGGCAGGACCGAGAATAAATAAAAAGCGGCTGGAAGAAGTGGGAATAATTTCTTCTTTGAAAATCAATTTCATCCCATCTGCCAGCGGTTGCAGTAAACCGAAAGGACCCGCACGGTTTGGACCTAGTCTGTCTTGAATGAAAGCGGCGACTTTTCTTTCCGCGTACGTGGTGTACATTGCCACTACCAAAGAGATAGTGATGATAAAACCGATGAAAAGAAATTTCTCCAGCACCAGTAACCAGTCAACCGTCAATAAAAAAGCATTCATCAATTCGATTTCTTAATTGGTTTATAATTCTGAGAAGTGGTAGGACCTTTAATTTCGCTCAGTTCCACCTGATTCACTTCACTTATATCTTTAATATCCATTAATAGTTTGGGTACTCTTCCACCCATCACGCGCGGCATTGTTTCTGCGGGTTTTTTAAGATGCTCGTAATGTCCTTGTGAAATCACCGAATGACGATTCACTTTGCTGGGACCTTCAATTACCCAATCGCTTGCTTTCTTTCTTTCGAAGCGACATTTATTACAGATCCAACCCGGGGTACCTTTAGAGCTTTGTTTAACTTCACCCCACTCATCTTTTCTGGCCGTTACGCGTAACACTTCATCACCGCGCATCCAAAGTTGCACTTCACCGCTGCATGTATCGCAATTGCAATGTGCATCCACCGGTTTGGTAAACCATACCCGATTTTTGAAACGGAAGGTTTTATCAGTCAAGGCTCCCACCGGACAAACATCAATTACGTTGCCTATGAAATCGTTGTTGAGGTTTTGTTCGATAAGGGTGGCGATCTCTGCATGATCACCCCGCATGAGAATACCATGTTTACGTTCGGTGCTCACCTGATCCGCTACATACACGCAACGATAGCAGAGGATGCAGCGCGTCATGTGCAGCTGAATGTATTCGCCTAAATTATGTTTGTCGAAAGTGCGGCGTTTGAATTCGTAGCGACTAGCGCCTTTACCGTGTTCGTAACTTAAATCCTGCAGGTGACATTCCCCAGCCTGATCGCAGATGGGGCAGTCGAGCGGATGATTGATGAGTAAGAATTCCACTACACCATTTCTAGCATCGAGCACGCGTTCGCTCGTAATGTTTTTTACCACCATGCCATCCATTACCGTGGTGCGGCAACTGGCAACCAGTTTGGGCATCGGGCGCGGATCAGCGGCGGAACCGGCTGCCACTTCTACCAGACAAGTGCGGCATTTTCCGCCGCTGTCCTTCAGGGTCGTATAGTAACACATCGCAGGAGGCGCTACTTCACCGCCGATTTTGCGAGCTGCCTGCAAAATGGTAGTGCCAGCCTCCACTTCAACAGTGATGTTGTCTATGGTTACTTTGAATAATTTGTTTTCGCTCATGTTATTTTATTTCGCACCTTATTGACTGTTAAAAGTCAAAGGTCAAAAGTCAAAACCAAAAAATTAAAATTCAATACATTTCAAAACTCAAAAGTCAAAACCAAGAAGTTAGATACAGAATCTAAATACCTTTCTTCAACTTTATTATACAAGCAGCTATTATCCTGGATAATTCATCTGCTTCTCTAAGTATATCTTTCAACTCATCCGACTTTTCTTCAAATCCGTCCATCACTAATGAAATCCAATATTTTGTTTCGTTCGCCGATTTTAAAGCTATTTCATAATAGCGTTTAAATTCTAAGCGAGTTGAACTATTCTTAGCTTCAGTTAAATTAGCGCCTACTGATACAGCGGATCTCATTAACTGCTTAACTAATACTATTCCGAGATAATCCCATTTTTTACTTCTCAAAAACTTAATAATGCGAAGCGAAAAAAGATAAGATCTCTGGTTTAGGTGGAAATTCATAAATAGGTGTATTTAGCAACTTATTGGGTTTTGACATTTGTCTTTTACCTTAACCAAAACCAACAGTCAACCAGTTATAGGTTTTGACTTTTGACCTTTGACTTAACTTAAAACCTCCAAAGGCTCCGCATACTTCGCCAACCCAAAATTTCTTTTTTGCGCCTCATCCGCATTCGTTACATGCCACTCAAACTCATCGCGAAAATGACGAATCGCTGCCGCAACCGGCCATGCAGCCGCATCACCCAGCGGACAAATCGTATTTCCTTCAATCTTACGCTGTATATCCCACAACAAATCAATATCACTCATCTTGCCTTTCCCGTTCTCAATATTCAATAAAATCTTCTCCATCCAACCCGTTCCTTCACGACAGGGAGAACACTGACCGCAACTTTCATGACGATAGAATCTTGCAAGCGTATAAGTATGCTTCACCACGCACTGATCTTCATCCATCACAATAAATCCACCACTTCCCATCATACTGCCCGTTGCAAAGCCGCCATCACTCAGACTCTCATACGTCATCATGCGCGTTTCCCCTTTGGCAGTCTTCAATAATAAATTCGCAGGAAGAATAGGAACCGATGAACCACCCGGTATGCAGGCTTTTAAACGTTTGCCATTGGAAATACCACCGCAATATTCATCACTGTAAATAAATTCTTCTACCGAAATATTCATCTCTATTTCATACACACCGGGCTTGTTGATATTGCCGCAGGCTGAAATGAGTTTTGTACCGGTGGATTTACCAATACCAATCTTTGCATATTCTTCTCCGCCATCGTTTACAATCGGAACAACCGCTGCAATCGTTTCTACATTGTTTACTACTGTCGGACATCCCCACAAACCTTTCACCGCAGGGAATGGAGGTTTGATGCGGGGGTTACCACGTTTCCCCTCGAGCGATTCGATTAATGCCGTTTCTTCACCGCAGATATAAGCTCCTGCACCCGGTTGTACATATACTTCACAATCGAAGCCGCTGCCTAAAATATTTTTACCCAACCATCCTGCATTTTTTGCTTCCGCAATCGCTTGTTCCAGAATTTCTTTCACCCACCAGTATTCCCCACGGATATAAATGTAAGAACGATTACTACCAAGCGCATACGATGCAAGGATCATTCCTTCAATCAGCAAATGCGGAATGAATTCCATTAGATAGCGATCCTTAAAAGTACCCGGTTCACTTTCATCTGCATTACACACTACATAACGGGGAACGCCTTCAGGCTTTGCCAAAAAACTCCATTTCATTCCTGTAGGAAATCCCGCACCACCGCGACCGCGCAATCCACTCTTTTTCACTTCTTCTACAATCGCTTCGGGACTCATGGACTTGAGGGCTTTTTCAACACTGCGATAGCCGCCTTCTCTGCGGTACACATCGTAATGACGTATGCCTTCAATATGTGCTTTGTCTAATAATAATTTTCTTCCCATAGTTACTGCTTATTTCTTTCTCCCCTCCTCTATCAATGCATCAATTTTTTCTTTCGTCAGATGTTCTCTGTAATCAGGCCCCAACTGCATCATTGGCGCATAACCGCAAGCACCCAAGCACTCCACTACTTTCAAAGTGAATAAACCATCTTCAGTGGTTTGTCCGGGTTTAATGCCCAACTTCTCATATATGTACGCCACAATATCATCACTTCCTCTCAACATACAAGGGCCGGTCTGACAAACCTCAAATACGGTTTTACCCACCGGCTGGAGATTATACATGCTGTAAAAAGTAGCAACCTCATATACTTCAATCGGCTTGATATGGAGCAACTCTGCGGCATAATCCATTGCTTCTGAACTCAGCCATCCGCCGTTTTCTTTTTGAATGAAATGCAGCAGCGGAATTAAAGCACTCTTCTGCTTTCCTTCCGGATAATGAGATACGATCTCATCTACTGCCTTTAATTTATCTTCTGAAAATCGCATTATGAATTTTTTCTTTTTCTACTTTTAAGCTTTTCAACATCAGCAATGTCCTGAGGTCTTCCTGCTTTTAATTTCACTTTCAATAACTCATTATATCCAATGAATGGCACTTCCACGTTTTCATAATTCACTATTTTTCTGTTCTCCCATGCCTCATCAAAAGATACTCCATCAATGTCATTTAATATGTCAATTCTTAAAGGCTCATACCCCAATTGTGTAATAAAATTTGGACTCATAAAATCATCTTTTGTAAGATTTAATGAACCAAAACCAAATTCATCAATAACCCTTAAGAGCTTTTCGGCATTTTCTAAAGTCATCTGAATACAAATATCCAGATCCTTTGTATATCTAGGGTAACCATGCACACTCACTGCGAATCCCCCAACCACCAAATACTTTACACTATGTTTATTACAAATCTGCACAAAATCGAGAAAGTCTCCTTCAATATTTCGGGCATTACTATTCATCGCACAAATTTCTTTTAACAATGACTCTCTCTATTCTGTCAGGAATTTTCAAATCATTGCCGAATTGAATACTTCTCAACATAAATGCATGCCTCAACCTATCTTCATACGAAGCTTCACTCCAATAAAGATCATCTGCCTCTTCTGCTTCCGCAAAAGAAACCTTTTTAACTACGGCCTGTATATTTCTTTTTTTCTCCATTACGCATCCAATTCACCCGCAATCAAATTTAGACTACTCATCACCACAATCGCATCGCTCAGCATTGCTCCTTTTATCAACTCAGGATATGCCTGATAATAGATGAAACAAGGACGACGGAAATGCAAACGATATGGCGTTCTTCCGCCATCACTGATCAAATAAAATCCCAACTCGCCATTCGCGCCTTCTACCGAATGATACACTTCCCCTTTCGGCATATCAATCTCACCCATAATAATCTTGAAATGCCAGATCAACGCTTCCATACTGGTATATACTTCCTGCTTGGGAGGGAGATAATACTCAGGTACATTGGCATGATATACTTCCGCATCAGCACCTTTGATGTTCTGAATTTTTTGATACGCCTGATTGATCAGACTCAAGCTCTGCCACATTTCTTCATTGCGCACCAGGAAACGATCGTATGAATCGCCCGTTGTACCGACCGGAACAATAAATTCAAAATCCTGATAAGAACAGTAGGGCGTATGCACCCGCACGTCATAATCTACCCCTGCCGCACGAAGATTCGGTCCGGTGAAACCATAATTCAGCGCTCTTTCCGCGCTGATTGGTCCGCAGCCAATGGTTCTTTCCATGAAGATGCGGTTGCGTGTAAAGAGATCTTCAAACTCTTTGAGTGCTTTGGGATATTCTTTCAGGAATTTTTCCAGTTTCTCCCAGGCAACAGGCGTAAAGTTTCTTTCAAAACCGCCAATTCTTCCAATATTTGTTGTCAATCTGCTGCCGCAAATTTCCTCATAAATTTCATAAATCAATTCACGATACTCCATCAGGTACACAAATCCTGAGAAAGCACCGGTATCAACGCCCAAAATGGAATTACAGATCAGATGATCGGAAATACGCGCTAATTCCATAATTATCACACGCATATAATCCACTCGCTTAGGCGTTTCAATGTTCAATAATCTCTCACAGGTTGTATGCCAGCCGATATTATTGATCGGACTGCTGCAATAATTCAACCGATCCGTGATGGGCGTTACCTGATAAAGAGGTCTGCGTTCTGCTAGTTTTTCAAAAGCACGATGAATATAGCCAACAGTAGATTCAGCACTTTGCACGCGCTCCCCATCCATCTCCAGAATATTCTGAAATACCCCGTGCGTAGCAGGGTGCGTAGGACCCAAGTTCAGCGTAGTCGTTTGCTTTTCTATCGAACCCTCGGGCAACAATATATTTTGAACGTCACTCATTTTCTGTTAATAAAGGTTATAAAACTTTCAACCTACAACCTACAACTTTCAACTTATGTTTCCTCCCCTTCCAAACATCTCATCATCTTTATCAATTCGCGTTTGGTCTTCCAACGGAAACTCTTTCCTCAACGGAAAATAATCCATCTCATCTACATTCAATACCCTTTTCAAGTTTGGATGTCCCACGAAATTAACCCCAAAGAAATCGTATGTCTCCCGCTCCATCCAATTAGCCGTAGCAAATAGCTGCGTAGCAGTAAAAACATCCGGCTGATCTATCGAAGTAAATATTTTGAAACGAATGCGCAGATTGTCCACCAGATTATGCAGATGATATACCACAGCTAATTCTCTTCCTTTATCATCAGGATAATGCACTGCCTGCAAGTCAGTCAGAAAACGAAACTTCAGTATTTCATCATCGTATAAAAATTGTAGCACCTTTAAATTCAGTTCCTTGGGTGCTTCAAAACTGAGCATGCCATAGGGCTCAGAGAAATTGCTCACCTGATCTCCAAACTTCTCGATTATTCTTGCCTGTACTTGTTCGTTCGTTAGTGACATGAATCTTTAATAATTTATTCGATGCCGTAGCTTTCGAGTAATGCTTTATAATGATCGCTGTTTCTTCTTCTCAAACTTTCTTGTCCTACCAGTTCCTGAATTTTTAAAATGCCATCCAGAATCGCTTCAGGACGGGGAGGACAACCGGGCACATATACATCCACCGGCACCACCTGATCGATTCCCTGCAATACACTGTAAGTATCAAAAATACCTCCACTGCTGGCGCAAGCACCAACTGCCATTACCCAACGGGGTTCAGCCATTTGCAAGTAAACTTGTTTTACGATCGGTGCCATTTTTTTGGAGATGGTTCCCATCACCATCATCAGGTCGCACTGCCGGGGCGTGAATGCCATACGTTCGGAACCGAATCTGCCCAGATCGTAATGCGCGGCAGCTGTTGCCATGAATTCTATCCCACAACAGGAGGTTGCAAAAGGAAGCGGCCAGATGGAATTTTTTCTTGCCAGTCCCACTACCTCATTGAACTTGGTGGCAAAGAAACCTTCTCCCATGTGACCTTCAGGGATATCCACCATGCCGATATGCCCTTTGTAATCAGTGGCTTTAGGTTGTACGTTAAATTGAACCGGACGGGACATATTTTAATTTTTATGCTATGCTAAACGAGATACTTACTCGATAACAATTTACCACTTTAAAAGTTTCAAAAAATCTATCAGTTTATAATCAATCTTCCCAGTTCAACGCGCCTTTTTTCAGAATATAGAAAAAGCCGCAAAGAAAGAATCCTACAAACATGAGTACCGCCAAAAATCCTTCCCACCCCAATTGTTTAAAATTGACAGCATAGGGATAGAAGAAAATCACTTCCACATCAAACAACACAAACAGAATAGCTACTAAAAAATATTTTACCGCCATAGGTTGACGGGCATTGCCATGAATTTCGATACCGCTTTCAAAGTTTTCCAGTTTCTGAGCCGTAGGTCTTTTGGGACCAACCAGATGAGTGATCACAAGAATCAAAGACACCATGCCAATGGCAAATAGCAATTGAATGCCTATCGGAAAATAACTGGAAGGAAGCTGGGTATTCTTAATGGTATTCGTAACGGGGTTTGTTTGCAGCCAAAACATCCAATCCATGGGTATTTGATTTAACGCCGCAAAAATACAAATCCAAAGGGAGAAAACAGGATAAATAAAATAAAAAATCCCCTTAAAAAGAGGATTTAAAAATGATTTTTGTTTAAGTACTCAACGATTTAGGGCTTTTTAGGCTTATCAGCCGCCGGTTTATTGCCGGAAAGCAATTGTCTGAATTCCTTAAATTCACTATCATTCGGATCAATTGCAAGGTACTTATCGCAATATTCCAGAGCAACCTTATTTTCTTTCTTTGCATTGTAGAAGCCGATGAAATAACGATGCGCCAGTTTCAGCGGATTTTTCACAGTGGCTGAATCTTTGGTGCTCATCATGGGCGTGGTGAGTTCAATGACTTTTTCAAAATAAGGATTTGCCAGACTCAATGCCATGGTTGAATCAATGCTCCAGTTCACTCTCGCTCTCCAATAGTATCCGTTATATTGGGTAGGAAATTTTTCTGTGTATAGTGCGAACAAAGTATCCGCTTTTGCATAGTAACTGAAGTCTTCTGAAGCGGCATCCATGTAAGCTTTTCCCACATTAAACAAATCCAGATTGCTGGGATTCTTTTTGTTTTGATATTGAAGATTGGCCCAATAAGCAGTGGCTTTTTTGTCTTTTTGCGATTTGGCAAGTTCTACCGCCTTTTGAAGATAAGCCACTTTGTTTTCAGATATGGAGTCTGCCGTTATTGCCATTTCGTAATATGCGTAAGCTCCCGCTCTTTCATTGGGAATAGCAGCCAAAATATCTCCGTACAACTCATAATCTTTAGGGATCCAATCGGATGGATTGGCTTTGGAGAAAAAGGCATCTGCCGCCAGTTTTGCATTAGTGAAATCACTAAGTGATTTATAGCTATAAGCTTTTAATCGATAAATACGAGGTTTAACTCTTGGTCCTAGTTGGGCAATCAGTTGTTCGGCGCCCTGGATAGCTTCCTGAAACTTTTTGGAAGCATACAGCAAGTCGATGCGGTAGTAGTCATTTTGAGAATCCGGATCGATGCGTTCAATATATTTATTCAAAAAATCTTCTGCTTTAGCTACATCCCTTTCATACCAATGAACATAGAGTGAGTAATAGGCAGGTCCGTACTGCGGATCCATCTGAATGGCTGATTCAAATTTGGGGAGATAAATTTCTTTATTCTTCTGCGATTTGTAGATCAATCCTTCTTTATATACTGCAGCAGCAAGTTGCGGATTCATTCCCAATGCTGTCTGATAAGCTACAACTGCATTCCCCCCATCCAGCAGTTTGCGATACGCATCTCCCAGTGTAACGTACACTGTTGCATCGTTGAACTTTTTTAAGTTAGTTGCTTTTTGAAGTTGAGCAATGGCATAATTGGCATCTCCATCTTTAGCATTCACGTTGGCTCTGCCGATAGCATGAAGCACTTCCAGGTCTTTTTCTTTGGAAGCCGACAAAGCCGTTTCAAACAGCGTGCGAGCTACCTCTTTTCTGGTATTCAGCAGTTCTATTTCCCCCATTCCCGACAATAAAAGCGGATCATTTAGATTAGCATTGAGTGCGACTTGCAAAGTATTTTTTGCGGAAGTAAAATCCTCCAGCCCAATATACGCCTGCGCCAGCCAATATGCCGCTTCCGGCTGGTTGGGTTTTGATTGGAGAATCTTTTCAAACACTTGTTTGGCAGATAGATAACGTTCGTAGTAGATGAATTTTTTCCCTTCTTCAATGGACTGGGAGAATACGGATGTTTGAAAGAAGAATAACAAAGCCGCTAAACTAAGTCGATACATGTTGCGCATATTTTGGTTAAATATCAAAAAAGTGCACAAAATTAGGTAATTATTATTGTGAAGGTTTTATTAAAAAGTAAACCTCTAAACCCTAAACGCCTCAACGAATAAACGAATCAACAAATAAACGCCCCTACCGTATTTCCGTCTCCCGTACAATATGCGGTCGCCATGCCGGCACTAAATAGCCTCTTCGAAAAATCAATTGCCCCTGATCTTTTTTCATGAAATTGACGAAGGCTCTGCCCAGCCCTGCATGTGTTTCTTTTAGGATGTAGTACACCCCGCGCGTGTACGGATATCTGTTGTATAAGATTTCTTCCTGCGCGGGGTGGGAATATTGCTGACCTTCAGCACAATTCCTGCAACCCACCCAAACTATGCGCACCTTCTCTCTCAACCTTTGCTGCACCATATCCTCAGGATTACCTATAGCACTCACCCCCACAAAACCAATATGATTCGGATTATTCGCAATAAAATCTATCACTTCCCTTCCCGACTTGGCTGCAGAAATGCGACTAAGATCTGCTGGCGCTCCCTCCAAAATAGAATCTATCGCATAACGAAAATTGGCGGTCGCACGATTGCCGTCAAAAACGGGTTTATAAGGTAACGATGATTTACCTGTAAGGATTTCTCTGACTTGCTGCTGCGTAAAAACAGAATCCAAAGCTTTTCTATTCACTATTAATGCCACTGCATCATAGGCAAGCTGTCCGCTTTCAGGATAAACACCGACAGAGTCGTAATAGTATTTCGTCTCTCCAGGATTTAATTTTTTCGTCACAATCAACATTCGGGTAGAGTCATTATACAAATCCTGCCAGCAATCCGCCTCAGATTTATAGTGTGCGATAATTTTTGTCTTAGGTTGTAACGCCTGGTAGACTTTTATCTGTTCTTCCAGAATTTCCCGAAATGATTCATCCACGCTGATATGAATCTGTCCTTCACTTGCAGAATCAGATGGCGCTGTTTGAGAAGCGGTGCTACAAGCCATCATTCCCAATAATAAAAAAGGGTAAAAAAATTTAAACATATCAATCTGAATGGCGGGTTTTAAATCCTCTGTAAATTCGAAAGCCCCCATAGATCACGCATGCAATTCCAAATATTGACGCAACATCCTGAGGCGGGAATCTTAATTGAATGCCCAACCGGGGAGCGAAAATTAACACAACGCCCACCCCCAGATAAATGAGTCCCATCACCCAGTCAAAAATGGCGCGAATGCTATAAGGCAGACGGGATTGACGTTGACTTTTAGTTGACATGAATGCAAAATTGTTACGCAAAATAGTCAAAACAACGGACAACCATATTTAACATGAATTATTAAATTGCGGTACCTTCACTTTTAAGGTCAACATAAAATCGGTCAAAATTTCTGAATGAAGCATATCCTTATCCTTAAAGTCGGCGCTATCGGAGATGTGGTAATGCTCCTTCCTTTAATCACGGAAATACGAAAAAAAAATCCGCATGCAAAAATCACCTGGCTCTGCGGTAAACAGGTATTGCCAATTTTACAAAACGTAGAAGGGATTGATGAACTTATTCCTGTTGACGAAACCAGACTCTTAAAGAAAAGCATCTTTCATCAATTATCGGAAATTCTTCGGGTATGGACTAAAGTCGGCTTCCGCTCTTTTGATCTTCAACTTTTTTTCTACCATAGCTATTTGTATCGGGTATTGACATTGCCTGCATTTTTTAAAGAAACAAAAGGGTTTAGAGACAATAAAACGGGAAGCCGTCTTCCCGTGCCGGGACGCCATCATAGTAAAGAATATATAAGAGCATTCCTGGGAGAAGGAGGTGCGGTTGGAATTGCACCTGTTTATCCTACATTCAGACCTAACGCCACCAAGATAAAAAAACAAAACGCCATCAAAAAAATTGTACTGGCTTGCGGTGGAGCGAGAAATATTTTACAAAACAATGACCTTAGGCGGTGGCCGCTTACCCACTATCAAAGTCTTGCTGAAAAAATCAACACTGCCGGTTATGAAATTATTCTTACGGGCACAGAGGGAGATGCCTGGGTAAAAAAAGGATTTGAAGGAATCCCTCATACCGACCTCATCGGGAAGCAAAATCTTGGCGAATTACTCGACACCCTTTTTGATGCCGATATGCTCATTACCCATGATTCTGGCCCGTTACATCTGGCAGACCTGGTGAATTGTCCGGTTTTAGGCTTATTTGGTCCGACAATGCCTTCAGAAAAACACAGCCTGCAACACCATTCTGCTTTCATTTGGGGAGGAGAGCATTTGAGCTGTCGCCCTTGCTACGATGGAAAAGATTATGGCAATTGTTCCAGCAATGAATGTCTCCAATCCATCTCTCCCGATCGGGTATTTTCAAAAATGAAGGAAATGCTTGCTTAGCATCCATCAATCCATTTGCAACCTTAGTTTTCCCTCTCCATCATGTCTTATCTTTGACCCATGGCAAAAATTAACGTAAGCATCCCTCAGGGCACCAGAGATTTTGACGCAACCACCGTGTGGAAACGTCGCCATATTTTCCAAATCATTCAAGCTGTCTTTGAACAATACGGTTTTGAACCATTGGAAACGCCTGCCATGGAAAACCTCGATACGCTGATGGGTAAATACGGAGAAGAAGGAGATAAACTGATCTTTAAAATTCTCAACAACGGGTTGGATCACCCCTCTAAAACAGATAACGCAAGAATTGAATTTGAAAAAATATTGAGCGGCAAGAATTCAACCGGCATCACGGAGAGAGCCCTGCGATACGATCTCACTATTCCATTTGCCCGCTATGTAGCTATGAACCATGCTCAACTCACGATGCCGTATAAGCGTTATCAAATCCAGCCGGTATGGCGTGCCGATCGTCCGCAAAAAGGAAGATACCGTGAATTTTATCAGTGTGATGCTGATATAGTAGGCAGTAAATCTTTATTGAACGAGGTAGAATTAGCAGGCATTTATCAAAATGTATTCCGCAAACTAGGCGTTGAAGTTAATATCAAAATCAATAGTCGTAAAATTCTGGCTGCTCTTGCGCATACATGTGGCAATGAAGAACATCTAACAGATATCACTGTTGCTATTGACAAACTCGATAAGATCGGAATAGATAAAGTAAAAGAAGAGCTACAACTACGAATGCTTTCGGCAGATGCCATAGCAGTGATTGAAAAATATCTTCAGACTGGCGGAACGAATCAGGAAAAAATCAATGCCCTGTCTTCTTTACTCAGTGATTCTGAAAACAAAACTGAGGGGATAAAAGAACTCAATACTCTATTGAGTTATTTCCCTAAAGAAAGTAACCTGGTGATAGATCTTACTCTGGCGCGCGGACTCAATTATTACACCGGCATCATCTTTGAAGTGCAGGCAAAGAATGTACCAATTGGAAGTATCGGAGGGGGCGGAAGATATGACGACCTGACCGGACTTTTTGGAGTATCTAATATTCCGGGGGTTGGTATTTCATTTGGACTGGATCGGATTTATGATGTAATGGAATCGCTGCAATTATTTCCTGCAGATACTCAAAAGGGTACAGCAATTCTATTTTTCAATTTAGGTGATGCAGAAAGCAGAAAAGCACTTGAACTCATGCAAAAGCTTCGCGAAGCAGGCCATTCCTGCGAACTCTTCCACGATAATCTGAAAATGGATAAGCAGTTCAAGTATGCCGAGAAAAAAAACATTCCCTACGTGGTTATCATTGGACAAAAAGAGTTGGCAGAAGGAGTCTGCAATGTCAAAAATTTAAGTGCCGGAAAACAGGAGACGGTGAATTCAGAGGCTTTACATTTATATAAATTCTAATAAAATAGCTCGTCCCGGACACCTTAAATTGATAGAATTTTTACTATCTTTACAGCATCTAACCTATTCAACATGAAATCAAGTGAATTTCACCGATTCATTAAAAAAAATGGCTGGCCTCACATCCGAACGGAGGGAAGCCATTACATCTATGAAAAAAACAATCGAACCTATCCCGTTCCCTTTCATGGCTCTAAGGAGATTGGAGAAGGTCTTAGAAAAAAAATTATTAAAGATCTTGATTTAAAATAATTCTATATGAAACAAATCAAAATTATTATTGAAAAAACAAAAGATCATTACAGTGCATACGCTGAAAATGTTGCCGGCGTCTACGGAGGCGGCAACACGCCACAGGAGGCAAAAGCATCTATTTTTGAATCTATAGCGCTCTTAAAGAAATATAATACTGAAAAGAAAATTCCGGCAATACTAAAAGGAAACTATGAAATTGTTTTCCGTTATGACATTATCAGCCTTTTGAATTATTATAAAAACATTTTCACACATTCCGCACTTGAAAAAATGACCGGCATTCATCAAAAACAAATTCAGCACTATGCATCAGGATTAAGAAAACCGAGAGAAAAACAAAGCAAAAAAATTGAAAGCGCATTTCATCAGCTGGGTCAGGAATTATTAGCAGTAGAGTTGGGTTAAATAAATTAAACCGGAGTTTGTAGTGTCAGATATCTTAATCTAACATCACAACGTGTTACCTTTGCCCCATGCAAAATGCATCCCCCAAAAATATCCGTCACCTTACGCTGGAAGAGATTGGCGCTTACTTTAAAGAACTAGGCGAGCCGACTTTTCGTGCCAAACAGGTGTATGAATGGCTTTGGCAGAAAAAAGCCCAAAGTTTTGCGGATATGACGAACCTCAGCAAGGCGCTTCGTCAAAAAATGGGGGAACAATTTACTTTGCAGGCTTTATCAATTGACGCCACACAATATGCCGCTGACGGCACGGTCAAGTCGAGATTCAAAACCTTTGACGGTCATTTAATTGAAGGAGTACTGATTCCTACTGAAGACAGAAAAACGGCTTGCGTTTCTTCACAAATCGGCTGTTCACTCACCTGCAAATTCTGTGCAACGGGCTATATGCAGCGCAAAAGAAACCTGCTCTTTGATGAAATCTACGACCAGGTGGTGATGATCAATGATCAAAGCGAACGAATCTATGAAAAGAAATTAAGCAATATCGTTTTCATGGGCATGGGTGAGCCTTTGCTCAATTACAGAAATGTATTGAAAGCAATTGAGCGTATTACATCCCCTGATGGCATGGGTATGAGTCCGAGAAGAATCACTGTTTCTACAGCCGGTGTTGCCAAACAAATCAGACAACTGGGAGATGATGAAGTAAAATTCAAACTGGCCTTGTCGCTTCATGCTGCCAACGACGAAAAACGTCATAAAATCATGCCGATCAATGAGACCAACGATATCAAGTCGCTGATCGAAGCGCTCAATTATTTCCACCAGAAAACCAAAAATGAAATTACTTTTGAATACATCCTTTTCCACCAATTCAATGACTCATTACAGGATGCGGACGAACTGATCAAGATATATAGACAAGTTCCGGCAGATTTGGTAAATATTATAGAATATAACCCAATCGCTCAGGGAGGATTTCAGAAACCGGATGAAAAAACAACCCAAAAGTTCATGAATTACCTGGAGAAAAA
Organism: Bacteroidota bacterium; assembly: GCA_018970395.1. Classification (GTDB taxonomy): domain Bacteria; phylum Bacteroidota; class Bacteroidia; order Chitinophagales; family Chitinophagaceae; genus Lacibacter. The sequence continues at coordinate 44,964 of JAGWWM010000008.1, forward strand.
TCGTGTGAATGTTCGCCTGAGAAAAAGCAGAGGTAAAGATATTGATGCAGCATGCGGACAATTAGCCAATAAAGAAGCGATTCATTAATCCCTGTTGTAAAACACTAAACTATTCGTTATGCCAAATGCACATTTCAACCGTTTCGGAAAAACCAAATCCAACGCGCAAAAAAAAGAAGCCATTCGTCAGGAGAAGCGAGCTGCCAGAGCTGAAAAGAACGCCTATTTTGAAAAAAAGAAAGCAGAAAAGGCGGCTGAAAAAGGGAAATCATTTGTTCCCAAAAAATCGAGATTAGCTAATGAAGAGCCGGCACAGAAAACAGCCGTTGTAAAACGGAATGCAACGAATGCGGAAGAAGTGATGCCCTTGAATAAATATCTGGCTCATTGCGGTGTATGCAGCAGAAGAGATGCTGCGGAAGAAATAAAAAAAGGACTGGTAAAAGTAAATGGCGAACTGATTACCGAACCAGGTTATAAAGTAACCGATAAAGATAAAATCACCTTTAACGGGAAACCACTTCAGATTCAGCACGAACTGGTGTACATTTTACTCAACAAACCTAAAGACTATATCACGACTAGTGACGATCCACAGGGAAGAAAAACAGTATTGGATCTTATTAAAGGAAATATTCCTCAGCGAGTTTATCCGGTGGGCAGACTCGACCGCAATACTACCGGAGTGTTGTTGCTTACCAACGATGGTGATCTTACCCAAAAATTGTCGCACCCCAGCTATCAGGTAAAAAAGATATATGAAGTAACACTGGATAAACCATTGGAGAAAGCGGATTTTCAGCAATTACTGAAAGGGGTTGTACTGGAAGACGGATTCATTGCTCCGGATGCACTCGGATATGCAGATCCAAAAAATAAAAAAATCATCGGGGTGGAAATCCACAGTGGAAGAAACCGGATTGTAAGAAGGATGTTTGAGCATCTGGGATATGATGTAAGAGGGCTGGATCGCGTTTTATTTGCCAATCTTACCAAAAAGAATGTTGATCGCGGTAAGTGGAGATATCTCAACGAAAAAGAAATCCGCTTACTGAAATTTCTGAATAAATCTTTTGTGAAATCCAAACCCAATTCAAAAACCGGCAATCGAGATGAAGTATAAACCTGAAATTATTGCTGAAACCGCCAACTGGATTGCCATCAATAAGCCGGCAGGATTATTATCGATCCCCGACAGAACCCAATCCGAACCCTCCCTTAAAGATGTATTAGCAGAAAAATACGGCAAGATTTGGGTAGTGCACCGACTCGATCAACCTACCAGTGGACTGATTTTGTTTGCCAAAAACGAAAACTCCCATCAATACCTTTCACAACAGTTTGAAACGAGAAAAGTAGAAAAGTTTTATGTTGGATTAGTTCTTGGATGCCCAATTGAAAAAACGGGAACCATCAATGCCAGCATAATAGAACATCCTGTAAAAAAAGGCACCTATGTCACCCATGCCAAAGGAAAAGAATCTCTGACTACCTACGAAGTATTGCATCAGTTTGGCCGCTACACCTGGATGCGCTTTCAGATACATACCGGCAGAACCCATCAGATACGCATACATCTGAAACACATTGGCACCCCAATACTGTGTGACGATATTTACGGAGACGGCAGTCCACTATTACTTTCCTCAATTAAAGGAAAAAAATTCAAATTATCTAAAGCCGCTGAAGAAGAACGACCCATTCTACAACGCCTGGCACTGCATGCACAAACGCTTGAATTCACGGACGCAGATGGCACGTTAATTAAACTTGAAGCTGAACTTTCCAAAGATTTGCAGGCTACTTTGAAGCAACTGGAGAAATGGAGTTGAAAAACTCTTGATTAATAATTAGTAATTAATAATTAATAATTAATAATTGAAAACTTACAACCAACAAATTCTAGTTTTTATCTTTTGTGCTCACAAATAGATTTCGAGCAATCCATCCGGCAGATCAGTGTGCACCAGTTTTTTAGAATGATTGACATTTTGAATCGTTGACTCGTTGAGCGGAATCAATACTTCCTTTTCCCGAATGATGAGCCGACACAATATCTGATGAGGCTGCTCAATGATTTCTTCAATAACACCCAGTTCATTTTCTTTATCAAACAACCGATAACCTATCAATGAGATGGGTGCAGTCTTACCGGCCACATTTCTAAAATCATCCTGACTCAACCATACTTTTTTGGAGCATAGTTTATGGGCAGATTCTTTTGAATCAACGCCCTCCAATTTGATATAGGTTTCCTTTTCATTTTTAGCAACTGCCTGAACGATGAAGTAAGGAAGGAATCTGTCGGCAACTGATTCTACAAACAATACCTGAATACCTTTGAAATTCGTTTTCTTGCCAAGATTATGTTCCAGAATAATTTCCCCCTGCAAACGAAAAGTAGCAACCATTTTCCCGATACTGAAGTACTGTTCCATGGTTATGTCTTTAACTGCGCGATACAATGCGTCAAACTTATTCTCCAATCAGGAATATCAACTCCAAAAATAGCACTGATTTTATCCGTATTCAACAAAGAAAATTTAGGGCGCTTTGCAGGAGTAGGGTAATCGGCAGTAGGAATAGGATGAACGACACAAGATGATCCAATCATTTCTTTAATAGCCACTGCAAAATCGTACCAGCTCATCTTACCTGAATTGCTGTAATGATAAATGCCGGATTCCCATTTGCCTGAATCAATAATATGCATACAAGCTTTGGCCAAATCCGCAGCATAAGTCGGTGCGCCGATCTGATCATTCACGACTTTAATTTCAGGACGTTCTTTCATCAGGCGCATCATGGTTTTCACGAAATTATTTCCAAACTCCGAATACACCCAAGCAGTACGAATGATAATGGCATCCCCATTTTCCTTTATGCACAACTCCTCTCCTTTCAGCTTCGAAATACCGTAAATGCTGATGGGGGCGGTTTTATCATCCGGCTGATAGGGTGTTTCGCTTTCACCATCAAAAACATAATCCGTTGAAATGTGAATGAGTTTCGTATTAAATTTTTTGCATACTGCTGCGAGATTACCTACAGATTCACCATTTACGAGCATTGCCATCTCCTGCTCCGATTCTGCTTTATCAACCGCAGTGTACGCTGCACAGTTGATACAATACTGAGGATGCAAACCGGCAAAGAAATTCTCCACCAATCCGAAATGATGCAACTTCAAATCTTCTCTGGAAGCAAATACAAAACGATAGGCAGGATAATCAGCAGCAATTTGCTGAAGTTCTTTACCCAATTGTCCGTTGCTGCCGGTGACGAGAATGACGGGTTGCGACATGAATTAAATTTAAAAGAAGCAATCTTCAGGTAAAGCTGCCAACACAGGATGAATCTTATCCTTATCCGATACGATGGCTTTATCTAATGGAATCTGCCAATCAATCTCCAAAGCAGGATCATTGTATAATAGCCCTCCCTCACTTTCCTTATGATACAATGCATCACATTTATACAACACTTCTGCCATTTCAGAGAGAACAGAAAATCCGTGCGCAAAACCTTTCGGCACGAGCAATGCGTTTTTCTTTTCAGCACTAAGCTCTATTGCAAAAACCTCTTTGAATGTGGGCGAATCTTTTCTCAGATCAACTACCACATCTAAAATAGATCCACTCAAAACACGTACCAGCTTGGTTTGCGCTTTATCTCCTTTCTGAAAATGCAACCCGCGAATAACGCCATAAACAGAACTGGATTGATTATCCTGCACCCAGTTGTAATTCAGTCCTTCATCCACAAATAACTGATGATTGTAGGATTCAAAAAAATATCCCCGGGCATCGCCAAAAACTTTTGGTTCAAAAATCACGAGACCGGGAAACTTTGTATGAATGAACTGCATAAATAATATTATCTGTGTGCGTATTGTTCTTTATAATAATGCTGATAATCTCCGCTGGTAACATGCTGTACCCACTCCTCGTTATTCAGATACCAGTCTACCGTCTTCTCCAAACCTTCTTCAAATTGGAGAGAAGGCGACCAGCCTAATTCTTTATTCAATTTAGTTGCATCAATGGCGTAACGAAGATCATGACCCGGACGATCGGTAACATAAGTAATTAACTTGGCACTCTCCCCTTCTGCTCGGTTCAATTTCTTATCCATAATACCACAAAGAAGATGTACCAGGTCAATATTCTTCCATTCGTTGAAGCCGCCTACATTGTAACTCTGTCCTAATTTTCCTTTATGGAAAATCACATCAATCGCTCTCGCATGATCTTCAACATATAACCAATCGCGCACATTTTCTCCCTTACCATAAACAGGCAGCGGTTTGTTGTTTTTAATGTTATTAATCATTAAGGGAATCAGCTTCTCGGGGAAGTGATGTGAACCATAATTATTACTGCAATTACTCATCACCACCGGCATACCATAGGTATCATAATACGCCATTACAAAATGATCAGAAGCTGCTTTGGATGCAGAATAGGGACTATGCGGATCATAAGGCGTTTCTTCTGTAAAGAATCCGGTTTCTCCTAACGTGCCGTACACTTCATCGGTTGAAACATGGTAGAATAATTTTCCTCCATATTGTCCGTTCCAGTATTTACGGGCAGCATTCAATAAAACTGCCGTACCCAGTACATTTGTTTTCACAAATGCCAGCGGATCGAGAATACTTCTATCCACATGACTTTCTGCTGCCAAATGAATCACGGCATCAAAATGATATTGCTTGAAGAGCTCATCCACTCTTGCCTCATCCGTGATATCCATTTTTTCAAATGCATAGTTGGACTTCGACTCAATATCTTTTAAATTTTCAAGATTGCCTGCATAAGTCAAGGCATCTCCGTTTACAATTTTGTAATGGGGATATGTATTAACGAACAAACGCACCACATGGCTGCCGATAAAGCCGGCGCCGCCCGTGATCAAAATGGTTTTTTCAAAATGACTCATTATAAACTCCAGTATTTACGTGACATAGAATAATTTCTGAATATGCCTTTTAAATCGGCAAACAAGGCATGCGGCTGAGTAATGGATTCAAAATAGGCAACATCAAGCGCTTTATATTCATCATGAGGAACCGCAAGAATAATAGCATCATAATGATTTTTAAGCGAAGCGCTCAAACTGAAACCATATTCATGTTTCAATTCATCATCGGATGCGTGCGGATCGGTCACATCTACATTCAATGAAAAAGATTGTAACTCTTTCACCACCGCTGCTACTTTGGAATTTCGGATATCACTGACATTCTCTTTAAAAGTAGCGCCCATCACTAATACGTTGGCTTCTGCCACATTCTTTGCATGCTTGATAATATGCTGAACTACTTTTTTCGCCACGTACGCGGGCATATCATCATTGATATTTCTTCCGGCTAAAATCACCTGCGCATCATAACCTAACTGATTCGCTTTATAGGTAAGATAATAAGGATCAACGCCAATACAATGCCCTCCAACCAAACCCGGTTGAAATCTTAAGAAATTCCACTTAGTACCTGCAGCTTCCAACACTTCAAACGTATTGATATCCATCTTATCAAAGATGATAGACAATTCATTCATCAAAGCAATATTCAGATCACGCTGCGTATTTTCAATAATCTTCGCCGCTTCAGCTACTTTAATGGAGGAAGCACGATGCACGCCGGCTGTCACCACTATTTCATAAGTTTTGGCAATTTCTTCTGCTGCTTCGGCATCACTTCCCGAAACGACTTTGACGATCTTCGCCAGTGTATGTTCTTTATCTCCGGGATTAATTCTTTCAGGCGAATAACCTAATTTAAAATCTACCCCCAATTTAAGTCCGCTTAATTTTTCAATAATTGGCAAACAGTCTTCTTCTGTACAACCGGGATAAACAGTTGACTCATAAACTACAAAATCTCCTTTCTTGATCACCTTCCCTATTGTTTCCGAAGCTTTTGTTACCGGAATCAAATCCGGAATATTATGTTCGTCTACCGGAGTGGGAACTGCAACAATATAAAAAGATGCTTCTCTTAAAACATCCAATGAGTCAGTAAAGACAATATCACAACCCTCAAAAGCAGATGACTCCAGTTCTTTACTAGGATCAATTCCCTGTTTCATCAGTTCAATCCGTTGAGCGTTGATATCAAATCCGATTACGGAAAGATGCTTTGCAAATTCCAAAGCAATCGGAAGACCAACATACCCCAAACCAATGACAGCCAGTTTTTTTTCTTTATTGAGAAGTTGCTGATACATACGAGGATTAAATTTATTTGATACTTATAAACTCCTTAGGCTGTTTGACCCACTCTGAAGGAGGCAAGTTTTTAAAATATTCGTAGGTGATCTTCAACCCTTCAGTGCGGGAAACTTTTGGCTCCCATCCTAATATTTCTTTTGCTTTTGTTATATCCGGTTTACGTTGCTTCGGATCATCTTCCGGCAAGGGCTTATACACAATTTTTTGTTGCGTACCCGTCAGCTTAATCACTTCTTCCGCAAATTCTTTCAAGCTGATTTCAGCAGGATTACCAATGTTCACCGGCATATCATATTCACTCATCAACAAACGGTATATACCATCTACCAGATCGGCAACATAGCAAAAACTTCTGGTTTGTGAGCCATCGCCAAATACGGTTAAATCTTCTCCGCGCAATGCCTGTCCAATAAATGCAGGCAATGCTCGTCCGTCATTGAGTCGCATCCGCGGACCATAGGTGTTGAATATTCTGATGATGCGGGTTTGAACACCGTGAAAACGATTATACGCCATCGTAATACTTTCCATAAACCGCTTGGCTTCGTCATATACGCCGCGCGGCCCTACCGGATTCACATTACCCCAGTATTCTTCCGTTTGCGGATGCACCAAAGGATCGCCATATACTTCTGATGTAGAAGCCACTAAAATGCGCGCACCTTTGGCTTTTGCCAAACCCAGACAGTTATGCGTTCCGTGCGCGCCCACTTTCAAAGTCTGAATGGGTATTTTCAGATAATCAATCGGACTTGCAGGAGAAGCAAAATGAAGGATATAATCCAGCTTGCCGGGAACATGAATGAACTTGGTTACATCATGATGATAAAACTCAAACTGTTCAAGTTTGAACAGATGTTCGATGTTCATGAGGTCACCCGTAATTAGATTATCCATCCCAATTACATGGTAGCCTTCTTTGATAAAACGATCACAAAGATGCGATCCTAAAAATCCGGCTGCACCGGTGATAAGAATTCTTTTTCTTTCCATATTTTTTATTTGTTGGTAACAGCTAAACGGCCTACGCTCTCATAATGAAAACCTAAGGTTCTCATTTGAGCAGCATCAAATACATTTCGGCCATCGAATATTACGCGTTGTTTTAATGATGTGGTTATTTTTTCAAACTCAGGCGTTCTGAACTCGCTCCACTCCGTAGCAATGATCAATGCATCCGCGTCTTTCAAAGCATCATATTGTCCTTCGGCAAATTCAATTTTATCACCTACCACCTGACGCACATTCGGCATCGCTTCCGGATCAAAGGCACTCACACTTGCACCCGCAGCAGTTAATGCGTCAATCATATACAAAGCAGGCGCTTCTCGAATATCATCCGTATTGGGTTTGAAAGCAAGTCCCCATAATGCAAAACGCCTTCCTTTCAGATCGCCGCCGAAATACTGTAATATTTTCGGCATGAGAAACAATTTCTGTTCCTCATTCACTTTCATTACCGCATCCAATATTTCAAAATTGTAATTGACCTCGTTAGACGATTTCACCAATGCTTGCACATCTTTTGGGAAACAGCTGCCTCCGTAACCAATACCCGGGAAAAGAAAACGCTTTCCGATACGCTCATCGCTGCCAATTCCTTTACGCACCATATCCACATCGGCACCTACTCTTTCACATAAGCGTGCGATTTCATTCATGAAAGAAATCTTCACGGCAAGAAATGAGTTGGCCGCATATTTAGTGAGCTCAGCACTTCTTTCATCCATAAAAATCACCGGATTGCCACTGCGTACAAACGGAGCATACAATTCCGTCATCACTTGCTTGGCCTTCTCATTAGTTGTTCCCACCACCACGCGATCGGGCTTCATGAAATCATCCACAGCAACACCTTCTCTTAAAAATTCAGGATTGCTGACGACAGCAAATTCACCTTTAAAATTTTTTGCGATGGCTGCATGTACTTTATCTGCTGTACCTACCGGCACTGTGCTCTTATCGACAATCACTTTATAATCGGTCATCAGCTTGCCTAAATCATCTGCCACACCGAGAATATATTTCAAGTCAGCACTGCCATCTTCACCCGGAGGCGTTGGCAATGCGAGAAATACAATCACCGCATCTTTGATGCCTTCAGCCAGACTCGTCGTGAAATGCAAACGACCCTCTTTTAAATTTCTAAGAAAGATTTTCTCGAGTCCGGGTTCGTAAATGGTAATCTGTCCGTTGGATAATTTCTCAACTTTTCTTTGATCAATATCCACACATGTCACCTGATTTCCGGTTTCAGCAAAACAGGTTCCGGTTACCAAACCAACATAACCTGTTCCTACTACTGCTATTTTCATAAACATTTAGCCCATTAAGGAATGGGACAACCTTTAACTAAAACTTATTCAAATATTCCAGTACTTTTTCAGCGATAAAACTTTGAGTTTCATTTTTTAATTCAGTGTGCATCGGAAGGGAAACAACCCGATCAGTTAACCAATCGGTAACAGGCAAATCAAACGCAGATGAACCATAAGCAGCAAACATATTTTGTCTGTGCGAAGGTACCGGATAATAAATCATGGAGGGTATCTGATGTTGAGCTAAGAACTGTGTTAAACCATTTCTCACTTCTGCTACATCATTGTATCCATCTAAAGTTAAAGTGTATTGATGGAACACGTGTTTCGTCCAGGACGCCCTAAAGGGAGTGGCAATATGCTTATGATCTTTGAACAATTCATCATACACATCAGCTGCACGTTGTCTGGCAGCATTGTATTCATCCAAATGTTTCAGTTTAATTCGAAGCACTGCTGCCTGTATAGTATCTAATCTTGAATTACACCCCACCATTTCATGGTAATAGCGAACTTTCTGGCCATGATTGGCAATCATCCGCATCTTGTCTGCCAATACATCATCATTAGTGAAAATGGCGCCTCCATCTCCATAACATCCAAGATTTTTGGAAGGAAAGAAAGAAGTACAACCGATATGGCCAATAGTAGCCACTTTCTTCCTATCTCCATCAGGATAAATATAATCGCTTCCGATTGCCTGTGCAGTGTCTTCTATTACATATAATCCAAATTCATGAGCAATCTCCATAATCTCTTTCATCGGAGCAGCATGTCCATATAAATGAACCGGAACGATCGCTTTAGTTTTTGGAGTGATGGCATTACGCAAAGATTGCGGATCCATGCAAAAAGTTTTAGGATCCACATCTACGAATACAGGCTTTAGTCTTAATAAAGCAACCACTTCTGTAGTGGCGATATAAGTGAAAGAAGGCGTAATTACTTCATCCCCCGGCTCCAAACCAAGCGCCATCATAGCAATTTGTAAAGCATCGGTACCGTTCGCACAGGGAATCGTATGTTTTACGCCAAGATAAGCAGACATTTCCTCCGCGAAAAGCTGAACCGGCCTACCATTAATAAAAGCAGCACTATCAAGTACTTCCAGCATCGCTGCATCTACCTCGTTTTTTATGTGGAGATACTGCGTTTTCAAATCCACCATCTGAATCGGAGTCATCTTGCTTTTTTAATGGCGGCAAAAGTACGCCATTCATGGCTGATTGTCAAGGTTTATATCTACCAAGATTGCGCTGAATCAATTACTTAATTTCAAAGATTGTTTAACGTTTGCCGACGATGCATAAACAGGAGATATTATTGTAAATCATAGCTTTGCCTGTATGATACTGCTCTACCATCTTTTTCGATGCTTATTTTTGGGTGGGATAAGAATTGCCTCTTTCCGAAATAAAAAAGCCGAAAAATGGATTCAGGGTCGCAAGAATTGGAGCGCAAAACTGATAAAAGACTGGAGGCCTACACCCTCAGATAAAGTCATCTGGATGCACTGTGCATCAGTGGGTGAGTTTGAACAAGGGCGCCCCCTGCTGGAATCCTTTAAAAAAATCTACCCCAATACAAGGCTCCTCCTTACCTTCTTTTCTCCCTCAGGCTACGAATTGCACAAAAATTACAGCGGGGTTGACAAAGTCGTGTATCTTCCTTTTGATTCGAAAAAAAATGCAGCAGCATTTATTGAATTAATTCAACCCTCACTGGCAATCTTTGTAAAATATGAATTCTGGTATTTTTATCTGACCACGTTAAAAAAACAACAAATTCCGACCCTTCTGGTTTCCGGCTTATTCAGGCTCAATCAACCTTTTTTCAAATGGTGGGGAAGTTTTCATCGCAAGATGCTCGACTGTTTTACCTTTTTCTTTTTACAGAATACAGCATCTGTTAAGCTAATTGAATCCATCGGCTATCATAACAAATGCATGATTTCAGGAGACACCCGCTTTGATCGCGTTGCGGCAATTGCAGCCGTTCCTACAAGCCTCCCTTTGGTCGAATCATTCTGTAGCGAAAACACATTAATCGCCGGCAGTACCTGGCCGGAGGATGAAGCATTGTTGCAGGAATGGTTTAATCTGCAAAAAAACTGGAAACTCATCCTCGTACCACACGAAATTGACCCGGTACACCTTTCAGCATTAAAGAAAAAATTTCCATCCTCTCAACTGTATTCAGATTTATCAGGAGAAAAAATCCTTTCTGAAACCAATGTATTAATTATTGATACAATGGGTATTCTCTCCCAAATTTACCGATACGGAACGCTCTGTTATATCGGAGGCGGATTGAAAAAAAGCGGACATCATAATATATTGGAAGCAGCGGTGTACAGCAAGCCGGTGGTAACCGGTCCTTATATTCATAAATTCAGCGAAAGTGTAACACTGAATCAAATGGGAGGAAGTTTTGTGGTGACGAAAGGAGAAGAATTATGGCAAATAAGCCGTAACCAAAAACGGATGGAAGATGCCGGAAAAAAAGCGGGTGAATATGTGACAATGCAACTAGGCGCTACAAAGAAAATCATGGATTGGATTCAGGCAAACCTTCTCCTAACCAAAGCATAAAAATCCTGTGTTACCGATTTCTCATTATCCCAACCGAGTTTTACTTTAAGTTCTCTTTCCATCCAGTATTGAGCCTCCGCATAAATGGCAAAATTATTGATCGTCTTCAGACTGCGATCATACATCGTCTCATCCCCTCTGAATAACTCATTGATGAACACAAAGCGATCATTCAAGCCAATCGCTTTTCGTAAATCTTTGATAGGCGCGGCACCTAATTGATCAGCCAACTCATTCCGAGTAGTGGCCAGCCGATCATTCAGCGTAGGCAGGTGAATTTGCTCCTCTAATTTATTAGAAAACGCTTCATTTTTTTCTTCCTCTTTCGAACCTTCCTGATGGATAAAGGTGGGCAACTCCTGTACGCCTTCCTCCCAATCAAATAACAAACCGGATTGGGTTTTGGAAGCCACAGGCGGTTTTTCTTTAGGCGCATCAACGGTTACAGGAATGATTACAGGCTCATTTAACTCTTGGGCAACCTCCTGTTCATCTACTTCCAAAACAAATACATCTTTTTCCTCTTTGTTCGGAGTTGCGGCATCTGAAGCCAATAAAAAATCTGTCGACTCCACTGTTTGCAGGCCGGGCAGCAAGACCGCCACTCTTCTTTTTTCTTTAGGGAAAGAGGTTGAATGTTGCAGTAAACATGACTGCAGTTCGTTGACTAATAAAAGTAGCTTACCGGATTCCGCCCCTTGGCGGTAAGCTTCTTGTAATTCCTGTATGAGCGAAGCAATTCGTTCCATAAGTTTTATGCTTACTTTTGGAAAGTATTCTTTAACGTAATTTCAACTTTTTTTTGAAATGCGGATAAATTTACAACTAGTTTTATTATAAATCATCATTCATGTTCATAGAACCACTAATAAAAGGGGAAAAAAGAGGCTGGATTGAGGTAATCTGCGGCTCCATGTTCAGCGGCAAAACCGAAGAACTCATTCGAAGGCTCAAACGCGCCCAAATCGCCAATCTCAAGGTGGAAATATTTAAGCCGCTGATGGACATACGATACGACGAACAAAAAATTGTATCACACGACGACAATGCCATTCATTCCACCCCTATTGATCACTCTCAAAAAATGTTGTTGCTGGCTCAAGAGGTAGATGTGGTGGGTGTAGATGAAGCACAGTTTTTTGATCCGGAAGTTACCTCCGTTTGCGAACAATTGGCACTGAGAGGCATCCGAGTAATTGTGGCAGGTCTTGATATGGATTATCTCAAACAACCTTTCGGACAAATGCCGCAATTGTTAGCAGTGGCTGATTATATTACCAAACTTCACGCTATCTGTGTAGTATGTGGCAATATTGCGAATTATTCATACCGTAAGACCGCAGAACAAACACAGGTATTATTGGGAGAGAAAGATAAATACGAACCCCGCTGCCGGCATTGCTATCACCAGAGTTGATGGACATGTTCTATTAAAAGCCGAATTCTACTACTGATATAAAAATATACCTATCACTTCTTTACGCATCATAACCGCTCTCATTAAAAAAGAAATTCTGCTGGAAACCCGGCAGCAACACAGCTTCTATGGCGTACTGCTGTACATTGCCTGTACTGTTTTTGTATTGTACCTGTCTATGGGTCAACCTGAAGCTGCTGTGTGGAACGGATTGTTTTGGATGAACCTGCTTTTCATCGGCATCAATGCAGTTGCCAAAAGTTTTTTGCAGGAAGGAAAAGGCAGGCTGCTCTATTACTATACTATTGCCCACCCCACTGAATTCATCCTTTCCAAACTCTTCTACAATCTCCTGCTGATGTTGCTGATGAGTCTGCTTACTTTATTATTATTCAGTTTTTTTTTAGGTCATCCCTACGAAACCTGGCTCCGTTTTACCGGCTGCACGCTCCTCGGAGGTGCCGGCATCAGTCTGGTCTTTACCTTCCTCGCGGCTATAACTGAAAAAGCCAATCAACATGCTGCCCTAATGGCCATCCTCGGCTTCCCTTTACTCATTCCACAATTGCTGCTGCTCATTCGTCTTTCAAAATTTGCCTTCGGAGAAATCTTTCGCGACCAGGCAGTTTTGCAAATAACCGGCGTGCTCCTCGCACTCGATGGAATGACCATCGCACTCAGTGTGATTTTATTCCCCTTTTTATGGAAAGATTAACCCCCTCCCCTTACCTTTGCGAAGCAAAAATGATGCTAGATCAGTGGCCAGCTACATGCGTAATTATTGGTGGAAAATAATAACGGTCGTACTTCTTCTCTATACTTTTATAGCAGGCTTTCTAGTGCCCGTTCCCTTCATCGGCAACCTCTACCATACGATCCGAAATCTGTTCTTTCATGTACCGATGTGGTTTGGTCAAATGATACTGCTGCTCGTTTCACTCATCTATTCAATTCTTTACCTTCGAAAAGGAAAATATCAGTCCGATATCGCAGCACGCTGCTTTGCCGCAACAGGTATTGTATATGGCATACTAGGACTAGTTACCGGCGCCATCTGGGCCAATTTTACCTGGGGAGAACCCTGGAGCAATGACCCCAAACAAATAGCAGTCGCCATTGCTTTACTCATCTACCTCGCTTATTTCGTACTCAGAAATGCTTTACCCGACCCCGATAAAAGAGCCAAAGTAGCTGCCGTCTATAATGTGTTTGCATATGGGATGTACATCCCCCTCATCATGATTCTTCCCCGGCTGGTAGAATCCTTGCATCCGGGAGGGAAAGGGGTCGAAGGAAATCCCGCACTCAGCGGACAAGACCTTGATCCAACGATGCGACTGGTATTCTGGCCCGCCGTCATTGGATGGACATTACTCGGCGTTTGGATCACTCAACTCTATATCCGATATTGGAAATTGAAAGAAAAAGAATGGTTACAATGATACAGTCAACATTACTTTCCATCGATATGCAACAAAATGAAAAAATTTATGTGGTGATGTTGGTTTGTTTGGTAGTTTTGACCGGACTGATTGCCTACCTTTTCCGGCTCGACAAGAAACTGTCGAAGTGGGAAAAGGAAAAGAAATAATTGCTTCTTAATTCTATAAAACAACGATTGTTATGTCAAATCCACACTACAGCTTTTTTGAAAGCGTTCAAAAAAGTTTCGACAAAGCAGCCTCCTTCACACAATTAGACAAAGGCCTGCTGGAACAAATTAAAGCCTGCAACAGTGTTTATCAGATGCGCTTCCCCGTTAAACTCGATAACGGACATATTGAAGTGATCGAGGCTTATCGTGTACAACACTCTCATCACAAAACGCCTTGTAAAGGGGGGATTCGTTTTGCCGCAGAAGTAAATCAGGATGAAGTAATGGCACTGGCAGCGTTAATGACGTATAAATGCGCTATTGTGAATGTTCCTTTCGGTGGCGGTAAAGGCGGGATTAAAATCAACCCTAAAAAATATTCCACTTACGAACTGGAAAAAATCACCCGTCGTTATACCACTGAATTAATCAAGAAAAACTTTATTGGACCTGGCACGGATGTACCGGCTCCTGACTATGGTACGGGCGAAAGAGAAATGGCCTGGATTGTGGATACTTATCAGACCATGAAACCCGGAGAACTGGATGCTGCCGGTTGTGTTACAGGAAAACCCGTAACTCAGGGAGGTGTTAGAGGAAGAAGAGAAGCTACAGGTCTGGGTGTATTCTATGGTATCAGAGAAGTATTGCTGATGGAAGAGGAGATGAAAAAAAGAGGATTAACACCGGGCGTGAAAGACAAGCGTATTGCGATTCAGGGATTGGGAAATGTGGGTTATTACAGTGCTAAATTTTTCTCTGAAGCAGGTGCAAAAATTGTTGCCATCGGCGAATATGAAGGCGCTATCTACAATGAAAACGGATTAGATTATGATGCGGTTTTCAAGCATCGCAAAGCCACCGGCTCTATCCTCAATTTCCCCGGCGCACAAAATCTTGACAAAAATTCAGATGCACTGGAAGTAGATTGTGATGTATTGATTCCTGCAGCACTGGAAAATGTTATTAATGGTGAAAACGCCCCACGCATTAAAGCAAAAGTAATCGGTGAAGCAGCGAATGGTCCGCTCACACCCGAAGCCGATGAAATTTTTATCCAAAAAGGCGTACTGGTTGTGCCGGATATGTTCCTCAATGCAGGAGGTGTAACGGTAAGTTATTTCGAGTGGTTGAAAAACCTGAGTCACGTACGTTATGGTCGTCTTGAAAAGCGTTTTACAGAAAACCAAAACAACGTATTGCTCGATCAGATGGAAAGTCTTTCGGGTAAACCCGTTGATGGAAATATTCGTAAAAATATTTTACACGGGCCGGAAGAAGTGGATCTGGTGTATAGCGGTTTGGAAGAAACCATGATTACCGCGGTGAATGAAGTAATGGACTGCTGGAAAAACAATCCTTCCATTCCCGATATGCGTACGGCTGCATATGTAGTTGCCATCAGTAAGGTAGCGGTATCTTACGCCGAACTCGGCATCTTCCCCTAATCGAATAAGGCTATGCCTTATTTGATTGGATCATTTGAATAAACTGATCAAAAAGGTAACGGGAATCATGCGGACCGGGCGTGCTCTCCGGATGATATTGCACGGAGAAAGCAGGTCGGTCTTTTAAACGAATACCTTCTATTGAACCATCATTCAGGTTCACATGGGTGATTTCTACATTCTTTGCTTGCTTGACTGATTCAGGATCTACTCCAAAACCATGGTTCTGTGTGGTGATTTCGCAATAACCGGTAAGCAGATTTTTAACCGGATGATTTAACCCCCGGTGTCCGTGATGCATTTTGAAAGTTGAAAGTCCATTGGCAAGCGCAAGCAATTGATGTCCCAGACAAATTCCAAAAGTTGGTTTTCCATCTTTCAGTAAACTTTGAATCGTCTGCACTGCATAATCCATACTGGCCGGATCGCCGGGACCATTAGAAATAAAATAGCCATCGGGCTGCCATGCTCTGATTTCATCGGCAGAGGTTTTAGCAGGAAATACTTTCAGCTTTGCTCCTCGGTCAATCATACACTGCAGGATATGTTGTTTAACACCAAAATCCAACACCGCTATTCTTACAGTCGCATCTGTAGAACCTGATTCATAAGCAGTTGCTGTTGTAACAGAACTAGCAAGTTCAAGTCCAGCCATTGAAGGCACTTTTTTCAACTGTGCTGCCAGCAATTCGACATCCAATACTTCAGATGAAATAATACAGTTCATTGCACCTTTGGTGCGCACATGGGTTACCAAAGCACGCGTATCAATATCTTCAATAGCTACAACATTTTGCCTTTCAAGATATTCCTGAAGAGAACTGTCTGCCCAATAGCGGGAGTATCTTTCTTCCAAATTACGTCCGATTAATGCTTTGATTTTTACACTACCGCTTTCAACGTCTTTTGGAAATGTGCCATAGTTTCCAACATGCACATTATTCATAATGATGACCTGACCTGTGTAGCTTGGATCGGTAAATACTTCCTGGTAACCGGTCATGCCGGTATTGAAACAAATTTCACCGGAAGCAGTGCCTAATTTACCAAAAGCTTTTCCGTAAAACACATTGCCGTCTTCCAGTACTAAAACGGCAGATCTTTGAGAAGATGAAGTAGAAGGGTTGGTTATTGAACTCATATCTGCAAAATAAAAGAGGCCTTACTAAATGCAAGGCCTCTCGTTGAGAAAATTTTATCAACATCAATTACTCAGCAGGTGCTTCTTCAGCAGCTGCGGTTGATGAGGCCTCTTCGGTTGGAGCGGTTGTTGCCGGCTCTTCAGTGGCTGCCTTCTTTTTAGCACCACCTGCACGACGCGTTTTCTTGGCGGGGGCAGCAGCTTCACCTTTACCTTTTACATAAGTCTCATTGAAATCAACCAGTTCAATCATCGCTTGTTCCGCATTGTCACCAATCCGAATACCAAGTTTGATTACCCGTGTGTAACCGCCGGGACGTGCAGCGATTTTAGCCGCCACTACATCAAACAATTCTTTCACCGCTTCTTTGTTTTGCAAATAGCTGAATACTATTCTTCTGCTGTGAGTCGTATTGTTTTTTGATTTCGTTAAAATGGGCTCAATCCAGGTACGAAGGGATTTCGCTTTTGTTAAAGTAGTAACGATTCTTTTGTGGCGAATTAATTCAATCGCCAGATTGGTAAGAAGGGCTTTTCTGTGGGAAGCCGTTCTGCTGAGATTTTTAATTTTGTCTCCGTGACGCATGACATTTAATTTTTATTCCCCTGAAGGGAGAAAGCAAATTGCTTTCGGTTTACAATAGAAGATACCGTGTCAGGAATTATCTTCTTTATCCGTTTATTAATCAATATTATCTAATCCTAATTTAGCGAGATCCATTCCGAAATGCAGTCCTCTTTCACCTAATACCACCTCAATTTCAGAGAGTGATTTCTGACCGAAGTTGCGGAATTTCATCAGATCTTCTTGCTCATACTGTACCAGTTCACTCAGTGAATTGATTTTAGCAGCTTTCAGGCAATTGAAGGCACGCACGGAAAGATCCAGATCTTCCAATGGGGTTTTCAATACTTTGCGCAATTGCAGCATTTGCTCATCCACTACATCTTCTTTCTTCTCTTCACGATTATCGAAAGTGATATTTTCATCTGTGATGATCATCAGATGCTGAATCAGAATGCGACTTGCTTGTTTTACCGCTTCTTCCGGATGAATAGTGCCATCAGTAACCACATCCATCAATAATTTTTCGAAATCGGTGCGTTGCTCCACACGCGTATTCTCTATAGCATATTTCACGTTTTTAATGGGTGTGAAAATGGCATCAGTAGGAATATATCCGAAAATTGGCTCTTTGGGTTTATTTTCTTCAGCAGGTACATAGCCGCGACCTTTCGCAATATGAATCTCAATATCCAGTTTTGCACTGGGATCCATGGTGCAGATCAGTAACTCAGGATTCATTACTTCAAAACTCTGAGAAGCATCTACCAGATTTGAAGCATAGAAAGCGGTTTTGTTTTTAAGGCTGAGATTGATTTTTTCAGTCGTAACATCATGCTCTACTTTCTTCTTAAAACGAACTTGTTTTAGGTTCAGGATGATTTCAACCACATCTTCAGAAATCCCTTTAAGGGTTGCGAATTCGTGATCTGCACCTTCAATTTTAATCCCTACAATTGCATAACCCTCGAGAGAGCTAAGCAGTACGCGACGGAGCGCGTTACCGATGGTAACGCCGAAGCCCGGCTCGAGCGGACGAAATTCAAAAGAGGCAGAGAAATCCGTTGCTTTCTGAAGAACAATTTTATCGGGTTTTACAAAATTCAATATTGCCATGATACTTTTTTTAAGGGGTGAATATTAATATTTATCAATTGCAATCAGCTGTTACTTGCTGTACAACTCTACTATCAGTTGTTCCTTAATGTTTTCGGGAATGCTTTCACGCTCAGGATAAGCAATGAAAGTTCCTTTCATATCAGCTTCATTCCAGTCGAGCCAGCTGAACTTAGGATTTTTTCCGCGAATTTGACTGGTTACTGAAGTATTGTCTTTGCTCTTATCTTTCAAAGTTACAATATCACCGGGTCTCAAAGTAAAAGAAGGAACATTTACAATAACGCCGTTAACGATAACGTGCTTGTGACTCACCAGCTGACGGGCAGCGGGACGGCTAGGAGCAATTCCCATCCGATAAATCGTATTATCTAAACGAGCTTCCAATAAACGCATCAGGTTTTCACCTGTTACCCCTTTCAAACGAGCTGCTTCTTCAAATGTTTTGCGGAATTGTTTTTCCAAAACACCGTAAGTGTATTTGGCTTTTTGTTTTTCGCGGAGCTGTAGAGCGTACTCACCTAAACTTTTACGTTTACGGGTGGCTCCATGCTGTCCGGGAGGATTGCTGTTTTTATCCAGCCATTTTCCATTTCCTAAAATGGGCTCACCGAAAATACGGGAGATTTTGGTCTTGGGACCAGTGTAACGTGCCATAATTTTTATTCATTTACGCTTTTTTGAAACCGGTGAACTGATCCGTAAAAGCGTTAAAAATCAATCAGTCACCCTTTATTAAAATGAATCCCGGGATTATTTTATCGATGATCGCTTCATCCCGGGTGTGAAGCAATAAATAAGTTATACTCTTCTCTTTTTGGGAGGACGACAGCCGTTGTGCGGTAAAGGCGTAACATCTTTGATGATAGATACTTCAATACCACTTTGTGCCAGCGCACGGATAGCACTTTCTCGGCCGCTACCGGGACCTTTAACATATACATCTACTCTTTTCAAACCTGCTTCAAATGCAACTTTAGCCGCTTCTGCAGCAGCAACCTGTGCAGCATAGGGAGTATTCTTTTTAGAACCTTTAAAACCCATTTTACCTGCACTGCTCCAGGAAATTACCTGACCTTGCTTGTTGGTAAGACTGATAATAATGTTGTTGAAAGTAGCAGAGATATGGGCATCTCCGGATGCATCAACTTTTACTACTCTTTTCTTTGCGGCCGCTTTGGCGCTGAGTGGCTGTGCTTTTGCCATTTTTTTTTAATTTGAGGTAATCTGTTTAAAATACTGCCTGAATTGCTTCAGGTTGGTTTTTCTCTCCATCTGCACCCCGACTTCCGACGAAAAACCAAGATTAAATGGTGCATACATAACAAAAGCAGGTAATCGGAAAATTTCCAACACCTGCTTCAGTTTATTTCTTAGCTGCTTTTTTCTTACCTGCAACCGTTTTGCGTTTTCCTTTACGGGTACGGCTGTTGGTTTTTGTTCTTTGTCCACGCACCGGCAATCCTTTTCTGTGACGAAGTCCGCGATAGCAGGCAATATCCAGCAAACGCTTAATGCTCATTTGCACTTCGCTTCTCAGCTGCCCTTCTACTTTGAATTCATTGGTGATGATGTTACGAATGGCATTGAGCTCATCATCATTCCAGGTATTAACTTTTTTATCGAAATCAATCCCTGCTTTGGTAAGAATATAACGAGCAGTAGAAGGACCAATTCCATAGATATAGGTAAGACCTATTTCTCCTCTTTTGTTTTTTGGTAAATCTATCCCGGCAATACGCGCCATAAATAATTAATTTTTTACAATGAAAAATGAATTATCCCTGTCTTTGTTTAAAACGGGGGTTCTTTTTGTTAACGATATACAGCTTTCCTTTTCTTCTCACGATTTTGCAATCGACGCTGCGTTTTTTAATTGAAGCTCTTACTTTCATACTATTCGTTTTATCTAATACCGAAAGATTTTATTTATAACGGAAAATAATCCGTCCTCTGCTAAGGTCGTACGGACTCATTTCCACCCCCACCTTATCACCGGGAAGAATACGAATGTAGTGCATGCGCATTTTCCCTGAAATAGTCGCCAAAATTTCGTGTCCGTTTTCCAGTTTTACCCTGAACATGGCATTGCTCAATGCTTCGATTATTGTTCCGTCTTGTTTGATTAAATCTTGCTTAGCCATATTTGGGGGTGCAAAGATAGGGGGTTTTGTCCATTATTTTTACAAATATTTTCTGCCTGAAAGGCAAAAATAGTCCCGAATGCCGGTCAAACCCGGGATTTTTTACCGGTCGGGTGCAATTTTGGCAACTGAAAGTGTTTTGTTAAAAAACGGAATGAGTAGCAACTGAAATCCTGTCAGATTAATAATTTTACAGCTGTTCAGGCATTTTGTTTGAGCAGTTCCATTAAAATCAACCAGTATATGAAGACCAGACAGATTGTTGCAATAGTGGGCATCAGTGCCCTTACTTCTATTCTTAGCGTATGGCTTTATGCCAAATTTTTAGCTCCCAATCAATCATTGCCGTTTAGTCAGGCGCAGTTACCGGTGAACTATGCGGGCTTATTCGATAGCGGCACCGGCGGAACGCCGGGGCCGGTGGACTTTGAACCTGCAGCAGCGGCTGCCATCCCTGCGGTAGTGCATATTAAAACAAAAACAAACCCTATTCAAACCAATAACGGCAGAAGAAGAAGTCCTTTCAGCGATTTTTTCGGAGACGATTTTTTCAATGATTTCTTTGGAGACCGCATGCAAACCCTTCCCCAAATGGCAAGCGGCAGCGGAGTCTTTATTTCCGCAGATGGTTATATCATAACGAATAATCACGTAGTAGATCAGGCGGATGAAGTAACGGTTACCCTCAACAACAAAAAACAATACAAGGCGAAAGTAGTAGCGACAGATGCCAATACCGACCTCGCAGTTTTAAAAGTGGAAGGTACCGGATTCCCCTACTTGCTTTATGGCAATTCCGATGAAGTTCGCGTTGGTCAGTGGGTACTCGCTGTCGGCTATCCGCTTACACTTGAGACCACTGTAACAGCAGGTATCATCAGTGCCAAATACCGTTATCTGGGCGTTAACCAGCGAAAAGCCAAACCCGGTGCAAATACGGTTGAAAGTTTTCTACAAACCGACGCGGCAGTCAACCAGGGCAATAGCGGTGGTGCACTTATCAACACCAATGGACAACTGATTGGAATCAATTCTGCTATAGCATCACCTACCGGTGCATATGCGGGTTATTCTTATGCCATTCCCGTAAACATCGTTAAAAAGGTAGTGGATGACCTTATCAAGTTCGGAACAGTACAACGCGCTTATCTTGGAATTCGTCCTGCTGCCAATGGGGATGAAGATACCGACTCGCAAATCAAAGAAGGAGATGGAGTGGAAATTGGTGAAGTGCTGGATAAAAGCGCTGCTGCAGAAGGCGGACTAAAAAATGGAGATAAAATTATCAAATTGGATAATAAAGCGGTCAGCACCTGGACGCAACTTACCGGAACTATAGCGAGTTACCGTCCCGGACAAAAAGTGAATGTGACCTTCCTGCGTGATGGTAAAGAAAGAAACATTGTGCTCACGTTAAGAAACAGTGCAGGCAATACAGATATCATAAAGAATTCGGTAACCGATAAACTCGGCGTTGAACTCGGCAATGTTGAATTGAAAAAAGTAAAAGATTACGGACTGGAAGGAGGCGTTGAAATCAAAGCCATCAATGAAGGATTGGTTTCAGATCAGACGACGATAAAGAAAGGATTCATCATTATTCGCGCCAATAACAAGACTGTAAAAAATCTAGATGAATTCAACAAAGTCATGGATAATGCGGGGAATAGTGTTGTGCTGGAAGGCATCTATCCGGGATATGAAGGTGTTTATCAGTATGCCATTAATGATTTGAAATCGGAGCCCTGAGTTGTGATTAAGGATACACCAACATCGCCCGGTCTTTGTTTTCTGCAAGGGTCTTCAACCTATTCAATGACTGCTCTTGCAGTGAGCCGAGTATGGTGTCCATAAATATCCCTTCAAATCTTTCCCAGGGATACCAGCGTAAAGGATATTCCAATAACCAGATGACTTCGGTATTACCATCTGATCCGGTACTTACCTGAAGTGTTCCTTCTGCTTTATTCATGCCGGGAAATGAGATCAGGAGACGGACGGATTGCGGCTTGCTTTCGCTGATTCTGATCACCCCTTTCTGAACTGCAGCTGCCTGCCGCCATTCCAAAAAAGGAGATTCGGCATCAGTGGCTACTGTTATCAACATGCCTTGATTGGACTGCAGCCAAGACGCCCACTGCGGCCATTGATTTAATTGTGAAATAAAAGGCAAAATGTTTTCTGTTGGTGCGGCAATCATTACGCCTCTTGAAATTTTTACCGATGAAGGCATGATTAATCCAATAACCGTAAACAACAGAAAGATGCCTGCCAATCCAACCCCCAATATTTTTATGCGCTTCATGATTTATTTTTTAAACCCTCAATTTTCCCATTTGAATACTTTGACCGCAATCATATAAATGACGAGCCCCCAAATCAGTAAAATACCTAATTCCTGTGTACAATCTGTCAGATGACTTCCTTCAAAAGCGATATTTCTCATCGCATTATTCAAATGTGTAAGAGGTAAAAAACGGCACAGGGGCTGCAGCCAGGAAGGGAAGGACTCAATGGAAAAAAAAGTTCCTGCCAGTAAAAACTGCGGCAGCGTTATCATATTGGCAAAAGGCGGGATCATACTTTCATTACGTGCCAATCCGCTCACTACGAAACCAAAACCCATAAACACCATCAAGCCCAACGCTGACAAAGCAAGCAGCTCCAAAAAGGTTACCCAACCATTCACCAGCGTAAATCCAAATGCGAAATAACCAATCAATAAAATCACCACTGCAGTGGACAATTGAAACAACATTCTTGCCAAACCTTCTCCCATTAAAATTGCGGTTCTACTGATGGGCGTTGCAAAAAATCTTTTTAGCACCATCGTTTGTCTTAAGTTGAAAAATACAAATGCCACCCCAAACACACCGGCACTTAGCAGAGAAAATCCAAGCTGTCCGGGTAAAATAAAATCAATTGTACGATAGATCCTGCCCGGAACCGGAGGAGCCGTTTTAATGGAGGCATAAAGCGGCACGGCTCCCTTATCTTGCTGTGATAATAAATAATTAATATCCCGAAGGGCAGTTTGCAACAATCCAATCTTGTCATTTCCTGCAGAGGCATGAACAATTTCAAGGTTGTAACGAGGAAAGCCGGAGTCGGCAGCAGGTCGGAGAGATAGGATGGCGGTTATCCTTCCTTTTTGCATATCCTTCCACAAGACAGCCTGTTCTTTTTTTACGACCCTGATAAATTCGTGATCGCAAATAAGGCGGTAAAGCATGTTAGTGGCAACAGTATCAGAATCATCTGTGAAGCCAACCTGAATGGTGGGCTTTCCTTCGGACATAAAGCCAAAGACAAAAATAAAAATGAGGGGAAAGCCAAAGCTGAAAATAACAGCACTAGGACTACGGAGAATGGCCGTTAAACTGGCGCGGGTCACGGCTAGCATCGCTTTACGCTGACTATATTCGGCAGACATATAATAAATTTGGCACAAAACTATCTGATTCTCTCAGCTGTTTAAAAAAAAATTATCCGACTTTTGACGAAATGCGATACCACAAGGCATATATACAAACCGGCAGCAATCTGGGAAACAGATTTCAACAACTGGAAACAGTCCTGCATTCATTGGTTACTATTCCCGCAACTATATTGAAAGCTTCTTCCATTTACGAAACGGCACCGTGGGGATTGACTGAACAGCCTCCTTTCCTCAATCAGGTATTACAGATTGAAACCCTGCTCGAGCCATCCGCATTAATGGATGCTTTACTATCAATTGAGCAGCAAATGGGTAGAATAAGAGGCGAGAAAATGGGCCCCAGAATCATCGATCTCGATATATTATTGTATGACGACCTTGTGATACAAACAGCATCATTGCAAATACCGCATCCATTGATGTCAACGAGAAGATTTGTACTGGAGCCGCTATGTGAAATTAATCCTGATTTGCTGCATCCTGTGCATAAGCAAACCATCGCAACATTGTTAAATAACTGTTCCGACACATTGCCGGTTCGTAAAATGACCCGTCAACCATTTAGCGCAGCAACATAACTATGCGATACAAATTTATTACCATAGAGGGGAATATCGGAGCAGGTAAAACCACATTGGCAACCGCCCTGCATAAACAATATCCGTCCCGTTTGATACTGGAAGAATTTGCCGACAACCCCTTTCTTCCCAAATTTTACGAAAATCCAGCCCAGTATGCTTTCCCCGTAGAGCTTTTCTTTATGGCGGAAAGATATAAACAGCTCAAAGAATTAATTACTACTCAGGATTTATTCAACAGCATTACAATTTCCGATTATCTATTTACCAAATGTCTTCTTTTCGCCAAATTAAATTTACCGGCCGACGAATACAGGTTATATCAAAGATTGTTTGACATTATCCATCAACAATTGATACAACCCGATTTACTCATTTATCTCCATGCTCCGATTGAAAAATTGCAGCAAAACATTAAAAAGAGAAACCGATCCTACGAATTACAAATTGAAGACCGGTACCTGTTGAATATCCAGGAAACATATACCGGGTATATCCGCCAGCATAACATTAAAACTTTGATGGTAGATGCCGGCAATGCCGACTTTATAAACAACCCCGACCACCTTAAAACCATTACAGATGCACTGGAAAAGGAGTACGAACCGGGGCTACATCCCATTCTCTTACCCTGAACAGCAGGTTCGAAAGCAAGAAAACAAAAGCCTATTTAAGTAAATTTTCAAACTTTATGTATTCATTTTCAACGGAAAAGTTATATCTTAGTGCACTTATTTTATTTTTTTCATTATGAATCGTAAGTCTTTTCTTAAGTCTTCCGCTTTCACGCTGGGTGCCTTGGCTTTTGCCAACCAGCGATTATTTGCCCGCTATATGAACGAACCTACATCCAAAATCAGAATGCTTTCTGATGATGTAGGGGTATATATTGAACGGGGTGGTCCAATGTTATTTTATATGGGTAAAGACGTGAATGTAGTTGTAGATTCACAATTTCCCGAACAGGCAACTGCATTAATCGCTGAACTCAAAAAAAGAAATCCGAAGCCCATTGATTTTTTGATCAATACCCATCATCATATAGGTAATACGAGTGGTAATTCTGTGTTCCGCCCACTCGTTAAGGATATTATCGCACATGAAAACGCAAAAAAGAATCATCTGCTGAATACCAAACTGATGAAAGTTCAGAACCAGCAGTCCTTTCCTACCCTGACTTACAAAGAGAGTTGGTGTCAAAAATTCGGAAAAGAAAATATCTGTATCTATAATTACGGCAGAGCGCATACCAACGGCGACAGCATCGTACATTTTGAATATGCTGATGTAGTACATCTTGGAGATGTTGTACACAACAGAATGCACCCCGCAATTGACCGTTTGGGTGGAGGAAGTATCAAAGGTTGGATGGAAGTGCTGACAAAAGTCTACCAGGATTTCGGAAAGAATACCAAATTCATTTTCGGACACACGGCAAACGGTTTTGACTGTATAGGAACCCGTGATGATATCCGCTCTTTCAACAACTATCTCGGCCAATTATTCATTTATGTGGAGAATGAAATTAAAAGAGGTAAAATCAAGAAAGATGTGGTAAAATCTGCCGGCAATATAGTTCCCAACAGTAATCCTCAATGGAAAGGAGAAGGGTTGGACAGAACCTATGCAGCCGTTTATGACGAAATTATCTATTTGCAAACGCTGGAAGATTAATCTTTTTTTACTTTCCCCAGCGAAAAGTGCGGATAGAAAATCCGGCAAGATTTAAAACACGATCTACTACCGTAGCGGCTACTTCTTCTACATTTTTAGGAAGACTGTAATAAGAAGGCGTTGCAGGACAAATAATTCCCCCTGCAAGCGTGACTGTTTCCATATTTCTGATATGAACAAGATGGTAGGGAGTTTCTCTTACTACACAAATCAGTTTTCTTCTTTCTTTCAAAACCACATCAGCAGCACGCGTAATTAAATCGGAAGAGGTGCCCGAAGCAATTCTGCCTAATGTGCCCATTGAACAAGGAATAATGATCATCGTTTGATAATTGCCCGAACCAGAGGCAAAAGCAGCGGAAAAGTCTCGGTTCGATACCAGCAAATGCTCATATTCTTTATAAGATTCATCTCCCAACTCCGTCCTCCAGACTTCACGTGCATTATCGGTCATCACAATTGCAAGCTTACTCCATTGTTCCTGAATGAGATGTAACTTTTGAATCAGCTGGCGGGCATAAATAGCACCGCTCGCTCCGGTTACTGCAACCACAATTTGATGAGAATTTCCGAACTTCATATTTCAAAAACAAAAATAAGATGCAAAAGGTTCTTTTATTTTTTTTAGCCGCAGCCCTAGTTGGTTTCATCCATCCAATCCCCTCTGCCCCTAAAGAAAAAATACGCTGGATTTCTTTTGAAGAAGCAGAAAAATTAAGCAAAGAAAAATCTTTGCCCATCCTGGTGGATATTTATACCGACTGGTGCGGGTGGTGTAAGGTAATGGATAAAAAAACCTATGCGCACGACAGTGTAGCCAAATATATTAACCAACATTTTTACGCCGTTAAATTCAATGCAGAAAGTAAAACTCCCGTTCAATGGAAAGGTAAAACTTACTCCTTCATGCCACAATATAAAATGCATGCGCTTGCCATTGAATTGCTAAAAGGAGATGCCGGTTTTCCCACGACAGTCATCATTCCCGTTGAACAGACTGATCCGCAAGCTATACCGGGCTATTTGCAACCCAAAGAAATGCATACCCTGCTCTCCTATTTTTCAGAAGGTCATTTTCCTACGATTCGCTACGATAAATATGCGGAAAAATTCAAATCGAGATGGTAGAGTTTTTTGCTGTATA
>JAGWWM010000037.1 GCA_018970395.1 Bacteroidota bacterium
TTACTGAATCTTCTGCTTCGGTAGGCAGGAGCAATTTGACTGATATAATCCGGGTCTTTGTAGATTTCAAAATCTTTTCCGAGATAAAATTGTAATCCAATTCCAATAAATCCGTGTCCCATAAAATTGGGCGAAGGTTCCATACTACTCATAGGGGCCAGCGCATCTAATGGCCCAACGGTTGTGAAAATCTTTGGAACCGGATAGTTGGGAAAGTAATATTTACAATAACGAAAGGCTTCCGAGAGTTCTTTTTGTATCTCGTCAAAATTTTCATATAGTTTCGATGAATATTCATACGGCTTTCTGTTTAGTCGTAGAAATAATTTTGTACCGCTGAATGCGAGTTCATTGCTGTCGTTTAAGGGTCCTAATCCTAACACATGGTTAATGTACAAGGGCAGGAAGTCCGGATATTTTTTTTCCAGACTAAAAAGTCCTTCTCTAATTCGATTGGTATCAAGGGCGTAAAAGTCTTTTTCAAATCTTTCTACTTTGAGATTAACATTGATATTTGAAATATCAGGAGCGTCAGACTGATTGCGGCAGCTGAGGGATAGGATAATAGAAAAATAGAGAATATGGAATTTCATTATAGAATGTGTTAATAAGTCAAAAATCAAAAGTCAAAACCAAAAAGTTGTTAATCCCTGAAAAATTCGACATTTGCATCATGCGCATTTTCATCGCTCAGCAAAATTATCATATTGGCAACTTTGAAAGTAACGTTGCTAAAATAATACATGCCATTCAGGAAGC
Source organism: Bacteroidota bacterium (assembly GCA_018970395.1). Taxonomy (GTDB): domain Bacteria; phylum Bacteroidota; class Bacteroidia; order Chitinophagales; family Chitinophagaceae; genus Lacibacter. The sequence goes on from JAGWWM010000037.1 coordinate 760, forward strand.
CAAACGTGCGGGAGGGGATTTAATTGTGTTTAGCGAATTATCGGTATGCGGTTATCCTCCGCGTGATTTTTTGGAGTTTGAAGATTTCATTGCGCAATGTAGCCAAGCCGTTGAAAAAATTAAACCGCACTCGAAGGAGATTGGCGTAATAATAGGTGCGCCGGTGGTCAATACCAAAAAAGAAGGGAAAGACCTTCATAATGCAGCAATTGTAATGTGGGACGGGCAAATACAAGCCGTATTGCATAAAACCTGTTTGCCTACCTATGATGTGTTTGACGAGTATCGTTATTTTGAACCGGCAGCCGAATGGCAAACGGTTCTTTTCAAAGGGAAAAAACTAGCGATTACCATTTGCGAAGATATCTGGAATCTGGGTGATAATCCGTTATATACGGTTTGTCCGATGGATCATCTGATGCTGGAGCAGCCTGATATCATGCTCAATCTTTCTGCTTCTCCTTTTGATTATACGCATACAGAAGACCGTAAAGCGATTCTCAAAAGAAATGTACTCAAGTATAAAATCCCCATCATTTATTGTAATGCAGTAGGTAGTCAGACTGAGATTGTTTTCGATGGAGGATCGTTGGTGATGGATAGTCATGCGAATCTGATTAAACAGCTCTCTCTCTTTGAAGAGCAGTTGGATTATGTTGACTGGAAAGAAGAAGGCGGATTTGGCTCTGCAATACTTACCGAGGGAGCGTTGTTGCCGGATTCGGAATTGTCGCCTGAAACACTTGATGTATCATTAGGCATTCAGGAGATTCATGATGCGTTGATACTGGGTATTCGCGATTATTTCAGCAAGATGGGCTTTACTAAAGCCATTTTGGGAAGCAGTGGCGGGATTGACAGTGCGGTTACTTTGGCACTAGCCTGTGAGGCATTGGGTGCGGAAAATGTGCATGCTGTCTTAATGCCTTCACCCTATTCAACATCTCATAGCGTGGATGATGCAGTGGAACTGAGTAAACGATTGGGAAATCCTTACAATATACTCCCGATCAAAAATATTTATGAAGCTTTTTTGAATGAATTGTCGCCTTTGTTTAAAGACCTGCCTTTCAGTCTTGCGGAAGAAAATATTCAAAGCAGAACAAGGGGAAATCTACTAATGGCCATTGCCAATAAGTTTGGTTATATTCTGTTGAATACTTCCAATAAAAGTGAGCTTGCTACCGGTTATGGAACGCTTTACGGTGATATGGCAGGGGGTATCGGAGTATTAGGAGATTGTTATAAGCTTCAGGTATATGCTTTGGCGAAATACATCAACAGGTATAAAGAAGTTATTCCTGTGAATATTATTGCCAAGCCCCCAAGCGCGGAGTTGCGTCCCGGACAAAAAGATTCTGATTCATTGCCGGATTATGAAATGCTGGATCCAATTTTATATCAGTATATTGAACGAAGAAATGGGCCTGCCGAAATTAAAGCGATGGGTTATGATGCTCCGTTAGTAGATCGCATTTTACGTATGGTGAATAACAACGAATACAAGCGCAATCAGTTTTGTCCGATCATACGGGTAAGTCCGAAAGCATTTGGCGTGGGTCGAAGAATGCCGATTGTCGGGAAGTATTTAGGGTGATGGGGGTGTCGCCCCGAGTCCTCGGGGGGTGTCACGGTGTCGTGCCCTGCGGGCGTTGTCGGTTTTTGGTTGTAGTTGTGAGAGTTCTAATTTTTATCTTTGCCACAAATTATATCTATGCTTCAGGTAGCGATTTTGCGTCAGCAAACAGAATGGGTGAAGGAAAGGCTGGCAATCAAAAATTTTTCCGACTTGCATTTAGTGGATGAAGTGATAGCGCTCGATGATCGGCGTAAACAACTCAATTTTCAGTTTGACGAAACGCAGGCAGGCATCAATAAGGCTTCTAAAGAAATTGGGGGCTTAATGGCAAAAGGAGAAAAGGATGCTGCAGAAGCAAAAAAAGCGGAAGTGGCTGCCCTAAAAACAACATTACAGCCCATTACAGAGCAGCTGGCGATTGTTGAGAAAGAATTGCAGGATACATTGGTAAAATTGCCGAACCTTCCCTCAGCGTTGGTGCCACAGGGCAAGACGCCTGAAGAGAACGTTACGGTTAAAGAGTGGGGAGAAGTACCCGCATTATACGAAGGTGCGCAACCTCATTGGGAGCTTATCAAGCAATACGATTTGGTGAATTTTGAATTGGGGGTGAAAGTGACTGGCAGCGGTTTTCCTGTTTATAAAAACAAGGGCGCTCGTTTACAAAGAGCTTTAATCAGTTATTTTTTGGATTACAATACGGCCGCAGGTTATACGGAATATATTCCTCCCTACATGGTAAATGAAGCAACGGCGTATGGTACCGGGCAGTTGCCCGATAAGGAAGGACAGATGTATTATATGCCAGCCGATAATTTTTATCTGATTCCTACAGCGGAAGTGCCGGTGACGAATTTGTACAGAGAAGAAATTATAAAATCGGAAGAGTTGCCTATTAAAATGACCGCATACACGCCTTGTTTCAGAAGGGAAGCGGGCAGTTTTGGATCAGATGTTAGAGGATTGAATCGTGTGCATCAGTTTGATAAAATTGAAATAGTACAACTGGTTCATCCCGAAAAAAGTTATGAAGTATTGGACGAGATGGTTGCTCATGTGGAGCAGCTGGTGCAGTCGCTTGGACTGAAATACCGCATTCTTCGTTTGTGTGGCGGAGACATGAGTTTTGCTTCTGCGCTTACTTACGATTTTGAAGTATGGAGTGCTGCACAGAAGAAATGGCTGGAATGCAGCAGCGTGAGCAACTTCGAAAGTTTTCAAACGAATCGGATGAAGATTCGCTATAAGGATGAAAAAGGTAAATCACAATTGCTGCACTCCTTGAATGGCAGCTCTCTAGCATTGCCACGCATCATGGCTGCATTGCTGGAAAACAATCAGACCGAAAAAGGTATTGCTATTCCTAAAGTATTACAGCCTTATTTTGGAATGGATTGGATTGGATGATGAAGGAGGTTGTTGGTTGTAAGTTGGAGGTTGTGTAGTAATCCCCAATTAATAATCAATAATTTCTAATTACTAATTATTAATTTTTAATTACTAATTCTCCTCTCCCACATACTTATTGATCTGCTTTCTCATAATCCGAAACCATAGAGGCGGGAAATGTGCCAATACCATCATGCCCGGATAACCGGTAGGCATTTGCGGAGCGGTTTCATAATGTCTAAGAATTTGATATTTTCTGCTAGCAAGATAATGATGATCGGAGTGGCGACTGAGCTCAAATAACATCAGTCTTCCAATAGGATGATTGCTGTTCCAACTATGAATAGGCATCGCTCTTTCATAGTTACCACTCTCAGTTTTTTTTCTTGAAAGTCCATAATGCTCAATATAATTCACGCATTCCAGCAATAAAATGCCTACAAATGCAGCACCCAAATAGTAGAGTAAAATTTGAAGTCCGCCGAAATAGAAAACGAGTGTAATAAATACCAGTTGAATCATTTGCGCCTGCAGCATTTCGTTTTTAAAGTGTAACGCAGGCAATCTTTTTTTTTGCATTTCCTTATTGGCAATCTTCCAGGCACTGAGATAACTGAATACCAGGGTGCGGGGGTAGAATTGAAAAATAGATTCATTCAAGCGCGCGCTTGACGGATCTTCAGGAGTTCCGACATGTTTATGATGCCCTTTATTGTGCTCAATGAAGAAATGAATATACTGAGAAGTAAGCAGCAAGGATTTGGCTAAAAATTGTTCGAAGGCATTGACCCTATGTCCGAGTTCATGAGCAACATTGATCCCAAAAACCCCACATAGCAATCCCATGCTGACGATACGACCGACTATTTCAAGTGTCCCGATTTCGGGTTGTGAAAAACTGATAAGGAATAAAAAAAGAAAAAAGTACTGTAAGGGAACTATGGCATAGAGAATCAAGTCATATTTGGTATCTTTTTTGGCTATTTCTTCTTCAGCAGCGCTAAAATTCTTTTCATCCGGGCGCATCCACAATTCCAGCAGAGGGATAAAAACAAAACCATAGATGGCAGGTAAAAAAGTTAACCATCCTTTCATGGTAAAAGCAAAATAGGCCAATACGAATACAACAAATGGACTCAGGTATTTATACCAGCGCATACTCAATCGATTTAGTTCAAATATACCGGAATTCATACACTAATTAGCTTTTTGTACAGCCCGCAGCTTCCTAAAAATCTCCGTTAGTGCTTTATCATAATGATTAATTTTGTCTTTAATACCATCTGTATAAAACAAGTTAACACCATATCCGTTGCCTTTTTCTTCCGTAAAAGAAGACCTCAGATGTTTAGCATTGAGTTGCTGTTTGATAATATTGCCGCTTCCATTGCCAACTCGCCTGACTTCTCAGTCACCAAGCCGGAGATGCCTACTGAAAACAATTTTCTTCGAAATCTTTTATTTACCCTGAAGTCAGGAAGCAGGGGCATTCATCATATTACCGGGGATATTCACTATATCGCTTTATCATTGGCTGGGCGAAAAACAGTTCTCACTATTCATGATTGTGTTTTTTTTACGCGCTATTCCAGAAAAGATTTTAAGTATTGGTTCATTCGATTTTTTTGGTATCAGCTGCCGGTTTGGTTGTCGAAATCCGTAACGGTTATCAGTGAAAAAACGAAAGAGGAAGTTATTTCTCTCACCGGTGCAAAGCCGGATAAGATACAAGTGATTCCTAATTTTTTTGACCCTCGTTTCAGCTATGTGCCACCAGGACAATTCAATCATGCTTGCCCCCGTATTTTACAGATTGGCACCAAGTCCAATAAGAATATCAACCGTCTCGTAGAGGCAGTGCATCTGATTCCTTGTGAATTACATATTGTAGGAGTGGTGGAGGAAGATACGATGGCATTACTGGAGCGGTATAAGATTCGATATTTTTCTTATGACAATCTTAGTTTCGAATCCTTAAGAGCGCTCTACATCCAATCAGATATGGTTGCTTTCATTTCTACCTACGAAGGTTTTGGATTGCCGATTCTGGAAGCGTTTGCGGTAGGCAGACCACTCATTACCAGCTCTATTGCTCCGATGGAGGAAATCGCCGGATCGGCTGCGGTAAAAGTGAATCCCTACAATGTATTGGATATCCGCCGCGGGTTACTCAAAATAATTGAAGATGATGCGTACAGAGATTCACTGATTCGTCAAGGTCTTGAAAGAGTAAAACAGTATCGTATATCAGATATTATGCAACAATACGCGGATTTATATTATCGCATGGATGCCAAACATTCCTGATTTATTTGATAGCCAGGCTGGTGTTGAATTTAGGAAATATACTGTGACAATCCTGATTCAATATAGGTTGTTTTCTTATCAATGCTTTCCTGGAGCAGATTTTCGTTTTTCTGAAGGGCGCACCTAGTGGCTTCGGGGTGGTACAGATGAAAAACGATTGCACTGAATTTAATAAACTTCAATTTCAAACCTGCATTGATAAGCCGAATTGAAAGATCGTTGTCTTCTTTTCCCCAGCCCTCAAAAGATTCATTATATCCATTGATAAGCAGGAGGTCTTTTTTCCAAAAAGCCATATTGCAACCAAGTACATATTTGTAGTTGTTGGGATTGGCAGAAAGATTATAAAACAAGATAGAAATGAGGGTACTGTGAATGCCGTTATATCTTTTTGAAAGATGTTTGCTGAAGGGGGAAGGGGTTTTACCTTCATTTTTTAGCAATAGTTGCCGGGTAAGCGGTTGAGCGATCATGCATCTTGTTCCGGAAACAAAAGTGTTTGCTTTGGCCCATTTTATATGATCTGCAACAAATTTCCGATGCAGTATTAAATCCCCGTCAATCTGAATAATATAATCGCTTTTTGCCAGGGCGATTGCTTTATTTCTGATGGCAGCAAGTCTGAATCCATTGTCTTCATGCCACACATGAATTACATCAATCCCGTATTGATCTTTAAATCGGTCTATAATATTTTTTGTTGAATCATTACTGCCGTCGTCAGCGATAATAATTTCATCGGGCAATTGTGTTTGACACACTACAGATAACAAGGTAAGCCATAATGCATCAGCCCTGTTATAGGTAGAAATGATTAAAGCTGTTGTCACCTATGCCAATTTGCGAATGTGATAAATGAAGTAAGGGAAAATTAAATTTTCCGACCGATTGCTTTTTCGGCAGCAGCAACAATATGTTCGGGGTTTAATCCATATTTCTTTAAAAGTTCAATGGGTTTTCCGCTTTCGCCAAAAGAATCATTCACTCCCACCATCTCTATCGGAACAGGAATGTTTTTGGCTGCTACCTGAGCAATACTATCACCAAGACCACCCAATACATTATGCTCTTCGCAGGTAACCGCGCATTTTGTTCTTTTTAAAGCCGTGATCACCGCTTCGGTATCGAGCGGTTTAATCGTATGAATATTGATGACACCCACGCTGATGCCTTTTGCTTCTAAAATTTTTCCTGCTTCTACCGCTTGCCATACCATATGGCCGCAGGCAAAAAGCGTCACATCATTGCCTTCGCTCAGAATATGTGCTTTGCCAATCACAAAATCTTCCGTTTTGGTAAAAATGGGCCAAACCGGTCTTCCGAAACGCAGATAAACCGGTCCCTGATGGTCGGCTATTGCCATGGTGGCTGCTTTGGTTTGATTGTAATCGGCAGGCACAATGACCGTCATGCCAGGCAACATTTTCATCAGACCGATATCTTCCAGAATCTGATGCGTAGCTCCATCTTCTCCAAGTGTGAGTCCGGCGTGACTTGCACATATTTTTACATTCTTTTCGCTGTAAGCGATTGATTGACGGATCTGATCATACACCCGGCCTGTACTGAAATTGGCGAAAGTAGTGGTGTAAGGAATTTTCCCTCCAATGGTCAGTCCTGCCGCGATGCCCATCATATTGGCTTCGGCGATACCGCACTGGATAAATCGTTCAGGAAATTCTTTCATGAACTGATTGAGCTTCAGCGATCCGGCAAGATCCGCTGTGAGCGCTACAATATTGGGATTTTTTCTCGCTGCTTCTGCAATGCCGTCTCCAAATCCGCTGCGGGTATCTTTATTGCCGGTTGATTGTATATGTTGTAAACTCATAATTAAATTTTTTGCAGGAAGGTGCAAATTAAATCAATTAGACTAATTTAAATCGGTCGGTTGATTACTGAAAAGCGCTTCATCTTTTTGTACGTTCAGTTCCCATTGCCAAGCCGTGCGCATCATGTCCTCCAATTTCATTTTAGGTTCCCATCCTAAAAAGGTTTTTGCTTTATCATTATTGGCATAGATGGCAACGACATCGCCGGGTCTTCTTGGACCTATGTCATAATTGAGTTTGCGGCCGCTTACTTTTTCAAAAGCCTTGATGGCTTCCAACACAGTAATCCCTTCGCCTGTACCAAGATTAAATACTTCGCAGTGACTCAGGTTTCTTTTATCTACTAAATAATTGAGGGCGAGGGTATGCGCGTGGGCTAAATCACAAACATGGATATAATCGCGGATGCAGGATCCATCGCGCGTATCGTAATCATCACCATGCACTTTCATATCGGGTAATTTACCAATAGCAGTTTGGGTAATGGCTGGAACCAGATTCTGCGGTCTACCAATGGGCAATTCGCCAATAAGCCCGCTGGGATGTGCGCCGGCAGGATTGAAATAACGCAATAGTATCGCGCTTCCGTCCAAAGATTTATACGTTTCACTGAGAATTTGTTCACCCATTTGTTTGGTGTAGCCGTATGGACTCTCGGCAGGTTTAGGGATAGTTTCTTCAGTAACAGGAATGCTGTCCGGACTTCCATAAACCGTACAAGAGGAAGAGAAAACAAAATAGGGCGTTTTGAATTCGCTTACGCATTTTAAGAGATTAATCAGCGAAATCAGATTGTTTTCGAAATACATTAAAGGCTTTTCAACACTTTCTCCGACTGCTTTATAGGCGGCAAAATGAATGATGCCTGCGATGTCGGGGTTCTCCTGAAACACGGCGAAAGTTTCGTCATAATTGCAAAGATCTACCTGATAATGTTTGATTTTTTTTCCGGTAATCTTTTCTACCCGCTCCATGATCTGAGGATTGGATCGGGAGAGGTTGTCTATGCTTACGACGTCATATCCGTTTTGAATCAGATCTACAATAGTATGTGAACCGATATAGCCACTTCCTCCGGTAACTAATATTTTTTTCATTTATTCTAATTATGCTTGGTCGAGTAAATTAACCAGGTACTGACCGTAGCCACTTTTTAATAAGGGTTTAGCCAGGATACGAAGTTGTTCATCATTGATGAATCTTTTTCTCCAGGCAATTTCTTCTATACAGGCAATTTTAATGCCCTGTCTTTGTTCTATCACCTGTACAAACTGAGAAGCTTGCATCAGACTGTCAAATGTGCCGGTATCTAGCCAGGCAGTTCCTCTGTCGAGGATAGATACTTTCAGTTTGCCTCTTTTCAGATATTCTTTATTGACATCGGTGATTTCATATTCGCCGCGTGGACTAGGTTGCAGGTTTTTAGCGATTGCTACTACATCGTTATCATAGAAATATAGTCCGGGCACTGCGAAATTACTTTTGGGTTGCACCGGTTTTTCTTCAATGCTCAGCACGTTATTATTTTTGTCAAATTCTACCACGCCATATCGTTCGGGGTCACTTACATGGTAGGCGTAAATGATTCCACCGTCGGGATTGGTATTGCTTTCAAGGAGCTTTCCTAATCCTGAACCATAAAATATGTTGTCTCCCAGCACTAATGCTACCTTATCATTGCCAATGAATTCTTCTCCTATCACAAATGCCTGTGCCAGTCCGTTGGGAAGGGGTTGCTCAGCGTATTGAAACCGTACACCTAAATTTTGTCCGTCTCCCAGTAGTCTTTTGAAATGAGGAAGATCGTGGGGAGTGGAAATGATTAATATTTCACGGATGCCCGCCATCATCAAAATACTCAGCGGGTAATAAATCATGGGTTTATCATAAACCGGCATGATTTGTTTACTGATGGCATAAGTAATCGGATGGAGTCTGGTGCCGGAGCCGCCGGCGAGGATAATTCCTTTCATAAAACAGGATGCGTTTTAAGCAACGAATGTAATTAAGAATTAGGAATTAATAATTAGTAATTGGTTGGATTCTCTGCTTAAATAAATAAACTGCAAACCCAATAAGCGAGCGCAGCTAACAATCCGCTCACGGGAATGGTCAGAATCCAGGCCCATAGCAAATTAGTGGTAACGCCCCAGCGTACGGCGCTTAAGCGCTTGGTAGCTCCTACGCCAATAATGGAGCCGGTTATGGTATGGGTAGTAGATACCGGAATGCCCATTTGTCCGGTAAAGAATAAAGTAAAAGCACCTGCTGTTTCCGCTGCAACACCCTCCAGCGGAGTTACTTTAGTTATTTTAGTGCCCATGGTTTTTACGATTTTCCATCCACCGCTAAGCGTACCTAAACCTATAGCAAGGTAGCAGGCGATTGGTACCCAGTTGGGTAGCTGACCAAAATCCTGAATCGTTCCGTTGGCGATAAGTGCCGCGCCAATAATGCCCATTACTTTTTGTGCATCATTACCACCGTGACCTAAACTGAATGCCGCGGAGCTGAACAATTGCAATCCTTTGAACATTTTAGCTACGCGGTATGAAGTTGGTGTTTTGATTCTTTCAGTGTACAGATAAACCAGACAGAAGAAAATGGAGGAAATAATAATGCCTAATACGATATCGTTGTTGCTAGCCTTATTAATATTTTTTGCAAATGCGCTTTCTATGTCAAATGATTCAATTTTTGTTTTGACCTTATGAATATTTTTTTCATGAATCGGGTAAATGGTGTTCAACGAAAACATAAGACTATCCAACCCAATTTCTTTGGCGAGATATTGTTTGAGAGGGGCTTTGTATTTTTCAGTTTTCTCTTTAGCTTCCTTGTAGGCATTTTGCTTTTGAGGGTCTGCAATGGCTTCTGCTTCCAGAATCAGATAATCATTGGCGTTTCTTACTTCATCTTTTAATCTGCTTGCTTCTATCTCCTTCAGCCAACCATTTTCATAAACCGTCTTGGCAATGGCTTTCCCGCCCAGGCGATCATAGTCTTCCACTAATGGTTTTACTTGTGCATACACACTTTCTGCTTTCAAAAGTTTTTGTTGAGCAATGCTGTCGTTGGGATTTTCTGCAATCTCTTTTTTGTATTTGTCTATCTTATAAAATTTTTGTGTGTTTTCCAGCATTTTGTTGGTTTCAAACCGATCAAATAGCAATGCAGTAAGAAAGGTAGCCAGAGAGATGATTGCAAATCGAATCCACAGATTACGCATGATAGTTACAATAGCAATGAATGCAGATATAATCATCCCGATGAGCGGAGCGAGGATGATGAAGAAAAGAGTTTGAATGATGGTTTGGCTTTCTACAATATCGCCCCATGAAAGATCTCCTTTATGTTGTATCAGGGCATGGGTAATGGCAGCACCGGCAAAACCTCCGATCAATGTGTGAGAGGAGGAAGAAGGAATGCCATACCACCAGGTCAGCAGATTCCAGAAAATAGCAGCGATGAGTCCGGATAAAATGACCGGCAAGGTGATGAATTCTTTGTGGACGGTCTTGCTGATGCTGTTGGCTACGGCATGATCTTTAAAAATCCAGTAGGCGGCAAAATTGAAAATAGCAGCCCATAAAACCGCCTGAAAGGGAGTCAGTACTTTGGTGGAAACAATAGTTGCTATTGAGTTGGCGGCATCATGAAAGCCGTTGATATAATCGAATATCAGGGCTAATATGATAATGACAATCACTAAACTCATAAGAATATTTTGTGAACTCGATTAAGCGTACTTAACGATAATGGATTCGATTACATTCGCAGCATCTTCACATTTATCCGTAGCTACTTCCAATACAGTGAAAATCTCTCTTTTTTTAATCACTTCTTTAGCATCTGTTTCAGTGGCAAAAAGATGAAGAATAGCGGCATCAAATTCATCGTCTGCCTGATTTTCGATGCTGTTGATGCGCACCAGCGCATCTGTAATTTTGCGCATATTTTTCATGTTGCGCAATTCTGCAATGGCATTATGAATATTTTCGGCTCCCTGTAAAATGAGATCCGACATTTTTTTGATATTATTGTTTTGGGTTGGATCTACTCTGTATAGCACAATCTTTTTTGAGGAGGCAAAAATATAATCCGCGATATCATCGAGAGACGTAGCCAGGTAATGGATATCTTCCCTGTCGAATGGGGTAATGAAGTTGCGGCTGAGTTCTGTAAAAATGTTGTGAGTAAATTCATCATTTTTGTGCTCAAGGTCTTCGATTTGAGTCAGTAATCGTTCTCTTTCTTCCGGACTTGCACTGTAAACAAGATCTTTCAGGGTTTTACCCATCACGACTACAGTTTCCGCTACCTGTTCAAAGAGGGTATAAAATACCCGGTCTTTAGGTAAAAAAATCTTCATGAAAGAGTTAAAAGCACTCATTGTCGTAAGTTTTAGCAAATGTAATTTTAATGCAGGGTATGGATGCTTTTCAGAAAGACTTAATAATTTCTTAACATTGGAAAAGTATTGTTGCTATTTTTAACCCTCAATGAGACCACTCATTATCTTATTATTCGCTTTAGTTACACATGCTGCCCTGTCGCAGGATCATGACTGGTGGGCAAAAAATGTTCAGTGGGATAATCAATCAAGCTGGACCACCTATATCAAATTCAAGCCGCGTTATTTAGGTCCGAATGCTTTGCCGATACCTGAGCTTTCAGATGGTAAAGTGCCTTCGAAATCATCATTATCCATTGAGAGTCAGTCTCATTTTATGAAAGGGGATCATACCTACAATACTTTGTTGAGAGGGTTATATGAAGTAATGCCCGGCAGGATTGCCCTGGAGATTATGTGGATTCCGGCTGAATATGCTGTCGTAAGTCATGAATTGAAAACGGAGCGGAATGTATTTTGGCGTTTTTATAATAATCGTTGGGCGAGCGGGGATGTTTTTTTACAGACTTACCTGCAGCTTTTAAAACCGGAAGGGCGTACAATGGGGTTGATGCTGCGAATGGGTCATCGTTTACCTAGTTCTACAATGCTGGGAGCTGCAAGATTTACGGATGCTCCGGGGTATTATTTTGATTTATCCTCAGCCTTTAAGTTACCCAACAGGTTTAATTTTTTAACGATGGCAGGTTTTTATGTATGGCAAACCAACAGCGTAAATTATTATCAGAATGACGCTTTTTTATTTGGAGTTGGACTTGCCCGAAGTTTCGGAGCTTTTAAATTGGAAGCTAGTTTCAGAGGGTATCTTGGATATTGGGGAAAAGGAGATGATCCACTGGCTGCTGCTTTAATGTGCAATTATACAACCGGAGAGTGGCAGTGGAGATTGGGTGTACAGCAGGGATTTTTGGATTTGCGATACACGACTGTAAATGTTGGTCTGAAGCGGTTTCTTCATTTAAATGCGTCTTCCAAATAATTTATAAATCTAGTTTTAGTCATGTCTTATAAAAGAATTCGCAGACAGCTTTGGGATATTAATCTGTTGCTGTTTATTTTCTTACTTCCATTCTCTTCCTCAGCACAATTTCTGATGGACATGATTGATACCACTAAAGAGACTGGTCAGGGTATTTTGAGCGTCTATAAAAAATATGATCACCTGCGCATTGGGGGTTATATTCAGCCCCAGTTTCAATTGGCACAGAATGAAGGGATAGCTTCTTATGAGGGGCCCAATTTTCCTTCCAATGTCAGCAATCGTTTTACTTTAAGAAGAAGTCGGGTACGAATGGACTATGTGCATTTCGGCAGTCCGGAAAAGGCGGGGGTACAGGTTGTTTTTCAGTTTGACGTGAATGAACGAGGATTTACCATACGGGATGTATGGGGAAGAGTTTTTGAAAACAAGTATCAGCTTTTTTCTCTGGCTACAGGCATGTTTGCGTGTCCTTTTGGCTATGAGATAAATTTGAGCAGTAGCGATCGTGAAACGCCGGAGCGCGGAAGAATGAGTCAGAGTTTGATGAGAGGCGAGCGGGATTTGGGGGCCATGGTTTCTTTTGATCCGAGAAAAAAGAATGCACGTTTAAAATATTTAAAAGCAGATGTTGGCTTATTCAACGGACAAGGGATTAATGCTGCAGGAGAGTTTGATAATCATAAAGATTTAATCGCCAGAATTTCTCTTAAGCCTTTTCCTCTTTCCAAAACCATCACACTATCCGGAAGTCTTTCTTATCTGGATGGGGGTTTGCTGCAGAATACTAAGTATAAATACCGTTATGTTAATGAAGGGGGGGTGAGCCAAATGAAAGTGGATTCCTCTCTAAACAATATCGGAGAGATTTCTCCCCGTCGTTATTATGGGGCTGATGTACAGATTAAAATCAGACCGCGCAAGCTCACTACCGAATTGAGGGCGGAATATATTACCGGTATTCAGACGGGTACAGAGCAAAGTGCGGAAACTCCAAATACCTTGGTAGCGTCCAATACGGGCTTTCATATTCGCAGGTTTGATGGTGCCTATTTTTATTTGTTACAGCAGATTTTTTCTGAACGGCATCAGCTGATGCTGAAATATGACTGGTATGATCCTAATACACAAGTTGCCGGAAAAGACATTGGCGCACCGGGCGCCAATGTAAATGCTACGAATATTAAGTATTCAACCTTGGGGATAGGCTATCTCTATCATATCAATGAAAATGTAAAACTGACGCTTTACTATGCCCGCGTGTGGAATGAAAGCACTCAGTTAAACGCCTTCATCAACGATATCCGCGATGATGTTTTTACCTGTCGGATTCAGTACCGGTTTTAGGAGGTACGTAACATTGGCTTAATATTGTAGTAACATATACATAACATATTCTTTACATGCTTGTAACATTGGGGCGTGACTTTTGCGTCACAATCGAGGAATATGCAAAGGTTCATCAATCGCTTATCAGTTTTCATCTTATTCAGTTTTATCTCTCATTCATTGCTGGCACAGTCCTTGAGTGTTATCAGTGGTAAAGTGTTGAATCAAAAAAACGAGCCGGTTTCGGGTGCTTCCGTGGTGGTGAACGGAATGAATAAGAAGGCGGCTGCCGATGTGGAAGGTCGTTTCTCGATTCGCATTGAATCCGGAAAAAAATATACGCTTACAGTCACAGCTGTTGGGTTCAAAACCAAAGAGGTTAATGAAGTGGAGGTGGTAGCCGGAGAGGAAACTGTCATTTCGGTTATTATGGAAATCGCCGCCAAAGAAATGGGAGAAGTAGTTATTCGCAGCACGGCAAAAAAAGAAAACACTTCCGGTTTACTTAACTTTCAACGCAATAACACTTCACTCTCCAGTGGACTTTCTGCAGATTTTATCAGAAAAACCCCTGATAAAAATACAGGAGAGGTATTGCGTCGTGTAAGTGGGGCGTCTATTCAAGATAATAAGTTTGTCATCGTTCGCGGATTGAGCGATCGCTACAATCAGGCATTGATTAATGGGGCGCAACTGCCTTCTTCCGAGCCCGATAAAAAAGCTTTTTCCTTTGATGTGATACCTTCTCAGTTAATTGATAATATTATCATTAATAAAACCGCTACGCCTGATCTCACAGGTGAGTTTGCCGGCGGTTTGGTTCAAATCAATACAAAAGATATTCCTTCCAGAAATCAGTTGATTGTGGGTATTGGTTTAGGCTTTAATACCCAGTCTGTTTTTCAATCTTTTGTCAGCAACCCCAGAGGCGCTACCGACTGGCTGGGATTTGACAGGCAAAGACAATTGCCTGAGACTTATCCTTTAAAATATGGCGAGTATAATAAATTGTCAACGGGTGAAAGACAAAATATTGCCGCCTCTTTTAATCAAAATGTCTGGAGAGAAGAATCTTCTCAGTCGGGACCCATACAATCTTTTAACCTTACCTGGGCGAATACAATAAAGGGCAATAAGGGTGGCGCTTTTGGCTCCATTATTGGCGTGACTTATAGAAATGCCAAATTGCTATATAATGCTACTAAAACTTTATATGAAAAAGATGGTCGGCAGGCGTTCTTCGATTACTTAGACAGACAAAACAGATACAGTACAAATGTTGGCGCTGTTGCCAATTTTGCATGGGCTAAGAAAAAAAATAAAGTTGCCTTTAAAAATCTTTTCAATCAGTTATTGGAAGACAATTATTACACCAGAACCGGAATTAATACGGAAAATTTACAGGACGTAAGTCTTCGTTCCTCGGTCTTGAGTCAACGTACTTTGCTTTCATCCCAGTTGGAAGGAACCCACAGTTTGTCGAATAAGATTAAAATGGGGTGGAATCTCAATTACTCATTTAATAAGAAAGTTCAACCTGATCTGCGTGTTATAACTTATGGCAGAAGCATTGGTACGCAAGATCCGTTTCAAATAAACTTAAGAGGCAATAATACCAATCGTTTCTTCAGTAATCTGACGGATCATTCCATTGGTGGAAATGGTTTTCTCAGTTATGATTTCCAGCTTGGGAAGCAAAAACAAACGATTAAGGCTGGCGGAAGCACTACGATCAGGTTTAGAGATTTCAGGGCTTTGATATTTGGCTATGCGGAGCCTTCAGATCTTTCCCTTATTAATCTTCCCTTTGATCAAATATTTTCATCTGCCAACCTCACCAAATCCGGCGGATTCGAAATGATTACGGCGTTACAGAATCCTCAGGATAAATATTTTGGCATTTCCGCGCTCTCTTCCGGCTTTTTGATGCTGGATAACAAACTGGCTGATAAATGGAGAGTAACATGGGGTGTTCGTTTTGAAAATTTTGAACAATTCATTAAATCCAATCAACAAGGAACCGATAGAGCAGTAGTGGTCAATACCAAGCAACAGGATTGGCTACCTTCATTTAATATTACCTATAATCCTACTACGAATTCAAACCTGCGTTTAGGGGCTTCTAAAACAGTAGCCAGACCGGAGTTCAGAGAGATTGCACCTTTCGCGTTTTTTGACTTTGAAGTCATTGCTTCTACAGCAGGAAATCCGAATTTAAAGAGAAGCAGTATCAACAATTTTGATTTGCGGTATGAATGGTATCCTAAACCCGGAGAAGTCTTGTCTGCAGGATTGTTCTATAAAAATTTTAAAAATCCTATTGAGCTTCGCTTAAACAGTGCCAGTGTTGCTACCCGCAGACAATACGAATTTCAAAATGCGCAAAGCGCTCAGTTGTATGGCGCTGAATTTGAGGTCAGAAAGAATTTATCTTTCATCCGTCAATCTGCAAAATGGCTGGATCGCTTGTATTTTTCCGGTAATGTTTCAGTGATAGCCTCCCAGGTATTATTATCCAACATTGATGTATTTGGGAATGCGCTTGCTCCAACACAACGTCCACTCCAGGGACAGTCTCCTTACCTGGTCAATGCAGGATTTCAATATGAAGGAAAACAAGGTACAGGATTCTCCTTGCTGTACAACAGAGTGGGTCAAAGACTTGCTTTAGTGGGCAATGCAGATTTTGGAGATATCTATGAAAGACCAAGAGATCTGGTAGATATTCAGCTAACGCAAAAAATTCTGGGAAAGAAAGGAGATCTCAGATTGACAATTAGTGATCTGTTTAATCAGCCGATACAAACGTATGAAAACCGAGATACTCCAAAAGCCTTCAGCGCATCGCGAGATAAAGTCTTTAGTTCATTCACACCGGGCATGACTGTTACCATTGCATTTACTTATGATTTTGATTTAAATGTTAAATAATTATTCATCAACATCCAATTAATCAATTAATAAACAAGGTATATATGAAACAATCTCTATTTTCATTTGCAGCTATTTCAATGATTTTTTTTGCAGCATGTATTAAGGTTGACATTGATGATTCTGTCAACAACAACGGAACCGGAAATGCTTTCGGAGCTACTCTTCAGGAGAGAATCATTAATTCTAAAGTGATTTCGGGTGTAATCAATGAGAGCGTAGAATTGCCAAAGGGGAAATATACGCTTAAAGGTTATGTGTACGTGAATAATCGTGCTTCCATCCGCTTTGCTCCAGGAACCATTGTGGTGGGAGATACGGTTCAAAAAGGAGCATTGATTATTGAGCAAAACGCAAAAATATTTGCGGAAGGTACTGCTTCTGAACCAATCGTATTTACTTCAGGAAAAGCTCCCGGGCAAAGAAAGCCGGGTGATTGGGGCGGCATTGCCATTGCCGGAAATGCGCCTACCAACAGACCCACCACGCCTATTCTTGAGGGGGGTATCAATTCAATCTATGGAGGCCCTATAGCAAATGACAACAGTGGTATTTTAAAATATGTCCGTATAGAATTTGCTGGCATAGCTGCGGATCCCAACTCAGAAATCAATGGCTTGACTCTCGGGGGGGTAGGAAGAGGTACCACCATAGAGAATGTGCAGATTTCTTATGGCAGCGACGATGCCTTCGAATTCTTTGGGGGAACAGTGAACTGTAAAAACTTGATTGCTTTTGCAACGGCCGATGACGACTTCGACTTTGATTTCGGATATGTGGGAAATATACAATTTGGCGTATCCTTAAGAGATCCTCTTTTTGTAGATGGCGGAGATGCGGGCAATGGAATTGAGTGCGATAATGATGGAGCCGGTTCAAATGCAACTCCTCGTACCCGTCCGGTATTAAGCAATTTTACTTTCTGCGGGCCTAATGGCGCACCAGGCACTTTGGCAAACCATAATTTCAATACCCGATTCCGTCGCGCTACACAATTTGTATTGATAAACTCTATTTTAATGGGTTATCAGAAAGCCGGTTTTCAATTTGAAAGTGATTCTACTGCAGCAGCCTATTTGGATGGAAGATCAATATTTAAAAATAATTTAGTTCATGCTGTAGCAGATCCTTATCGCGTCAATTCCACCACGCTTGCCTCGTCAGCAGCTGTGAAGACGAAAGCTGAAACAGCTGATAACTGTATTTCATATTCTTCCGCTAATGATATTCAGTTGGAGAATCCATTTAATTTGACCGCCCCCAATTTTTTACCTAAAGCAGGAAGTCCGGCACTCACAGGCGCTGAATTCTCCGGTATCAGCGGTTTAACGAGTGTAAATTATCGTGGCGCCTTTGGCAATGACAACTGGATGCAGGGTTGGGCAAGCTTTACGCCTCAAACCAATGTGTATTAATTTACTTAACTTTAAATAAAGAATTGAAAAATGAAAAAATATCTCTTCATCATTGCGGCCCTGTTCCTGATCGGCACTGCCACCACACAAGTACTTAAAAACAAGAAGTACAGAAATAAAAGCAAGGAACATTTTACTATCAAGGACAGAACAGTATATTATGAT
>JAGWWM010000038.1 GCA_018970395.1 Bacteroidota bacterium
ATCACCGGTTTCCACGGATTTCACGTATTGTCTGGTGTGGTCATCAATATCATCGTTACGCTCATGGCATGGCGCGGGGTCTTTGAAAGAAGAGGTCATTACCTGATGATTGAAAAAATCGGATTGTACTGGCACTTTGTAGATCTGGTATGGGTATTTGTGTTTTTATTCTTCTATTTAGTTTAACCCTTAATCAAATTATTAAATTCCAAATTCAGAGAGATGGAACATCAAACTTTTGGCGGCGAAGTAACTATTCCACACGGAGCACCCGCAGATGATTCGAAAAAACGAATTGTCAAAACAACGGTACTGCTTTCAGTTATCACCCTTATTGAGCTGGGGATTGGTTATTTGCTTTATGCTACTGATTTCAGTGAACTGGTGGATATGATGTTTAAAGGCGCAGTGATTATTCTTTCCTTTGCTAAAGCGTTTTACATCGTTTCTATTTTCATGCACCTTGGCGATGAAATCAGAAATCTGATTATGACTATTGTAGTTCCTTTGTTGTTGTTTGTATGGTTTATCATTGCCTTTTTGTGGGATGGTAATTCGTGGAAAAACCTGCGTAATCAGTATGCGCCTAAAACTAAAGTAATGTATGAGCAGCCGGCAGGTGGACATGAAACTGAAGGCGGAGGCGAGCACCACTCAGGTGAGCACGGCACGCACTAAACAAAACATTAGATTAACTTGTTTTAATATCGTCCCGGCAAAACATCGGGACGTTTTTATTATAAGGTCAAAACTAAAAAGTCAAAACCTAAAAGTTAAACCTAAATTTTTTTGCTTTTGACCTTTGACTTTTGACTTAAAATTTTAAAATGACCAAAAAATCCTGGATCGCATTATCGCTGGTAGTAGGAGTTCCGCTCTTTGCGTACTATGCCGTGAAGTATTTCAGTGAAGATGCGGTGGTAATGCCGAAGCGCTATTTTTATGATTCAGTAGTTGCAAAAACGGTTGACGGACAATTACGCAGAGATACTATATGGCATAAGATATCCAATTTTTCTTTTGTCAACCAGTTAGGAGACACGGTTGAAGCAGATCAGTTAAAAGGGAAAATTCTTGTAGTGGATTATTTCTTTACCCGCTGTCCCAATCCCTGCCCAACCCTCACGCGCAACATGAAGCGTATGCAGGATTCTTATTTGAAGAATGACAGTCTGGTACACTTTCTCTCCTTTACAGTAGATCCTTCAAGGGATACCGTTGCTGCTTTGAAAAGATATGCTGATAAATATAAAATTCGTCATCATAACTGGTGGATGTTAACGGGAGAAAAGCAGAAAATTTATGATCTCGCATTCAATGAGTTTAAAGCAGGGGTAGTAGATGGCGGAGAAGTGGACACGGCTTTTCTGCACACCGACAAGTTTTATCTACTTGATAAAAATCGCGTGATCAGAGGATGGTATGACGGAACGGATTCTGCGGAAATGACGCGACTCGCAAGAGATATCAGTTTGTTGATTCTGGAGAAGGATAAAACGAAGAAAAGAAATCTGTTCAGAAAATAAGCGTATCAAACAAGTAAACAATTCTATATGAACCAACCCAATACATTGTCTCCTTTATTTAAGAAGAATGATAAGCTCGCTTACCGTTTGATCATTGCCGTGTCGGCAGTTGTATTTATTGCAGTGGTTATCTTAGGAAGAGTGGAGTTGCAGGTGGAACTTGGATTCAATAAGCATCTGTTTGCCACTGCCAATGCGGTCATCAACAGTATAGTTGCATTATTGTTGTTGGCAGGTTTGTGGGCGGCGAAAACACGTCAGTTTGCATTGCATAAAAATCTAATGTTGGGTGCAATCGTACTAAGCGTGTTGTTTCTTTTATCCTATATCTGCCATCACTTATTTGCAGGTTCAACTCGATATGGCAGCTTACAGGAAACCACTCCTCTTTCCGAACTAATATACAAGCTGGTATTGTTTACCCATATCCCCTTGGCAGGCATTATTCTTCCATTTATTTTATTAGCCTCTTATCGTGCTTTGATTGGGGAGTATGACAAGCACAAAAAGCTGGTTCGTTACACTTGGCCTTTATGGTTTTATGTGGCAGTATCCGGTGTGATTGTTTATCTGATGATTAGTCCGGATTACAGATAAGCGGTTTAAAGCTCAAGCTGAAATATCATTTTTAAAATTAGTTGCAGGCAAATTTTTTGCTATTTGTATATTATTATCCAATTTTAAATTCGATTGATGAGAATACTACACACGTCCGACTGGCATTTAGGAAGGGCATTGTATTCAAAAACTGACCGAAAGGAAGAGCATATAGCTTTTCTGGAATGGCTTCTTGATACCATAAAAAACGAATCCATTGATGTATTATTGGTTGCCGGCGACATATTTGATACGGCGACGCCCGGCAGCACTTCTCAGAAATTGTATTATGATTTTCTGATAAAAGTCATTCAAACCGGCTGTAAGGATATTGTTATAGTTGGAGGCAATCATGATTCACCTAGTTTATTAAATGCTCCGAAAGAAATTTTATCGGCACTTAAAATTACGATTGTTGGCAATGCCTGTGAAAATATTGAAGATCAAATAGTTCTCATAAATGATAAAAATGAAGAGCCTGTTCTGATTGTTTGTGCTGTTCCTTTTTTAAGAGAGCGTGATATCTGTCGATTTGTTGAAGGACAAAGTTATGAGGACCGATCTAAACGCATCAATCAAGGTATCCAAAAACATTATGAAGATATAGCTGAATTTGCCGAAAGCAAACGCAAGCAGATTGCAAGAGATATTCCTATTATTGCTACCGGTCATTTGTCTGTTGCCGGAGGTAAACGAAATGATGATGATGGGGTGAGAGAAGCATATATAGGCAATATAGAAGCTGTGGGCGGTGATATTTTCCCGGATTTATTCGAATATGTTGCCCTGGGTCACTATCATATTCCATCTGTTATAAAAGATCACATACGTTATTGCGGATCGCCCATTCCCATGGGTTTCGGAGAAGCTGGCCATCAAAAGTGTGTTTATGTGATTGATTTCACCAATGGTAAAAATATCAGTACAATTCATATACCTGTGTTTCAAAAACTCAAATCGATTATTGGCAATAAAGATTTTATTTACGAACAATTACAGCAATTAAAAGTATCCCATGATTCTGTTTGGGTAGAAATTATCTATAACGGAGAAGATATTTTTTCTGATCTCTCTGAATGGGCAAAAGAACAAGTAAATAATTCCGGTATTGAAATTCTGAAAATACAGAATCGCCAATTTCTGACAGAAGGGTTAACCCATGCTGACACTGATGCAAAATTAGAAACCCTGAAACCTGTAGATGTCTTTAATAAATTAATGGATAAGACAAATGTGTCAGAGGATCAAAAATCTATACTTAAGGAAATGTATCAGGAAATATTAGATATCACGCAACTCAATAAGGAGTAACTATGAAAATATTAAAGCTGCGATTCAAGAATATTAATTCTCTTGCGGGTGAACATGAGATTGATTTTGAGGATTCTGTTTTTACCAATAACGGCCTGTTTGCCATCACTGGAAAAACGGGAGCAGGGAAGAGCTCTATTCTTGATGCTATATCGTTGGCTTTATATGGCAAAACCCCTAGAGTTGAAATTACAGGTAGCAAGAATCCTGTTATTACAAAGGGAGAAAAAGACTGCTACGCTGAAGTTAGTTTTGAGGTTTCCGGCAAACTATGGAAAGCATCCTGGAAACAGGAACTTACCCGAACAGGAAATCTGAAACCTGTCAGTCGTCAGATTGCCGATGATCAAAATTTAATCGTTGCCGATCAGGTTCGTAACTGTGAAAAAAAAATAGAAGAAATCATAGGGCTTACATTTGAGCAATTTACCAAGGTGATTATGCTTGCGCAGGGCAGCTTTGCTGCTTTTCTTCAAGCCAATAAAAATGATAAAGGCGAATTACTGGAACAGATTACCGGTACGGAAATTTATGGTCAGATTTCGGAAGCGGTCTTTAATCGTCATAAAGATGAAAATGAAAAGCTGGCGCTTATTAATTCCGAATTAAAGGGGATCAATATACTTTCTGCAGAAGAGATTAGTCAGCTTGAAGAGGATATCCGAACTCATTCGACCAATAAAAAAGAGATTGATAATCGGATCGAAATAACAATAAAAGCACTGCAATGGTTAGATGATATTAATAATTTGATCGAACAGATAAAAGAAGCCGGTGAATCACTTCCTGCAAAAAAAGAAAAAACTGAGTTAGCCAAGACGAATTTTGATTTGGCTGAAGAAATGTTGAAAAATGCAAAAAAAGCACTTGAGGATCAACGTGAGATATTTATCAGCGTCAGGGCAATAGATACCAAAATCACTGAGAAGCAAGGTGTGGCAAATGCCTTTGCTACAACCATTTTATCCTTGAATGATCAAATTAATGAATCGACAAAAAAAATATCAGAATATAGAGAAAGGCTAAAAGCCAATTCACACGCCATCAACGAAAAGATTCAATGGGCTGCTGAGCATCAAATTTATGCAGAGCTTGTTACAGGATATTCAGCCATTGAGAATGAAAGCAATCGCTTGCAGAATGAGTTGAATGATATCAATAATTTGATAAAAGATATTGAGAACTTAACTGAAAATCACAATAATTTGATATTAGCTGCTGATAAAGCACAAACCACTTTACTTGAAAAGAATACATCTTTAAACGAAAGTATTCAGGAGCTGGAGAAAAAGCAGCATCAGCTTCGTGATCTGTTGGGAGACAAAAATATAATTCAGTTACAGGAAGACAAATCCAGCATTGATCAATATGTTTCTGACATAAAGAATCTTGCTGAACTTGAAAATTCTATCATACAAGGGCAATATGACATTAAGCAGCTCAACGAAAAGATCTGTGAGTATGACAATAAAATTAATACAACTAATGACAATATAAATCAAGCATCCGATAAGCTGAAGCATATAGAAGATAAAATAAGACTTCTTGAACAGACTATTGAGTTGGCCAAAAGAATTCAAAGTCTGGAAGAGCATCGGCTACATCTTAAAGATGGAGAAGCTTGTCCCCTTTGCGGCTCAAAGGAACATCCCTTTGCCACCGATGATCCTCCGCCTTTTGGCGAAAAAGAAAATCAATTAAACGAATTGATAGATGAAAAGCAAAAGACTTCCGATTTTTTAATTCAACAACGTTTATCACAGGTTGCAATACAAAAAGATAAAGAGAGTGCGCAAGTTAATATTTCTAGAATTCAGCAGGGATTAATTGAATCCATGTCCAATCATGCCGATATGTGTATGATTTTTTCTCGCTTAGATAGTAGTTTTCAACCAGATGCCGGATATGATCATAGCGAATGGATTGATGCTGTATTGATTCAGAAAGAAGAGGATATAAATATCTTGAATGATAAGATACAAAATGCTACGCAACTAACTGATAAAATTACCGATATTCGGGATAATAAAATTCCCGCATTAAGAATAACTCAAGAGACAGCTACAAACAATATAAATATTGCGGAAAGAGATCGTGATTTATCCGGAAGAGATTTATCTAATAAAATCACCTCATTATCAGGATTAAAAGAGGATTACCATAGAGACAATCAATTGTTTAGCAATACACTCCAGAATTTTGGTGTAAATGATATAGTTGGCCTTAAGGATTGTCTGGATTTGTGGAATGAAAACGAAAGCATTAAAGATAAACTTGAAAAGATGATTGCGAATCTTTCAACAGATATTACTGTCTGTGAGAATAGTTTACAGATGCTTACAGGGTCTTTGGAAAAAGAGCAATCTAAGAAAGAACAACTTGATGAAGAGATATTCCAACTTAGTCAACAACGTCACGATATTTTTGGCAATAAATCTGTTGATGAAGTAGAAGCCAATTTAATAAATACTATTAAAATTGCTGAGAGCAAAAGGAATGAGGCTGACGACGCATATACTATTTTAAATCTAGATCTTGAAAAAACAAAAGGAGTTATACAGGAAAAGGAGGATCAAATAAGAGAATTAAAAGGTCAGTCCTTAACTGAAAAATCAAAAGAAGAACTCGAAAATGACTTAAGTAATTATCAGAAAACATCTTCGGAATTATCCGAAAAAATTGGGGCGGGCAATGAAACCCTACGAATAAATGCTGATAATACAAGAACCAGCCAAAGTAAATTAAAAGAAAAAGATTCACAGCAATTGATCGTTGAAAGATGGGCCAACCTAAATCAGCTAATAGGCTCAAAAGATGGACAAAAATTCCGCGTTTTTGCACAGGCACTGACTTTTGAACAATTAATTATTTTAGCGAATCGAATGCTTCAAAAAATGTCGGATCGTTATTTACTCAAACGAACGGGAGATATCTCCAACCCTTTTGAATTATCAGTTATAGACCGATATCAGAATCATGATGAACGTACTGCTGAAAACCTTTCAGGGGGTGAAAAATTTATTGTTTCGCTTTCGCTAGCACTTGCTTTAGCTAATATGGCGAGCAGTAATATGCGCATTGACACCATGTTTGTAGACGAAGGTTTTGGAACGCTGGATGCCGATTATCTGGATGTAGCACTTTCTGCTTTGTCGAGTCTGCAAAGTGAAGGCAAAATAATAGGAGTTATTTCTCACATTGCAGAATTGAAAGAACGCATAACCACACATATAGAAGTGCAATCAGTTGGTAACGGGCGGTCGACTATTCAGATAAAGTATTAATTAGTACATCTTATCCCAGTGCCACATCTAAAATCATCATCACTAAAAAACCGGCTATGAATGCCAGCACCGAACGATCCGTATAGCGATCTCTTTGTGTTTCGGGTATTACCTCTTCTACCACCACAAAGATCATCGCACCTGCTGCAAATGCCAAAGCAAAGGGCAATACCGGCTGCATGTAAATAACGGCGAGGGCACCGGCTACTCCTGCAAAAGGTTCTACAATGGCAGACAATTGTCCGTACCAGAAACTTCTGAATCGCGTAACGCCCTGTCTTCTCAAGGGCATCGCTACAGCAATTCCCTCCGGAAAATTCTGTATTCCGATACCGATTGCCAAAGTAATGGCGCCGGCAATGGATGCGTCTTCCATACCAATGGCTGCAGCTCCAAATAAAACCCCTACTGCCAGTCCTTCCGGAATATTGTGCAGTGTAATAGCCAGTATCAGCAAAGTGGTTTTATGCAATTTGCTTTGCAGTCCTTCTGTCTCACTCAACCCAAAATTCAGATGAAGGTGCGGCATCACTTTATCCAGAAAATAAATGAATAATGCACCGGCGAGAAATCCCACCGCAGCCGGCATCCAGCTATAGCCGGGATATAATGTTTCGGAGATTTCAATGGCAGGATTCAGAAGCGACCAAAAACTGGCAGCTACCATCACACCGCCGGTAAACCCCAGCATGGGATCCAGGACGCCCCGACTCAATGTTTTGAAGAAAAAAACCAGTGATGCACCCGCTGCGGTTACCAGCCAGGTAAACACGGTCGCAATCAATGCCGCCCATACGGGATGAATGCTGCTGAAGAATTGCTCAATTGTTTGCATCATAGTCAATACACGGAATTATTATGCCGATGTTACAAATTTATTACCTTTCCCCGGCGCAGCAATGTTTTGACCATTATGGTTTAACTATTCCTGATTAATTTTGATCTCATTCCTTCATCCAAAAAGGCTGCATGCAAAAATTGATTTCAACTTTATCGCTCCAATTTGTTCTCTTCCTGCTGATTAACTTAATCTCATGCCGGGAGGAAGTCCCCAAAAAAATTTCAGACCCCCAACTTAGCAAATCCGATTTTTGGGAAATCGTTCCGGAACAAAACCTTCCGGTTTCTTTTTCAGACACTCCATTGCTAGCTCCAATCCCCGATTCAATATTGGTAAAACGGGAAGTGCTGCAACAATTACTGCCTGATACCATTTTTCAGGAGCTGTTCCCTGAACAAAAAAAATTACGGATGACCGTTGCGGGCAAACTTACCACTCCGGAAAAATCCCGGTATCTTTTCATTCGCACCGTAAATGGCAAGGAAAAAACAATGTACGTCCTTTACTTCAATGAAAAAGGGGATTATCTTGGAAAACTCAAGTTGCTCGACAATGAGCATTCTCCCAAAGAAAAACATCGTTGCACGATAGACAAACGCTACAATATCTCTCTCATTACCGAACAAAAAAAACCTGACGGCAGTGTATGGACGGGTGAAAAGATTTACTATTTCGATGCCGAAGGACTGCCCATTATGGCGGTGACTAATACCAATGAAGACCTAAGTAATGAAATTCTCGGCAATCCGATTGACAGTTTGCCCCGTCAGCATAAATTTTCTGGCGATTACTCTACAGATTCCAAAAACCTGGTGTCTATACGGGATGGCAGTAGTGACAATTCCTTTCGCTTCTTCATTCATTTCAGCAAGAAAAATGGCAACTGTATCGGAGAATTGAAAGGAGAAGCCGATCGAACCGGAAAAGCGACCGGCGTTTATCAGGACAGGAACAGCCCCTGTATGATTGAGTTTCAATTTTCTTCTAAATCTGTCATTATCAAAGAAATAAACGGTTGCGGCAGCTATCGCGATATTGCCTGCTCCTTCGAGGGCAGGTTTCCCAAAGTGAAAAAAATGCAATATCCCAAGCCTTCAGTTTCCGGTGGTGGAAAGAAAAAATCATGAGCGACAATTAACATCTGTTACAAATTATTAAGTTATATTGCGACCCGTTTTAAGCAAACAATTACTGATTATGAGCTTTAGCAATTACAAAATTCCTTACCCTACGGATAAGCAGTACGGTAAGAAGGTGGCTTACTTTTCAATGGAATTTGCAGTGCATCAGCCATTGAAAATCTACAGCGGCGGATTAGGGTTTCTTTCAGGTTCACACATGCGGAGCGCGTATGAGTTAAAACAAAACCTGATTGGTATCGGCATTTTGTGGAAATACGGGTATTACGATCAGGCGCGCAATCAGGATCAGACCCTGCAGGTTCAGTGGAATGAAAAAATCTATAATTTTCTCGAAGATACCGGCATCAAATACCAGATTACTATCCACGACCACCCGGTCTGGGTAAAAGCCTGGTACCTCAACCCAAAGACGTTCAACACGGCGCCTATCTTTTTCCTTTCGACAGATCTTCCGGAAAATGATTATATTTCTCAAACCATTTCTCATCGCTTGTATGATGCCAACGTGGCAACCAAAGTTGCGCAGTTCATTCTGCTCGGTATTGGTGGCGCTAAACTGATTGATGAACTCGGATTCAATCCCGACGTGTATCATCTCAATGAAGCGCATGCCATCTCTTCTGCCTTCTACCTTCACCAGAAATTCGGCAATGTGGAAGAAGTGAAAAAACGCATGGTCTTCACGACGCATACACCGGAAGAAGCGGGCAACGAGAAGCACGACATCTATCTCTGCGAAAGAATGTCTTATTTCTGCGGCATGCCGCTCGACCAGGTTCGTTCCATTACAGGGATGACGGATGATCTATTCAATCATTCGCTCGCCGCGCTTCGTTTTTCGCATATCTCTAATGGCGTGAGTGCGCTGCACGGAGAAGTAAGTCGTAAAATGTGGAATCATTATGACGGCATAGCCCCCATCACCAGTATTACCAATGCGCAGAACTATAAATATTGGGCCGATAAGCAGCTCTATGCAGCTATGGAGGCGAACAACGAAGAAGCATTTGAAGAAAGAAAATCCTATCTCAAGCGCCGTGCCTTTGATATTGTAGCTGATCAAACGGGTAAATTATTTGATCCTGCTGTTTTCACGATGGTATGGGCTAGAAGATTTGCCGGTTACAAACGTGCCGATCTCATTACGCGCGATGAAGAACGTTTTAAAGCGCTGCTTTCGAATAAAAAATATCCTGTTCAGATTATCTGGGCCGGGAAGCCTTATCCACTCGATTATCCTGCTATCAGCGATTTTAATAATCTCGTCAACCTGAGCAAACAATACGATAACGTAGCCGTGTGTATCGGGTATGAGTTAACCCTCAGCAAGCGCCTCAAGCAAGCTGCTGATGTGTGGCTCAACAA
Source organism: Bacteroidota bacterium (assembly GCA_018970395.1). GTDB lineage: Bacteria > Bacteroidota > Bacteroidia > Chitinophagales > Chitinophagaceae > Lacibacter. The sequence goes on from JAGWWM010000038.1 coordinate 10,067, forward strand.
TCCGCGCGTACCCCGCGAAGCAAGTGGTACCAGCGGTATGACGGCATCTATGAACGGTGCGGTCAACTTCAGCACCTTTGACGGATGGATTTGTGAATTTGCCCAGCACGGACAAAATTCATTCATCGTTCCGCCGGTGGACTATGCGGCCATGCATACGCACGAACAGGATGAGTACGACATGAATCAGTTGTTTGAAATTTTAGAAAAACAAATTCTTCCCTTGTACTATGATAATCATAAAGCATGGAGACAAGTAGTGAAGAATGGCATGAAAGACGTACGCCATCAGTTCGACAGCAATCGAATGGCAGATGAATATTATAAGCTCCTTTACAAATAAAGCTGATTCAAGCTGAACCCCGAGCAATCGGGGTTCTTTTTTACATAAGAAAATCTTACTACCCCTCGTACTCACTTAGCTCCAACCACCTCCATTCTTTCGTTTCTATCAGCGTGTTCACGACTCCGATCCTCTCCGATAATTCATTGAGTTGCTGATACGATAATCCGGCATCTGTTAATCGTGATTCGATATCGAGTTTCTCTTTTTGCAACTGCTCTATTTCCTTTGCGAGTTGCTCAAATTCGCGCTTCTCTTTAAAGCCCAATCTTTTTTTTGCGCCTTCCTCTTTCACTGAGGATGTCGAACTGCTTGCCTCTGTTGCCCTATTCGCTTTAGGAGCATCTGATAGTGTTTTCTTTGCTTGCCGGTAATCCGCATAATTGCCGGGGAAGTCGCTGATATCGCCATTGCCATTGAATACAAATAAATGATCCACTAAGCGATCCATGAAATAGCGATCATGACTCACCATGAGTAAACAACCGGCATAAGACTCCAGAAAATTTTCCAGTACAGCGAGTGTAGGCAGATCCAAATCGTTGGTCGGCTCGTCGAGGATTAAAAAATTCGGATTGCGAAAAAGAATGGTCAGCAATTGTAGTCTTCTTTTTTCTCCGCCGCTTAACGTAGAAACATAGGTGTATTGTTTATCGGGTTCAAACAAAAACAATTGTAAAAACTGCGCGGCACTGAGGGAGCCGCCGCTGCTCAACGGAAAATTTTCCGCAATGCTCTTCACATATTCAATCACCCGCATGTCTTCTTTTAACGTCAATCCCTCCTGTGCATAATGACCAAATACCACCGTTTCACCGATGTTGATTTTGCCGCTGTCCGCTTGCTCTTTTCCCTGCAATAAATTTAGAAAAGTAGATTTCCCTGCACCATTCTGTCCAATCACTCCAATTCTTTCTCCTTTCTTGAAGGTGTAATCAAAGCCTTTGAGAATGATTTTTTCTCCGTAGGATTTATATACTTTTTTCAATTCTACCACTTTCCCTCCCAGACGACTCATCTTCATATCGAGCTGAAGCGTAGCGGTATCCCGCTTTTGCTTTACAGTTGTTTCTATGTCATAAAAACGATCCTGTCTGGATTTGCTTTTAGTTGTACGCGCACGCGGTTGTTTGCGCATCCATTCCAGTTCTTTTCTGAACAGATTTTTCGCTTTGTCTAAACTCGCCGCTTCGCTTTCTATTCTCGCCGCTTTTCTTTGCAGGTAATTTTCGTAATCGCCTTTATAGGTAAATAATTTTCCCTGATCCAGTTCCCAGATTTCATTGCATACGCTGTCGAGAAAATAGCGGTCGTGACTTACGAGCAGGAGCGTGAGGTTTTCTTTGTCAATATATTGTTCCAGCCATTCCACCATTTCCACATCGAGGTGATTGGTAGGTTCGTCCATGATAAGCAGCACTTCGCGGTTGTCAAATCCAATATCAATAAGGGTGCCCGCCAGCGCCACCCGTTTTCTTTGTCCACCCGATAAAGTGCGCACCGGCTGATGCAACTGACGAATACGAAGTTTGCTCAAAATCTGTTTGACTTTAGCATCAAAATCCCAGGCTCCTTTTTCTTCCATCTCCTGCAGCGCAAGCTGAAATTCTTGTTGATATTCCGGCGTATCGTTGGGTGCATCTGTAAGCGCCTCATAGCGTTTGATAGCATCCGTGACCGGATGTTTTCTTTGAAAGAGGTGATCGAGTACACTGACTTCTTCCTCAAAAAAAGGATCTTGTTCAAACAGCACCACTTGTACCTCTTTATGAATGAAACAAGAACCTTCATCGGGCACTTCTTTTCCCGCCAATATTTTCAGCAAGGTAGATTTTCCGCTGCCGTTTCGGGCGATCAACGCGATTTTATCACCCGCCTGTATATGAAAAGTGATGGACTGAAAAAGCGGACGGATGCCATAGCTTTTGGTGAGATTTTCTGCCGTTACATAATGCATGCTGCAAAGATACTCGCTTCCTTAGTCGAAGCGTTTCGCTAACATACGATCGTCTAATTCTTTTTTTCGGTTGGAAGGCATTTACGAATTTCGCATAAATTACTCAGCGTTATGCAGGTAGAATACAAATTACTGGAAGCTTCCCATATAAGACAGTTGCAGACAATTGTGGGAGAGCAGTATGTTTTCCTTGATGCAGAATCGCTCGAACATTATGCGCATGATGAAACGGAGAATTTGCATTTCAAGCCGGAGGTGGTGGTAAAGCCGCGTACGCCCGAGGAAGTGAGTGCGATTTTCAAAATGTGCAACCAACATAAAATACCCGTCACACCGAGAGGAGCGGGCACCGGACTGAGTGGCGGCGCACTGGCGTTCAGAGGAGGAGTGGTGTTGAGTACCGAAAGGATGAATCAGATACTGGAAATTGATCAGCGCAACCTGCAGGTGACTACGGAGCCGGGGGTGATCACAGAAGTGTTGATGAATGAAGTGAAAGCAGTGGGTTTGTTTTATCCTCCTGATCCCAGCAGCAGGGGCAGTTGTTTCATCGGCGGCAATATTGCTGAAAACAGTGGGGGTCCCAAAGCGGTTAAATATGGCGTAGTGAAAGATTATGTATTGAATTTAGAAGTGGTATTACCCGATGGATCTATTATCTGGACCGGTGCCAATGTATTGAAGAATGCGACCGGCTATAATCTGACGCAACTGATGGTGGGCAGTGAGGGAACGCTGGGCATTGTGACCAAAATTGTGTTGCGATTGATACCGCTTCCCAAATACGACCTGCTGATGCTGGTGCCGTTTAGAAAACTGGAAGAAGCAGGAGAAGCGGTGAGTGAAATTTTCCGTGCGGGTTTTGTACCTAGTGCTTTAGAGTTGGTGGAGATAGATGCGCTGCAGATTGTAAGCAAGATGGTGGACAGCAGCGTGGTGCCTGTTACTCCTGATACAGCCGCTCATTTGATCATTGAAGTAGATGGCAATGATACCGAAGTGCTGATGAAAGAGATGGAAGCCATTGGAAGTTTATTGACGCGTTATGATATCGGAGAAATTTATTTTGCCGATGATGCGCAGCAAAAAACGGAATTATGGAAACTGAGAAGAAGGGTGGCCGAAGCAGTGAAACTCAAAGGCTATACCATTGAAGAAGATACGGTAGTGCCACGCGCAGAATTGCCTTCCCTCATCAGAGGGGTGAAAGCATTGGGGAAGAAGCACGCTTTTGAAGTGGTTTGTTACGGGCATGCGGGCGATGGCAATTTGCACGTTAGGATTCATAAAGAAGGAACGCCCAACAGTTATGGAGATGAAGCCATGGCGCTCATCTTAAGAGAGTTATTTGAACTGGTGCACAGTCTCGGCGGTACGATCAGCGGTGAGCATGGGATCGGACTGATTCAAAAAGGTTTCATGCCGGTGGTGGCGCAACCTGCTGCCCTCGAACTGATGCGCGGCATCAAAAGAACTTTCGATCCCAATCTGATTTTAAATCCCGGAAAAATTTTTGATCTTTAATCATATGACACGTCCAACACAATTATTGCTTTCCAAGATGCTGCGGCTGTTTGTTCTTTTACTTTTACTTAATCAAGTCGCTATTGCACAGCCCAAATCCCGTTTTCATAAAGATTTGATGTTCTTCGGCTCCGGATTGAATCTGGGATTTTTCAATGGTTTTATTATTGGATTGAATCCAGAATTAGGTTACAGTATCACTCCATTTATGGATGCAGGTGTAGCCATTAATTTTAACTACGTTACGCAAAACCGAACCAGTAGTGCAGCTGTTTTAAGACAAACCGTTTTGGGGGGAGGACCGTTCCTTCGCATCTGGCCCACCGATCGTTTTTTTATTGGCAGTCAATACGAATACAATACTATCTCGTTTAGTGAACGCCTCAATGGAGCAGTGCTGGCACGCACGAATTATGGCGCGCCTTCTTTACTGGTAGGTGGAGGATTTGGTACGCGGTTTATAGGACAATCTCAGTTTTACACCAGCATTATGATTGATGTTGCCGGCGACCGGCTTTCTCCATACGTAGATCAGTTTGGTCGTCAACTCCCCGTATTTCGTACCGGTTTTTCTTTTTACTTCGGACAAAAGGGGAGAAGGAGGAATTAAAGGGAGAGGAAATAATTAGTAATTAATAATTAATAATTAGTAATTAGTAGTTGGGGAACCACTAACCACTAACCGTTAACCCCTCACTCCTTCACTACCTTATACGACTTGTTTTCAATTCGGATAAAATACATTCCCGACTTAAGATTCGACATATCCACTTCCTGCCCGATGCCACTCTTTATCATTTGTCCGGTGGTGTTGAATACCTGGTAAGGTAATCTGCTGTTGCCTGTTGTATTCAGATATAATTTATAGCGAACAGGATTGGGATAGATTTTTAGTCCGGAATTTCTAATCGTTTCTTTGATGCGGGTCGTTGTTGTGTTGAGTGCGAACACACATTGCTTTACCGCCTGATATTTGGGATTGAGGGTATCTTGTTGCGATTCCATGAGTCCCCAGCTGCCAAATTGAGTAAAGGGCTGTACCGAATTAAAGTGACAGAATAGACCTCCCGCTCTTTCATACCATCTGTTCAAATAGTCGCAATACAGCGTGCCCATTTCAGCATTTCGGTTTGCGTTGATCAGTTTTTCCGTTAACACATCATTGTTCGCATTATTGCCGGTACCCGCAAGATGTTGACCGCCTTCATAACAAACCAGATCGAGTCCGTAAAAGTCGGCAACTTCTTTATTGGCTATCATCCATTGTTCAGTTTCTGTGATGGATGTTCTCAGTAAATTCATGATGCCGGGAACGGTTATGGAATTGACTTGATTATTAGCAACAATATCATCTGCTACTGAAGTTCCAAAATAAGGTGCGATAGCGATGGCAGAAGCTTTTACTTGGGTTGGGTTATATTGTACATCGTTGAAAAAGGTAACCAGCTGATCTGCGAGTCCGCTGTTGGCTGCCTGTGAAGGAAGCAGCTTAATGAGTCTGGCGTCATTGGTAAATATGGCTTCAAATCTTGTGAAGATATCAGCGGATCTTTTGGCGGTAAATTTCAGCGTGCGCTCCCATGGTTCGCCGGTATATCCTAATGCTTCGCCCATATCGGCACAATAGTAGTTCTGATCAAAAATGCCATTCCAAGTTTCATTGCTGTATTCAAGATAAATTTTAGCTTGTGCGTGCAGATTTCTTTGAAGAAAAGTAGCCAGGCTGTCGATGTAATTATTGTCTGCCTGATGGGGAATATTAATCCATACATCTTTTCTTGTCAGATTGGCTAGTTGTGTGACCACCTCCCATGATGCTCCGGTATTAAGTCCCTGGCTGTAATAGTTACCTTGGGTTCTGTCATTCCAGCTAACAACAGGAGAATTATTGGTGTAAGTGAAATCCATGAAACGAATCACCTGAAAGTCATTCACCAATTTTACCAGTTCATCGGTGAAAATTTTATTCTTGTAAGTGTTCACATATTTGGGGAGCACAAATTCAATATTCCGTACAGGATTGTTTACATTGGATTCAAGTATCTCCAAAATTACACCGGCATTCACTTCGACCAGTGTATCTATCGGACTGTTAAATTCACCAAAAGTGCCATTGGAAAGTCTGATTCGGCCTTGTCCTTCTGTTTTGAGTCGGTACAAACCCACCGGAGTGGCATCAAACAGATCCCACACTAAAAGCGTTTTTACTCTTTGAGGAGGATTCGTGCCGTCGTTATACGGTATCGCAACCGGATATCCATCAGGTCTCAAAGGAATGTTGATTTGCGTATCCCAGGGACCGCTATCATCCGCATTGGCAGATATCCAGGGACGACATTGGCGAAAAGCGTTGGTAAATACTAGTTCGGTGGAGTAGTCGTTAATGTATGATAAATTGACGCCCACCGGACGAGTAACCTGAGCATTTATGACGAGTTGTGTTAGAAGAAGTACCCCAAGAATTGCCTGTTTTATCATATTGAATTGTTTTTGTAAATATAAAAATTAATGGAACAAACCTATGAATTCTTTGTTAAAATTACATGGTTCACTTTTCTTTGGATAACCTGGATAAGATGGAGCGATTTTATCGGGCGAATTTTATCAATGCGCTGACGGGTTTCAAATCGCCAGTGTTGACAGGTACTGTTAATACTCAAGGCATAGAAAATCTTGCTATTTTCAATAATATCGTTCATCTTGGTTCCAATCCTGCTTTGATTGGTTTTGTGAACCGTCCTCGTGAAGCAGCTCCCCACACTTTAGCGAATATTGAAGCTACCGGAGTCTATACTATGAATCTGGTCGCTAATTCTTTTTTCCGGCAGGCGCACCAAACCAGTGCCAAATATCCGGAGGGAGTGAGCGAGTTTGAGCAAACCGGATTGCATTCGGAAAAACGAGGAAATTGCCCGGCTCCTTTTGTTGCGGAAAGTCCGGTAAAATTTGCACTTGAATTAAAGGAAGTAATTCCTATCCGTTTCAATAATACCTATTTTGTGATTGGAGCAGTTACCGATATCTATCTTGAACCGACGCTGCTTTTATCAGATGGTTGTCTCGATTTGCCAAAAGCGGAAATCATCGCTTCACTCGGAATTAACAGTTATCACACAGTAGGAGAAGGAACTAAGCTGGCTTATGCCAAACCCTGATTTGTTTTAGCCATTAAATCCTTTGAAGGAATTGATGGGAGAACGTACTTTTGCGTTTGTAGAAAAGTAGAAAGTTAAAAGTAGAAAGTTAAAAGTATTTCTACATCCAACTTACAACCTACAACCTACAACTTTTTTTTACTCATTTAAATGATACATTATGCCTTTCACACTCTCTCCTCTCCCTTATGCGCATGAAGCGCTGGAGCCGCACATTGATACGCTGACCATGCAGATTCATCATGGAAAGCATCATCAGGCTTATGTGGATAATTTGAATAAAGCCATTGCAGGTACTGAACATGAAAACAAATCCATTGAAGCATTGGTAGCTGATGCCGGAAAGATTTCCGTGGCGGTACGCAACAACGGCGGGGGTCACTGGAATCACACTTTCTTCTGGGAATCGCTGGCACCCAATGCAGGAGGAACTCCAATAGGATCTTTAGCCGCTGCCATTGATGCAACCTTTGGTTCTTTTGATGCTTTCAAAGAAAAGTTTGCCAATGCCGGCATGACGCGTTTTGGAAGCGGATGGGCTTGGTTAAGTTTGAATGATAAAAAAGAATTAGTCATTTCCTCTACTCCCAATCAGGATAATCCGCTCATGGATGTGGCAGAGGTAAAAGGAACACCATTGTTGGGCGTAGATGTATGGGAACATGCCTATTATCTTAAATATCAAAACCGCAGAGCAGATTATCTCGGCGCGTTTTGGAATGTGATTGACTGGAATAAAATTGAAGCCCGTTATCAGGCTGCCAAATAGTTGAAAAACCTACGGCAGCGGGTCGTACCCGCTGCCCCCTAATGGGTGACACCTGCTCACTCTTTTCACTGTGAGCACCAACCCTTTCCACACTCCGTATTTTTTAAACGCCTGCAAGCCATAAGTGCTGCAGGTAGGCGTAAAGCGACATTTCGGACCGATAAGCGGACTGATTCCGTATTGATAAAATTGAATCAGCCAGATAAAAGGCCAGGATAATATTTTATTGAGGAATTTCATTTGTTTTTTTCATCAATGCGTCCAGCAGTTTTCCTGTTTTCTCAAAGACTAATGCGTAATCGGGCAGCGCTTTTCCGGTGTAAATGATAAAAAGAGATAGTCCTCTTTGCTGTTGCTCCAAAGAGTTTTTGAGTTCGTTTTTCTGCAAGCGATAAGCTTCTCTGATGAGTCGTTTGATGCGGTTGCGATCCACTGCTTTTTTGAAATTTCGGGTACTTACTGCAACGCCCATTTGCAGGGCAGGTAGTTCGGGGTGAATCTGATAAAGCAATCGGAAGGGAGGGAGGGGAATAACTTTACCGGCCGCGAAGAGGGCGCTTATTTTTTTGCGAGACTTGAGTCTTTCTTCGCGGCCGAGGGTATAACGAAGGATTGGTTTGTCAGACATAAAATATATTTCATCAGCCTATTCGAGGGTATAACTCATACCGCCATCTTTCTCATCTTTCAACTGAATGCCCAGCGCAGCCAATTGATTCCGAATCCGGTCGCCGGTCGCAAAATCTTTCTGTCGCCGCGCTTCCTTGCGCAAGTCCATCAGCAAGGTCATCACCCCGTCCAGATATTTGTTCTCCTTCGCGTTTTCTCCCTGCAATCCCAAAATATCTTCTACAAAAACTTTCAACTGATTTTTCAGGGTATCAATCGTGTGCGCACTCAATGCATCCGCTGCAATGTGTTTGTCTTTGATGCCATTCAACACGGGTACCAGTTCAAACAGATTCGCCAGTACTTTGGCGGTGTTCAAATCATCATTGATGAAATCTTCCAGTTCATTCACTAATTGATTCACTTTTTCATCCAGTGTGGTATCCTTCGCCTCAGCGCCACCCTGCAATGTTTCCTGCTGCAACCACGCATAGGCTTCCCACAAACGTTTCCATCCTTTTTCCGCTGCCTGCAACGCTTCATTGCTGAAATCAAGCGTA
>JAGWWM010000069.1 GCA_018970395.1 Bacteroidota bacterium
AGAACGTATTTACATGGACAGATTCTTGGACGCAAAACAGCACTTGATCTCACTGAGTTTCCATCGGGAATCTATCTTTTGTCGATACACGGCAAAGAGAGCAGGTTCATCAAACTGATCAAAGAATGAGTTGCTGAAATAGTATTGGGATCTGCTGCAGATTGCAGCAAAGCAAGCAATTAGCACATGTGCCCCCGGGCGGCGGTTGGGCGGGAGGGTGGGAAGCAGAATGTTTCCGATAGCAAAAACGCAGCCGCCCGCAGCAATCAACAAGACTGATCAAACTCAGAGCAGCCATCCATTATTTAATCTTAAATTACATCATGATTCCACCCCTTCTTATCGCACTCATGATTCAGGCAGCCATGATTTCCGCAAATCCTTCCGGAACCTTCCCTACCATCAAAGCCCAAACCCTGAGCGGAAAAAATATTGAATTGCCGGTATCGGGAAAAACCCAGCTGCTGGTCATCGCCTTTGAACGACAGGCACAAAGCCAGGCCGACGCCTGGTATAAATTCTGGCAACAAAATCTGCAGTCCTCCTCAACCTCCTTTTATGAAGTGCCCATGATCTCTACTTTCTGGAGATGGGCTTCCGGATGGATAGACGGCGGTATGCGCTCCGGAGTGCCTGTCGAAAAACATCCTTTTGTGGCCACTTACTATGGTCCGCTCAATGATTATTTCAGGCAGATGAATGTCAAGGATAAATCCAAAGTATATGTCTTCCTCATCGGCCCTTCCGGACAAATCCTTTGCCGCGCCTCCGGATTTCCCGCAGCAGCAGATGCCGGGCGATTCGTCGGTGCACTTAAACCATAAATCCCAAAAAAACACATTAGATCATATATAATATAAAAATGGCTGATACGTAAATAATTTACAGGATGAAATATGGCGCCTCCTCCTGCTTATGCTTTCAATTATTCACTGTGCTCAGTTTTATTTTCTACGTATAAACCCAGATTATGCATTAAGGAAAAAATAAGGGGGGTGTTTTTTGGGTACGGTATCAAACAGGGCATCCAACCATCGTCGTTTTTCGCCCGTTGCACTGATTTTTAAGGTGGTGATTCTGGCATGTTTTGTAATCCATGCTCCTAATGCAAAGCATTTGAACCGTAAGGTGCTTAAAGTGGCCTGGGACTTCATTTTAAGTACCACTTGTCGGAACAATGCCAACATGTTATAGGCCATCAAAATGCTTCGGAAAGCAGCTTCTGTACCCCAAAAGTTGTTCATGCAAAATGTATCCAGGGCAAAATCATATTTGAGCTCTTTGATCCTGTTCTCGGCATCACCTCGTTGCTTATACATTTCCCAGATTTGCTCGGCCGGTAAATCCATATTCGTTACATATGCACTATAACGATACCTGCCAGCAGGCTCATCAAACAACAATAACTTTCCCGTTGACTTGGGTAGCTTTTCTATGCTTTTGCGTACTGCTACGATTCGTCGGGGCCGTTTCCAATCGGGCGACTGGTATTCGAACTCACAGATTTCAACCCCCCTTTTTATCTCGATCCAGTCACTCAAGCACAATAATTCCCGTTTTATCGTAGGATAAAATTTCACTGCGGTGATATAGTTTAGTGCCTTGCGTTCTAATTCACTCAAAAAATCATTGGTGTAAAATCCGCTATCACACCGTATCAATCCGACCTTTTTCTCTTTTAAAATTTCCATGGTCTCCTCTAAGAAAGCTTTGGCATTGTTGGAAGAGCCGGTATTGCCTTGTCGTAGCCAAGCATTAGCTACCATACGAACCTCCGGAATAAAAGCCATCAAAGGATGGTGTGAATTTCGTCCCGGTTTCTTTGGATTGTAGCCTTTCTTTGCTCCCTCTTGTTCCCCATAACGTGTTACAACCGTACTATCCAAATCAAGAGTAAGATTATTAAAGCGGATCTGATTGTGAAACCACTGAAACAAGGGAACAAACGTCTCGGTGTTTCTCTTCCAATTAAACTTGGCAAAATAGCGACTGTATGTACTTTGTGATGGAGCCTGTTTCCATTGAAATATCTGTTTCAAAACATCATCGAATCGTAGATACGCTGAATGACTGAATCGTCCCGCCCCTATCCAAATACTGACCCAAAAACACTCCATGATTTGGACAGGGTCATATCCACGATTCGATCCCTTTTCCGGTAGGGGCAGCTCTGATAGTTTATCCCTCATCCCACTGGCATCCAGAAGGTCCTTCATCAATTTCATCCCGCCCCAGGCCGTTACCGAGTGATCGCTGAATTCGATTTTGTCTATCCCACCCATTTGGTGATTGTTTTTTTTACCTTTAAATATCAACTTTCATCAGCTATTTCTTCAACCTGTCACTCTTTCTACTGTTTTCTAATGAATAGTTTGGGTTTATCATGAGACACGGAGATAAAGTAAACAACCTCGGCCGTAAAACCGGTCACCGCAGAGCCTTAATGGCCAATCTGGCCACGGCACTTATTCGCCACAAACGAATCTTTACCACAGTAGCCAAAGCTAAAGCACTCAGAGTTTATGTTGAACCTTTGATTACCCGCGGAAAAGAAAACTCAACCCACAATCGCAGATTGGTGTTCAGCTATTTGCAAGACAAAGAGGCCATAACCGAATTGTTCAGCACCAGCGCGCCTAAAACCGCAGAAAGACCAGGGGGTATACCCGAATCATCAAAACCGGCTTCCGTCCGGGTGATGCAGCCGAAATGGCCATGATTGAATTGGTTGACTTCAACGATATCTACAGCCAAAATAAACTGGCTGCTAAAGGAGAAACCAAGAAACGTACCCGTCGTTCCAAGAAAGCCGCTAAACCGGCAGGGGGAACAGCAGAATAATCTTCGCTTAACTTTAACCTAGCATAGACCCCGAATTTCGGGGTCTTTTGCTTTTTATAAGCATGCGCTTAGCAAAACCTTTTTTACTCTATACAATTTGGATGGTTTGCCGCCTAAAAGTATAGCTTAAAGATTTTAAAATTACAAGTACCGTTGTTGAATCAGGCACGTTACTTTTTAATCATAATCATTCATTAATATTAAATTTTCATATCGGTAATGTAAATGACGGAATATTGCGAAAAGATTGATTATGAAAAAA
>JAGWWM010000070.1 GCA_018970395.1 Bacteroidota bacterium
GCGACACCCATTTTTCGTTTCTCGTCTATCGTCTATCGTTTTTTTCGACCAACGAACAACGACCAACGATTCTGACACCCCACCGAAGGTGGCGACAACCGCCCGCAGGGCGCGACAACCCGATACCTGTTGATTCGTTGAATTCACCACCAACCTCCAACCTCCAACTCTCAACAATCCCCCCTCCCCCCAAAAAATTTAACCTTAAATTCATAAAATATTTTTGTTTTTTCAAAAATGCTGTTAAATTAGCACTTGAATATGAGCGCTTTGCGAATAAAAAGCAGTTATCTTATTCTCGTTGTCTAGCCCTATGCCTCTCACCTTGCAGACAATCCGATATCCCCTTGCAAAACCACAAACGTAAAAATCGATATTAGCCCATATGGACAGAGCCTGCTCCACGCTTGCCCTTCCATAAATATTTTGACTCTAAACAATTGTCGTATGAACAATTCTACACGCGCTGAAATGAATGTGATTGCTTGCAACTCTGTAAATGCTTTTAAGAAATTCCTCTCCCGCATCGCGATGATGCTCTCGCTGTTTGTGCTCGTGAATGAGACGGTGATGGGGCAGACGACGGTGACGTACACTCTTGACAATACGGGTTATTATACAAAGTTCGCAAGTGGGGGAGATATTTTTACTGGAAATCCGGCAGCCTCCGGCGAGTTGGGAATGTGGGCAAACTCAGGCAGTAAACAAGTTGCTGCTTGGAGAACTTATAAAACTGCTGGGGATAATAGCGGCTCTAATAGAGCCCTAAGAGTTGGAGATGTATTTAAAATTACAGTTTCTTGTACCAGAGCTTTTGGACAGATTGGTTTTTCTCTTAATGCTGCCGGTACTCAAGGAACTTCCTATGCAAACAACATAAGTGGCTCAAGACTATATGTCAACACAGATAATTACGGTTCATGGTATGTTAATAGATCGGGCGGTACTACGAGTTTTTCATATAATCCCTCACAAGATACTTATAGAGACTACATTTTCACAGTTAGGATTACGTCAAGTACTACCGCTGATGTTTTTTTAACAGTAGCAGGAACAGATTATAGAGCCTACAATCTTACGCTCAATGGTTCAGGGAACATTGATGCTTTCTCAATTTATGGCTCTGACATGTGGGATGGGAATTCGAATGATAATGCTTATTGGAAACAAACATGCACTGTTGAAAATACTGGCAGAGTTGAATTAGGTTATTACCTCGCATCTGGCACGTATACGCCAGGTACAATTGATGATGGATTGGCAGCAAATAGTACTACCACAAATTCTGTCAATAATGTTTTTGTAGGTGGTGATGCAGGCTCGATTGTAGCTTTGAATCAAGCAAATACATACACGGGGACTACTACAGTAAATGCAAATGCCACATTACAATTAGGTGCTAATTCAACTGCAAGTTCAAGTGGTCCACTAGGAACCACTGCAGCTGGTACGTCAATAACTTCTGGTGGTGTTTTAAATATGAACGGTTTCTCACTTACAACTAATGCGACCGAAGCGTTGACGATTAACGGAACGGGTATCTCTTCTGGAGGAGCTTTAATTAACTCCAGTACGACTACCGGTTCTACATGGGCTGGTACTGTAGCCCTAGGTTCCGCCAGTAGTGTTGGGGGTGCTGGAAATCTTACTCTATCTGGTGTAGTGTCTGGTGGATTTGCACTTACAAAAGTTGGTGCTGGAACTCTCACTCTTTCAAATGCTTCCAACACTTACAGCGGAGGTACAACAATCAGTGCAGGTACTGTTTCTGTTTCTAATGCTGGCCATCTTGGAAATACCAGCGGAGCTATAACTATAGGTAATGCTGCAACATCTACAACTCTTGATGTGACATCTTCCCTTTCTAGAACTGCGCTGAATGTTATTGATGGATCTTCAGCAGGGGTGATAAATGTAGCTTCCGGACAAACATTTACTCTTTCTAATTTGAACACCCCATCCGGAACAAGTAATGCAACTAAAATAGGCAAATCGGGTCCTGGTACATTAACCTTATCTTCAAACGGATCTTACACAGGCCAAACGCAAATAGGGGAAGGGACCGTAATTGTATCAAACAACTCTGGATTGGGTACTAATACCACTACGGCCAATAGAGGAGTAGATCTTGGATTAAACGTGGGGGATGTTAGTCAAGGTAACAATGTTTCTCTCCTTGCAACAGACAATATTACGGTAGGTCAATCCATATATGTTGCGCCTAATACAAGTAGTGCAACAAGAACAATCGGATTAAGCGGAACAGGTACTGCGATTTTTAGTAATGAAGTATATATTGATGCCGCAACTACTGCTTCTTTAAACGGGGGGTCAGGAACAGCAACTTTTAGTGGTAATCTAGTAAGTGCTGCCGGTGCTAGTAACACCGGAGCTGTGAATGTTACAGGCGGTACCGTAGTTTTATCAGGGACTAATACCTATGGAGGAACTACAACCATAAGTAGTGGAACGCTATCTGCCGGTTCAATTGTGGTAGCCTCTTCTGCCAGTAATTTAGGTAATGCGTCCAGTGCTGTTGTATTGGGTGGGGCTTCTACTTCCGGCACATTAAGCTATACGGGTGCGGCTGCCAACTATACCAGAGGCTTTACGGTTAATGCCGGTGGTGGGGGAATTACCAATACAACTGCTAATCTCCTTACAATACTAACAGGCGGTATTGCTAATGGTGGTGCGCTTACATTGTCCAATACAAGTACGGGTGGAACAACAATTTCAAGTGCTATTACCGGATCAGGTTCATTGGTTATTAATAATTCCGGATCAGGTGTAACGACTTTGTCTAGTGCAAGCAATGCCTACACAGGAACTACAACGATTAGTAGAGGTACGCTGTCTGCAGGAACAATTGTAGTTTCAGGCAGTGCCAGTAATTTGGGTAATGCAACCAGTGCTGTGGTTTTG